>NZ_VHIK01000047.1:0-121489 GCF_006680105.1 Bacillus sp. B4EP4a
TTAGTTTATAAAAAATTTTTTATAGGTGGATTCATCATGGAATATTATAAAATTATTTAAAATAGTGGTAAAGAATCGAAAATAGTGCTTATACTGGTTGTTAGTTTAATAAGAATAACTAAAAAAGTCGATTCCTTGAGATGGAAATCGGCTTTTTTAATAGGTGACATTTCCTTAGCGTTGTAAATCCGCATTTTCCTGACGCTACCCCAATAGGGGGTAGCATCGAGAAAACCTTCAAGAAAGCCACGCTACGAACTGCATCTTAAAATTCATTCCCCAGAAATAGGAATCAAATTTGAAGAAGCCGACCAATAAAGGTCGGCTTTTTTCATACTATTTTAGCAGCAGCCTCCATAACCGCCCCCGTAACCATAGCCACCGCCGCCGTATCCACCAACAAAGCTAGCTCCAACAATGATTAAGAGTATAAACAAAACGACTATAAAGGCGAAACCTCCACCAAATCCAAAACCGTCATCACAACTTGATTCACAACGTGACATATAGAAACATCTCCTTAATTGTTTTTAAGGAGGAAATTAATTGGGTAATATCACCTTATGCTCTAATTAGGAAAATGACACAATAGTCTCCATCTCTGTTCATTGGATAAAAAAACACCCCGTAAGGTGCTAAAAGGGTAATGCGGTATATACTGTACTTGCCATATTTATTGGGTGTCGGACTAGTGCTGGCTTTGATTAATCTTGCGGTACACCTGGCCTGGAGTGAAAATGCTTCAGGCTTTTTTCTTTTTAGGGAAAGTTGGGATTCCTTTTTTTTCTGAATGAGTGAGAATTTTTTTTTATAATTCTTTTCCTTCTTCTTTAGTCATGTTCACTTTTTGTTTAGCCATGATTCATACTCCTTTTTATGTACTTTGATTGTACAAGTATGGTTGAAATTCAGAATTATTAAACATCTTCCTTTCTACTGGAATAGTTCAGATTTCAGGTTCATATGGATAGTGTACATAGGGTATTTTCACTTTTGTGAGGGGAAAGTGCATATGAAAGAGGGAAGCCAAACATTAGGTCAGATAAAAAAAGGGATATCAAACCAACAATCTCACAATCTTTAAATGAATGTGTACATAACTTATCGTACATTTTTACGAAAGTGTTACGTGAGATGGAAGAAGAATTAAAAGAAGTTGAGAGCATGAATGTAGCAGACACAAAAGTGTCTGCTACAAGTGTAAAATAATGAAGGATGACTTGAAATGTCATGTGGTAACAGAATATGCACAATTAAAAAATTCGGTTACTAAACTAAATGAAATGAATAACTATCCAACATGTGTTTTAAGTTGCAATACAACAAAAACCTATGCATCCTGCAGGATCACAGCGATGGCCATTTAGCACAAAACACCAAACAGAAGTTATGACATTACCAAAAAGTAGCCCAGATAGCCTCCATAACATGCCAGATTCGTCATTAATCTCCCTTCTTGCCGACCAGGTATTACGTGAAGCAAGGCATTTACATGATTAAGGCATTGGAAAAACGATTGAATGCTAAGAAAATGTGAACAGTAAAAAAATAACGACCTATATGTATGGAAAAAGTGATAGTTAGGAGTGGTTGGATGGGATTTAACCTCTAACTCAAAGGCATGGAATGATTATCATTCCATGCCTTTATTTGTCTGGATCCTTTTTGATTTGTCCAAAATGAATTCGGATTAGGATACTTCTTCAGCTTTTGTAGATTTTCACTTTACAAGCGCCTGGTTGGCAACCTACATAGGATAGAGAAGATCCTATCATCTCATTTTTAATCAAAGTATCTTTGTTTGTTAATATTTACCAGAATCCAAAGCAACATCTTTGTCGATTTCCAAACAGACAATTCCGGTTCCGGCAACATCGACGGTTCCGGCTGGTGCAGCGGCGTCGATTGTCGCTCGTGCGACGACGATTCCGGCTGGTGCAGCGGCGTCGATTGTCGCTCGTGCGACGACGGTTCCGGCTGGTGCAGCGGCATCGATTGTCGCTCGTACGACGACGGTTCCGGCTGGTGCAGCGGCGTCGATTGTCACTCGTGCGACGACGGTTTGATGTATTGCGCCTATTTGTATTTCTTCTTCTAGAACGGCAGTTTGATCGTGGACTCTGGAACATGAAGTCACTTAAACCCCTTGAATTAGCCCTGTGTACCTCTCTTTGTATATCATTATTGCAAAAATTCGACATACTCATTACCTCCATTTCATAGTTAATGAGACAAAGCATATTAATGCGCTCTTTTCCCTCTATAAACTATGTGGTTTGTACGAGAGTGGTAATAGACAAACGCCTCACTGACAAAAATATCCTTGACAGCCCTTTTGGCATATGAGTATAGGAAAAAGAAAGGGGAAGGATGCCTGTGGATCATGCTAAGAAACTACCTGAATATAAGTTTTTTATTCATCCTTTGGATTTTTCTGAGCTACGCAGGGATATTTGGTGTGATGATCCAATTACTGCAAAGCTAAACGTAAACAATAAAAGGTATGACATCGATCTAGCTTATCGTGGCTCTCATATTCGTGGTTTTCGCAAAAAGTCGTATCATATAGCTTTTCACAAACCAAATACTTTTCGAAACGCAAAAGAATGGCATTTAAACGCAGAATATAAGGATCCATCATTCATAAGAAATAAATTATCTTTAGATTTTTTTAAGGAAATTGGATGTTTATCCCCGAAATCCCGGTTTGTTTTCTTAATGATAAATGGGAAAAATGAGGGCCTTTATCTAGAATTAGAATCCGTCGATGAGTATTTTTTAGAGAATCAAAAACTGCCAAAAGGATCTATATTTTATGCTGTGGATGGTGACGCTAACTTCTCGTTAATGAGTGACCTTGATCAAGATATAAAGAAATCGCTTGAGTTTGGATATGAGAGAAAATGTGGGATAGCTCAGGATGAGAATGCCTTACAGGAATTAATCATAAAAATCAATACGATCTCAAGATTAGACTTTGAAAAGGAGATTGTAAAATATATAAACGTTGAAAAGTATATTTGCTGGCTCGCAGGTGTTATTTTCACGCAAAATTACGATGGATTCGTTCATAACTATGCGTTATATCGGAATGGAGAAACGGGACTTTTTGAAGTCATTCCCTGGGATTATGACGCTACATGGGGAAGGGATATAAATGGAGAAGTCATGGACGAAGACTATGTGAGAATTGAGGGCTTTAATACGTTAACGGCACGGATTCTTGATGTGAAAACATTTCGAAACCAATACAAAAAAAGATTAGAAGATATCTTAAGTAACCAGTTTACTTTAGAATTTATGAAACCTAAAATCCAGGAAACTTTTGAGCTCATAAGGCCCTATGTTCTAAAGGACCCCTATGTAAAGGAACAGATCCATCTATTTGATAAAGAACCAGATTTTATATGCCAATATATTGAAGCGAGGGCAAAGTATATAAGCAGCCAATTATATAAATTAGATTAATTGTACAATAGGCGATACCCCACCACAGAGTGAAAAGGGTTAGTGATAGCAATATAGATCTTGCGGTAAGTCTGCTTAACCTTTAGGGGTTAGGCTTTTTTACGTTATAGCGTAAATCATTCAGAACCTTGTAGAACCGAGAGCGTTAATTAATTAGTCTATGGATTAGGGTTGACTGGATTAAGGTCAGTATCAGTATTGACACTTCCATTTTCATTCTTTGTGGTGAATCGCCGATTTTTGCTATTCATGGATGGCTAACGGGTGCTTAAGCTGAAGATCGGAGCTGCATTTAAGGCAGCCTTTTTTTATGCAACTATCGGGGCAGTTTAGTTGAAGAAGAAATGGTAAGATAAAAAGGATGAGTACCAAAGGGAAAGTAGGATGATATGGAATATATTTATGTAAAATGGATGACCTTTTTATACTTTCTTGGAAGAAATGAAATGGAATAAGAAAAATCCTGCTGCCAACGCTAAGCTCCTCCGAGATCCTAAAAAAATAGAGAAACACTGGAAGATAATGAAATATAGAAAATTGAAGACCTTTTAAAAAAGCAGAAAAAGAAGGAGAATCCTCCTTCTTTTTCTTTTTAATAAATCTTTATATTACCCACAAAGGAAGTTATATTTAATTCCTTATCTCCTTTGTATCTATTAATGACTTTCTTCCCTGGGGGAAGTTGTTCTACATTATAAATGTTTTCTCCTGATAGTTTATTGTTTTCTGAAATTATTCTTCCAGTTTTAGTTGAAATATTTAATCCTACCTCATTAAGAGTCTTTTCACCAGGTATTCCTACTTTTATGGTGCCATTATTAGATTTAATATTATTCTTTCCTTTCATATTAGAAAGGTCTGCGATTTTTATTCTACCAACTAAACTATCTACATTGATATTTCCGTCGATTGTTCCTAAATTAATAGTACCAACATTTGATGATACATTTAGAGATTCACCTTTGAAAGAATCTACATTAATTGTACCCACATCTGAATTTAGGGTTAGTTCTTTTATTTCGCTCGGATATCTAACATCTATTTTTCCAACTCCGGTACTAATTTGAACTTGGTTCATTGATATAGATGGGATGTACAGAACTAAGTTTCCTCTGCTTGTGTTAATTGGTGCAATTCGTCTCCAATTATTTACTTCTCTTACCTTAATAACAACTTGATCGCCTTTATATGTAACATCGACTTTGGGATCACCTAGAATAGATTTTTTACCTGAGTACTCAAAATCCATCCTAGAACCACCAGAACTGAGATGAACGTTGACAACATCACTATCCACAATAATTTTGGAAACATCTTTTAAGTCCTCCTTATGAACGAAGTCTTTTTTAAGGAAAAATTCAATAGTTCCTGCGGCTATTAACAATACTGAAACGCCTCCTGCAATTAGAGCACCCTTCATAATATTTACCTCCCTTTCTTTAGCTTATTCTAATCGTTGAAATATTTGAATCTGCATCCACCCACTTATAATTGATGCTACACCCACTCCGATACAAATCAATCCAATTATTAAATTTCCACATACATATATATGTATGTATATATTCAAAAAAATAAACTGCCTTATGACAGCCTATTTAAATTGAAGATTTCTCTGTGACAAGTTTCAAGAGAGGTTAGTATTTGGTCGTCAATAATTGGCAAACCAATACCGTTAAATAGTTCTTGCAAGTGTTTTACCTTTTGCATATATTCTTCTGTATTTACTGAAAAAATAATTGGACTCAACCAAATGTTCGATAGTATCACAAGTGTTTCAGCAGATTGTTTTGGATAGTGAACGGAAATTGAACCATCCTCTACACCTTCCTCAATAATTGATTGTATACTTGGTGCTCCTATTCTGACACATTCCATTAATTGATTGGCAATAAGTGTAGGACTTTTTAAAATAGATGGGATAGACTTGATCGCATCAACCTGTCCCTGATTATTAGTAAAGGAAAGCTGAAAAGCAGTTTTTAGTTTCTCTAAACCATTTAAACCATCCATTTTCTCTGCTTGTTCAAATGGATTATTTTCCGAAGCCAATCGTTTGAGAACAGCATCTATAATATCTTCTTTAGATTTAAAATGATGGTAGAACGCACCTCTAGTTAAATCTCCCAATTCATCAATAATGTCTTGGATTGTTGTCTGGTCCCATCCTTTTTCAAGGAAAAGTCTAGTTGCAGCATCTAATATTCTCTGTACCGTTATTTCAGGATATTTATTACGTGCCAATTTATCACCTCCACACATTTATACATTCATATGTATGTATTATATTTTGTAATTATTTGGATGTCAATAGATAGTTCCTTGTTAAACTAAAGGGTGCGTTAGCTGAAGATCGGAGCTGTCTTTAAGGCAACTTTTTCTTTATGCAACTAACGGGGCAGGTTAGTTCAATGATAAAAGTGGAAGTAAATCCAATTAATAGTATTTTTATGTTAAAGTTATACAGTTGATATTTTATTACATAATTTCATTAGGAAGGAAGAAAATCTGTATGACTGTATTTTTTAAAGGATATTTTTGTTATAAAGGAAGGGTTACAATGGGGAAAAGAATATTAGGTAGTATGTTGCTTTTATTACTAGGCATGGTTATTTTTACTTTTTTATCTGGCTTAAAAGTTGAAGCAGCAGATCCAGTGCATACTGTATCCTCTCAAGAAACAGTAGAATCGATTGCAGCGACTTATAATATATCGGCAGAGCAATTAATGAAGACGAATGGGTTACCGGATGGTAAGTTATATGTGGGTCAGAAGTTAAGAATCATTCAGACTGCTTATACTCCTTCCATCTATCAATGGGCAGAGAGAGGGAAACAAATTGGGAATTATGCGAAATCTTTTACTGGATTTAAAAAAACGGCTGGAGAAGAGACACCTATAAAAGGGTTTGATTCTAGCGGATTGATTCATTGGGTACTCTCCCGACAAAAGGTGCCCATCGACCGTTTGTCAGTTGAAGGCTATTATAAGCAAGGAATGGATACAGATACTCCTAAGGCTGGAGATGTTATATTTTTTCTGGAAAAGGGAAGTTCAAAAGTCGTGACCGCTGGGATCTATCTGGGGGGAAATCGGTTTGTTAATTCTGGATACGGAGCAGAGACAGTTCAGGTGAGATCTACCACAGAAAAATATTTTGCACAATACCAAGCCGCGTATAAAACGTATACACCTAAGGGAGAGCATGTCGTTCAAAATAATGAAACACTTAAAAGTATCTCGGATAATTACGGTGTATCGGTGGATACAATCAAAAAGCGTAACGCTTTACCAACTGATAGCTTGATGCAGGGGCAGTATCTTCAAATATACAGCAGTCCCTTGTATCCATTTTATGCAAATCAAGAGGCTTCCTATGATAAAGCTTATGATGTCATAAAGTATGCATATACTCTACGTGGATTTACCTATGTTTTCGGAGAATATGATCCGATGATTGGAATGGATTGCAGCGGTTTTATCTATTGGGTCATGAAGGAGCAGGGCATTTCCGTTAAACGTGGTTCGGCATCGGATTACTATTCCTTGCTGCCGAAACTCAAAGATCCAAAGGCAGGGGACTTAGTATTTTTTAGAGATACAGACTTAAGTCAAGAGATAACCCACGTAGGTATTTATTTAGGGGATGGTCGCTTTATTCATACAACAAAGAATACTGGCGTTCATATATCTGATCTTACTTCAAGTTATTTTACTCAGAAGTTCGAAAGTTTTGGGCAAGTCCAAATCAATATGGACTAAGATAGACACAAGAGAATTAGACTACTTGGATTTTCTAGTGATATTATCCCCTTAAGGTAGGCAGTGTAACAAGACCACGAACAAACATGGATGTTACAACTACTATCTAGAGGGGATTTTTAATGGGCTTAAAAAGGGCAAAAGTTTTGAGGAATATACAAATGAAAAGAAAATGAAAGTTGTTCAGATTTATCGGTTATTAATAGATGTTTTAACTGCGTAAGAATCGGAATTGTGGATTAGAAAAAAAGTTGTACTGTTTATAAAAAAGTCGTACCGTTTATAAAAAAGATGAACCGAAATGATCTAATTTCGGTTTTTCTTAATGAACTAAAGGGGCAGGTTAGTTGAAGAGTGCTCTTTGACCTTTGTTCAGCAATTGACCATATTCTTGAATAAAATAGAAGGGATTATTTGTAAGTAAGTCGAAGTTAATGTCAGAAGATGTTATTTAGTTTAGCATTGGGACGTACTACTCAACATTAAGGAGAAAGAAAATTATAAAGAAAGTGGGAAATCTATTGGATACAAAAGAGATATTGAAGCGATTCGAACAGGTGGCTACATACTATATTGAAGAGTTAAGTAAATATTCGCTAGATGAGTTTACAAGGAAGCCTTCTGAGGATGAATGGTTATTAGGACAAATGTACAATCATATAATAAAGAGCACCCTTCATCTTCATTTGAAAGCCATTAAGCAATGTGTTAATGGCACTACTTCCGATGGCGGTAAAAAAACAGAAATAGGCGAATCGATTTTCAAAGAAGGAACGTTTCCTCCAATCAGGTTAAAAGGTCCGGATACACCGGATTTCACACCGCCAAATCCTACAGGAAAAGAAGAAGTAAAGGAAGGACTGCTTCAAATCATTGAGAAAATGCAAGAGATAGAGAGAAAGCTCTCTGACATTCCGGCCAGCCAGAAAGTTCAGCACCGGAGAATGGGATATTTAAATGCAGAGGAATATTTTCAGCTAATCGAAATGCATTTCCGGCACCACTTACGGCAAAAAGAACGTATCGATCAGTTTCTTTTAAAAGTAAGTAATCTTTATTGTTGAAGCAGTTATTGACCGTCGGAATATCAGCAGGAGCCCAGTTGAGGGAGTTTAAAGAGCTGAGAGGATGCCATTCAAATTAAACCAATAAGCAGTTTACAACGAAGGTTGATTATGAAACTGTTGAATGACGAATAGAATTGTTCCGTTAAAAAGCGCTTTAATAGAGTAACGAAAAAATCCCAATTTCTCAATTTTAATGCTGAGAAATTGGGATTTTTAGTATCGAAATTTCCTTAACGATATAAATCCGCATTTTCCTGACGCTACCCCTTAAAAACTCCCATGAAAATTAAAAATGCTCAAAATCCAGAAAAAACCACAACAAAATAGACCCAGTAAAAACGCTTTTTAAAAAAGGCTGAGCCTTATGAGTGATCTGATTGAGTTTGGTAAATCGTTAAACAAAAACCTCCAATCATAGCAAATTAAGTAGAGGCTAGCGCGACGACCCAAAAAGGATTAATCTCCCATGAGTGCTACCCATAAAGGGCACGACAGTCGGTGGTACACCGTGGTCGTCGGAGTCAGACTAACGGATGGGCTCAAAGACACCATAGTTCAACGACCTTCTTCGCCAGCCATAAAAAACATTATCGACCTAGAAACCAATTTTCATTCTCTGTGGTGAAGCGCAGATTTTTGCGCTTCATGGATGGCTAACGGGTGCTTAAGCTGAAGATCGGAGCTGCATTTAAGGCAGCCTTTTTTTATGCAACTATCGGGGCAGGTTAGTTGGGAAAGAGTTAATAAAAGAGGGGAATAACCATATCAAAGAGAATGATTAAAAGTAAATAAAGGTATTTAAATTCTGATAAACCTTAAGAAGGAGTGTGGAGAGCATGTTTCATGCAAAAGACGTCTTATCCGATCAGTTATTAGCTAATGCTAATGATCCTAGCTGGTACCTTCCATTTTCTGACTCGGTCGAAAATTTGTCAGAGGAAGAAGCGTTTTGGAAGCCTAACGAAAATTGTAATAGTATTGCTGAAATTGTGCAGCACCTACTTTATTGGAATGAAACATGGCAAACTAGGTACCAAAAATCTCATGTTAATGCTGTACCTTCCATAGGTGATAATAATAAAAGTTTTATAATTCCCGAAAATAAAAGTTTTAGTGACTTAAAAGAACGACTTTTAGAGGTGTTGTTACAATGGCAAGATTTATTAACGGAAGAAAAAGTTGAGAGTGAAGTAAATGGCTTCCCTGCACATGCGAAGTGGTGGGAGATACTTGGAAATGTATCCACTCATAACGCATATCACATTGGTCAAATCATCTTTATTCGGAAGATACAAAAGAGCTGGAATTATAGCAAGAAGAAAAAGTGAGATATTTTATAGTTATAGAACTAACAGGTACGTTAGTTTAAGACTAGAGGGGCTGCTCTAATGAAGATAATTGGAGAAGATAATGTGAAGATAGATATGGTATTTGATTATGAGATGGGTAATGATTTAACTTCAAATATACAAGAATTGTTAAGCGAATGTTTTCAAGAAGACTTTCCAAAAAACAGAATTTATTTTAAACAATTACCTCATTTTAGATTTGTAGTTTTTAACGAAAAAAATCAACTTGTAGGACAGGTAGGAATAGATTACAGAGTGATGAATCTTAACGGAAATCCTATAAGAGTGCTTGGTCTAATTGATTTATGTGTCAGTCAAAACACTCGCTCACAGGGGATAGGCTCGATGTTACTTTTAGAAATTGAACAGTATTGTAGCAATAGAAATATTGACTTTTTATTGTTATTTGCTGACAACAAAACGTTGTATTTAAAAAATGGGTACAAGTCAGTTACGAACAAATGTAAATGGTTAAAAATTGACCATGTAAGTCAAATTACAAGGGATATAGGTTATGAAGTAATTGAGGGGTTAATGATTAAAGAAGTTGGTAAGTCTGGTTGGCAAGAAGGAGATCTAGATTTTTTAGGCTATCTTTATTAAGGGGTGCGCTAGCTGTAGATCGGAGCTGTCTTTAAGGCAGCTTTTTCTTTATTCCACTATCGGGGCAGGATATTTCATCAATAAAAAAATACATAATTTCTATAAGGGGGGAAATCATGAAAAAATATTTAGGGGTTATTTCGTTTGCTTTAATTATCATGGTTATTTGTTTCTTGGCTGCAAATATAACACAAGTAATTGATTCTGGAGTAACAACTTGAGTTTTAGTGGGAATGGCCAGAAGTGGATCTGACTATTCCCCAGAAAAAGTTTACCCGATCACTCCAGAAGCAGCATGAAACTTACCTTTTGATATTGTCATTCACGAGCATTGGCTTATTCGTAGGAATTCAAAGAAAGCACGAGTACTGGATGTAATGAACAAAAGGGCAATGACCCGTTCCGTTAGCAAAACCGGCCTCCACCCCTTGGATAGGCATGACGAAGGAATGAAAGGGCATATGAATATGACTCGTTAAGACATGGGAGGGAAAGCCTCCAAGGGCAGCGTGGAAAATGCGTGCAGTATATGTAATAATATGGGATTTTAAATAGATCCCCTATTTCAATCTGCCCTCATCTTATCAAAACGGTCCTATCTCTTTCGTTCATCTAAAGCAACCTATACCATGTGGTTTGAAATCCTGCGAATAAGCGAGTATTCGTGAGCATTATCTATTAAACTGAGGGAGTTCATTAAGAAGAATAAGTAAAAAAAGTCGATTCCTTAACGTAGAGGAGATCGACTTTTTAGGTTAATTGTCACACAGATTATGTACGCCAAATAAGCGCGTGATGTTCGAGAAAATGGAATGGAAATAAACAAGAGTTGCAGCTTGTTTTACCGAAGCAGCAACTCTTTGTTTTATAAGATGGGATATAGGAAATCCCATACATTTTAACTCATTATTTTAATGGTTGTCCTTCAAATGCGTTAACATTTAAAGGTGAAGAAAGGAATTCTTTAGCTTTACCAACAAACGAGGTGAAGTGCTCACTTGAATTATGGCTTGCAACCGCTAGATGATCTTGCCAAACTTCAACCATTGTAAATTCATTGTCTTTTTCTGTAGCTTTGTGAAGAGTGTAAGAAACATTTCCACTTTCCGCTCTTGAAGCTACGATTAGCGGTTGAATCTCCTCTAGAAATGCATCTTGTTTTGCTGGATTAATATTAAATACGGCATGAATGATAATCATTAAACGTCATCCTCTCTTTTGTTAAGCATAATAAACTTAATATATAATTAAAGTGAAAATAACATACTCGGTTGAAATTTAATGAATGGATTCTTTATTACATTACTTCCATTGTGCGACTTTATCAATTGGAAGACGAACTGATTGATGGCCATTATCTGCTGCTTTACCGATTGAAATTAGCATAACTGGTACGTATCGATCTTTATCTAATCCAAAAGCTTCTGCGATTTGGTCTTTTTCATAGCCACCGATTGGATTTGTATCATAGCCATAAGCACGAGCCGCAAGCATTAGTTGCATGGATACAAGACCACCATCAACTAGAACGACCTCTTTCATTTCTTCACTAGTGATTTTTTCGAAATATCCAGCAAATGAGGCTAATATGTTTTCTTTTACTTCTAAAGGCATAAGCCCTAAATCTACAGCTTTACCGTAGATTTCTTCGCCGTTATCAAAATTGTTCATATCACCAAATACGGCAATTACTGCGGAAGATGTTTCGACTTGATTTTGGTTAAAGCGAGCAAGAGGTGCAAGTGTTGCTTTTCCCTCAGGACTATCAATTACAAGGAAGCGCCATGGTTGCATATTAACTGAAGAAGGAGCAAGTGTCGCTAAGGTAAGTATTTCCTCCATTTCTTCCCTACTGATTTTTACGGATTTGTCGTAATTTTTTATGGAGCGGCGTCCAGTGACAATTTCTTTGAAATCATTTGTTAATTGTGCTGTAGTAGTCATAGTTGATAGTCTCCTCTTTTTAACTTTAGTAGTTTAATTTATAGTTATTCTCATTTCAAATTGTAACGAATCAAGTGTTAGACTTGGCTTATATTTTTTTGAATGCGTGTCAGCATATCTGTTAACTCTTGACGTTCTTCTTCTTTAAAATCTTTAAGCATCAAAGTGACAAAACGAGCCTTTTCAGCTTGGTAGAGAATAATTTGTTTGCGACCATGATCTGAAAGACAGACAAGAGTAAATCGATTATCCTCCGGATCTTTGCGTCTTAAAATCATCCCAGTCGCTTCAAGTTGTTTTAAATGCCGGGTAATCGCTGCACCGTCAATGTTAACCTCTTTTTGAAGTGCTGTTTGACTAATTTCATCAACTTGATAAAGCTGATATAAGATATCATGTCTTGATTGACTAATGCCCGTACAACTTTCAAATTTTGAACTTATCTGTTTGTTAAGGCAGTTCATTATATATAAAATAAAAGATTCATTAGAACATGAATTCGTCAAGAAACACCCTCTTTTCATACGTTAGACAAAATAATTGATAGCTCAATAGTTGATGTGTCAATTAATATACTATACCCTAAATAATAAAGCAAGTATTTTAGTACTGCAACTTTTGCTTAAATATGATCTAGACCAAAATGTTGCTCTATCTCCTTTTTGATTAGGCAATCTTTTCAAGAAAGCTCAGTAAACCTTTAGAGCTTTTTGCCAAGGTATAAGTATGATAAAACTGCCCTTAAATAAGGTGGAAAAGTTCATCTGATAGTCGTAGACCAAGACTATTCTTCGATTTATGTGCCATAATACAGAAAGTGAAGGAGCGAATGCTTCATCCTTTTCTGTATGCTACTTCAATCAATTAAATTTCATTGAGTACGATGCCTGTAAATGATATTCAAGTTCTTTGTCAGTTAGCTGAAGATCGGAGCTGTCTTTAAGGCAGTTTTTTTAAAGGGGCAGGTTAATTAAATAAAGTGCATGCGATAAGGGAGGATAATGTATGAGAGATAGAGGTTCGGTTGTGCTTGTAGAAAATAACAAGGTTGGACTGATTAAAAGAAATAGGGACGGTTCTGTTTACTATGTTTTTCCTGGTGGTGGAATTGAAGAAGGTGAAAATCCTGAAACAGGGGCAAAAAGAGAAGCCTTTGAGGAATTAGGTGTAAAAGTCAACGTTAATGAGTGCTTTGCAAAGGTTGAGTTTAACGGTACACAATACTTTTTCTTAGCTGAAATTATCGAAGGAACTTTTGGTACTGGACAAAGTGAAGAATACACCAATGAAAATAGAGATAGAGGTACATATTTGCCAATGTGGGTAGATATGAAAAACTATCACTCCTTGACGTTAAACCGAAAGAAGTTGCTTTAAAAGTACAATCCATTTTCAACTAACATGTTCTCAATAAGGAAGGTTGCGGTTGCAGCCTTTTTCTTATAGAACTATAGGGTGCGTTAGCTGAAGAGCGGTGCTGTCTTTAAGGCAGCTTTTTCTTTTATCGAGGCAGGTTTGTAAAAGAATGCAGGCACAAAGATTTTTCTGAAACTGAAAAAATTAAAATCTTGAGGGAGAGTAAAATGAAAGATATTCATGATGAAAGCACATGGCCCGTTTGGGCTAATGAGACAATAGACATTGTCGAACCAAATCCCAAGTGGGTAGAAAAAGGTAATCAGGAAAAAGCACTTCTTCTTAATCTTCTTTCAACTTTCGGCATAACGGAAATTCAACATTATGGAAGTACATCTATTCCAAATTTACCAGCTAAACCAATCATTGATTTAATGGCTAAAATTGATTCATTTCAAAAAATAAAAGAAATATCTTCATTGTTAGCTAATCACGACTGGAATTATGTACCACTTAACATAGACAATCGACCTTGGCAAAGATTTTTTGTGAAAGTAATTAACGACAAACGAGTAGTACATTTACATATTTTACTTGAGGGAGAAGAACGGTGGGATAATCAGCTACTTTTTCGTGATTTATTACGGAATAATCAGCAGTTTATTGATGAATACGCTATTCTTAAAAGAAATTTAGCAAAAAAATATAGCAATGATCGTGAAGCGTACACTAAAGAAAAAACAGAATTTATCAATTATGTTCTTAAATCTTAGTTGCGAACTAATATAAGTTTGTGAAGAAATGTACTTAAACTAACGGGTGCGTTAGCTGAAGATCGGAGCCGTCTTTAAGGCAGCTCTTTTCTTATGGAACTAAAGGGGCAGTTTAGTTCAACAACAAAGGGAAGTTTCCTTGAAGAGAACCGTTATTCTATTTACTTAGATTTTAATGATGAACCTTATTAATTCCTTTTTGGAATAAAGAACAATAAAATCTTAAATGGTAAAATGAATTTATTGAAAATTGCAATAAACACAGGGAAGGGGAATCACGTTTGGATACAAAAATGGCTCGAAATCGTGCTGAATTATCTGGAAAGTTAACAAATGTAATAGATTCCAGAACGTTAACAAACTCACACAAAAGGCTTGCAGAAATTATTACGGAAGGCATGGCAATTCTTGATGGAAATCGATTTTTCGATAAGTGTATTTGAGACGCTTTAAAGGCTTGATGACAGGGTAGCTGTTCTAGTCCATAGGGTTACTACCAATAAAAGTAAATTGATTCTATAAATTTGTGAAGTATTGGTGATAACTCCCTAAAATTCAAAAGGTGTTCTAAAAATACCAATCAACGAAGTTTATTGGGAACTTTTTCAGTTCCTTTGTAATATTCTTCGAATAATGACCTGCTCTGAGGGTAATCTAACTATTGGTGATATTTCATTTTGTTGAAATTTCATTATCACATTAATAGGAGGAAAATATTAATGACACAACATCAACACTCTCACAAAACAGGTGAATCAGTTATGGAAACAGGTCACTATATTGACGCGGATGGTGATCATGTTGAATTAACAGCAGGACAAAAATTTCCTAGTTGCCCTTCTTCAGGACAATCTACAAGTTGGAAACATGAACAATAAAAAATCGTTTTAAATAAAAAGACAGCTTACGATAAAGTAAGTCTGTCTTTTTATGTAGATAGAAATACATAGAAATATAAATAAACAAAGATTAGTCCTAATGACATTTTTCTCATTTCATCTCTTACTCTTAACTCACTCTCTCCTACTTCCCCTCACACTCACTTATACTCGGGGTTTGTGTAGTAACGGAATGTATTTGATTAGGGATATTTTCAGAATACTTTTTGAATTCTACGGATTTTTCATCAACAATTCTCCAAATTTATAATTTATTTTATTAATTCCATAATTTTTGCATATTTTTTTGTTACAGTTTTTTTGTAATAAACAGAGGGAGGAAGTAAGATGAAATCGAAATTATGGACTTTTACATTATTAATAAGTGCAGCCATCATTGGCGGCTGTAGTGCAAGTGGTTCAGATTCTGATGGAAATGCAATGGACAATTCCAACATGACCGAAGAAGAAATGGCCGATATGGAAGGCATGGATCATTCCAACATGACTGAAGAAGATATGGCTAATATGGAAGGTATGGATATGGAAAATGGCGATGCAAGTCATACAAATCAATTAGCATTAAATAACTCTACTGGAGAAAATGAACTTGCACTTCCGCCATTAGTTGAACCAAAGGATGGAATTGTTGATATTACTGCTCAACAAGGAACAACTGAAATATTTAAAGGAGTTCAAACAGAAACATTAGGATATAATGGTTCATTCTTAGGACCGGTTATTCGTATAAATAAAGGTGAAAAAGTAACATTTAGAACAGGGAATGAGATGTCGGAACCAACAACGTTTCACTGGCATGGAGTCGAGATACCTGGAGAAGGCGATGGTGGACCACATCAAGTAATACAACCTGGTAAAGCTAAAGATGTTGAATTTACAGTAAATCAAGGTGCTGCGACATTATGGTTCCATCCACATCCAGTAGGTGCCACTGCAGAACAAGTATATAAAGGTTTAGCAGGTTTCATTTATGTAGAGGATGAAAATTCTAAAAAACTTAGGTTACCCGATGAATATGGGGTAAACGATTTTCCAGTAGTATTCCAAGATAGACAATTTACTGAGGAAAAACAATTCGATTACCAAGCTGTTCTTAATGAAGATGGTACAATTGGAGATACATTATTAATTAATGGTACGTTGAATCCAAAACTTACCGTTGGGAAAGAAAAAGTTCGTTTACGTTTATTGAACGGCTCAAATGCGCGTAACTATACTTTTAAATTAAATACAGGAGATTCATTCCAACAAATTGCAACGGATGGTGGTTTGGTGAATGAACCAAATGAGATGAATGAAATTACATTAACTCCAGGTGAAAGAGCAGAAATTATTGTAGATTTTTCAAAATATAATGCAGAAAGTGACATTGCTCTTGTAAATGAAGAGGATACAATTTTATTACCATTCAAAATCGAAGGACAAAAAACAAACTCAATTGAGATTCCGGAAACATTAAATGATTATGTTGTTACAGAAGAGGAAAAAAATCTACCTGTTACGAAAAAGCTGGAGCTATTCGGTATGGGAAAAATGGTATATATTAATGGAAAACAATTTGATATGAACCGTATTGATTTCACGCAAAAACAAGGTGAAACAGAAATTTGGGAAATATATAACAAGCCTGATAAGATGGGTGGTATGACTCATCCATTCCATATTCATGGTACACAATTCAAAATTGTTTCAATCGATGGAAAAGAACCACCAATAAGTCAACAAGGATGGAAGGATTCCATTGGAGTTGAAGCTGGACAAACAGTAAAATTGGCAGTGAAATTCAATAATAAAGGTGTCTATATGTTCCACTGTCATATTCTTGAACATGAAGAAAATGGTATGATGGGTCAAGTTGAAGTTATTTAATTAAGCAAACCCCTCTAATTAAATATAGATTAATCTCCAAGCATTCGAGTTGGAGATTTTTTATAAATGATATGCTTATCTTTAACTGATATGAACGAAACTGTCAACCCACCACACCCAAATGGTTTTAAATGGGGTTTCATTCAGAAATGGATACAATCCTAAAAGTTGAAAAGGAAAACCTTAAAGACTTGGCACGAAGGCAAAAATGCTGACGGTGGTATACAAACTGATATGCGTGGGTTGGCTACCACATTTCATTCCATCCGTCACGGAGCTGCTGATCAGCGGCAGGTTAGTTCAACAAGCGTAGTGTATACGAACTGTGCATATTTAGATTTATTAACTTATCGATTTCCTCTCTTTCAAAAGTTGAATAAAAAGCACTTTCTATTCAACTTTTCTAGAAATATAATTAAACGGAAAGGAGGCAATAAGAATGAAACATAATTCTATGCACCAATGGCATAAAGAGCATAATAAACGGGTAACAGAATTTCACAAAAAACACGCTGCTCAAGTAGCTAATGGAGAAAACGGAAACGGTTGGTTAGCCAAGCTCGAAACGTCTTTTTTTAATAAAGTACTTGTTCCTCTTAAAGTTGTGAAATAACATCTTTTTTTCTGCTCCTGTTCTTTGAGGAGCAGTTATTTTTTGATTTTATGTAAATACTTTGTGACACAGTATGTGTCAACTCTGCAATAAGTCTTATAGAACTAACGGGTGCGTTAGTTGCGTAAGGAACACAAAAATGATCAATCTTTTTTATAAGAATAATCCAATTAATTAGTATAAAGGTATGTTTTGATCAATCTTTTTTCAAAACATGCCCTTTCTATTTATTCATATATCAAGGTTTCTTGTATTAATTTGATCAAACTTTGTTTCAAAGCTACAATTACGATCAAAAACAACATTAAAGTTCATAAAAATAATTAGAATGAATAATTGACAAAAAATGAGAATAGTAGTAATCTAACGTAAAACATACGCTACCGTATTTTACTGGAGAGATGACATGCAATTAACGAGGGAAGATTGGATAAAAGCAGGATTACAACAATTAGCTGTTGAAGGAATACATAAAGTTCGCATTGAAGCACTTGCTCGATTGCTAAAAATAAGCAAAGGGAGCTTCTATCACTATTTTCGTGACCATCAAGAGCTTTTAGATTCTATGCTCGACTATTGGGAAATACATGCAACAAAACTGATTGTTCAAAGTATGGAGCAACAGGATGCCTCATTAGAACAGCTATTACAGTTTAGTTTTAATCGAGATAAAAAAATGGAGATTGGCATTTATACTTGGGCTAAATATGATCCTGTTGTGGCAGCACGTTTAGTAGATATGGAAGAACAAAGAATTTCTTGTGTTGCAAAATTGTATCAAAAAATCGGTATAGACGAAAATGAATCAATTGATCGAGCGAGACTTGCCTATTTAACGTATGTAGGTTGGATGACAAGGTTTGAAGCAAATCCTAATTTTGATATTGATAAAATGGTTGAGTTTTTAATAAACGATAATAAATGTCCCTAATATGGTTATAAAACCTGAAGGGACAAAATTTTCACTATAACATACGGTGGTGTATGTTTTGTTTGAAGTTACGACATTGGGGGCGAATAAATGAAATTACTATTAATATTAGTAGCTGTAGGGCTCCTTTGGTTTATCAGTTTTTTGCATATTTATTGGGCTTTTGGAGGTCGATGGGGTTCTGCCGCTGTTCTCCCAGTAAAAGAGGGAGAGCATAAACCTGCTTTTACTCCGAGATTATGGGGAACATTATTCGTAGCCATTCTTATTCTAATGGCTAGTCTCATTATTGTTGTTCAAGGAGGTTATTTGCAGGGGTTCCAAGCAAATAGTTTTTCTAAAATCGGAAGTATTGTTTGTGCTTTAGTTTTCATTATTAGGGCAATTGGTGATTTTAAGTTTGTTGGATTTTTTAAAAAAATTAAACATTCTCAGTTTGCTAGATACGATACTTGGTTCTATAGTCCATTATGTTTATTCTTTTGCTTTGTCTATATCATTCTATTGTTTTAATATGAGTTATAGTTGTCGAGAATAAACTCTGATACTTTGAAAGTGATTGAACTTTTTTATAAAGACCAAACTTAAATATACTGAATAAGAATCTATTTTGATCGATCTTTTTTCAAAATAGATTCTTTTTATTTATCGTAAAATTTTGGTTTTCGAGATATATTTGATTAACCTTTATTTAAAAGCTACAATTACGGAATAGCAAAATTTCACAATATGAAAGTTGGAAGATTTGGTAGATATTCGTGATAATTTTACAGGGCAATGGGTAGAAGGAAAAAACAACACTTATAGGGGTATCGTCAGGGTAGAGTCAGGAAAATGCGCATTTACAACGCATTTTGATATAAGTCTTATTAGACATTATAAAGCCTAATTTAGAGGTACTTTGAATGTCTCTCAATAGTTTCTACTCTATTGAGATTGTGAAGGTTTCTACTTAAACTAACGGGTGCGTTAGCGTCATAAGAAGGCAGCCATTTGGCTGCCTTTTGAACGTGCGATTCTTTACATTATCATACATTCAAATCAAGTAAAAAAAAATTCCCTTGTTCAGCTAAAGTGTGCGTCGTACTAGAAAAGGGTCATTGATTATCAAGACCGCGATCTATATGAGCGAGCAAAAAATGAAGGCATCCTCATAAGAGAAGAAGAAGTCGTGTCAGAAAATAAATAATTCCCTATCAAAAAACCACACATCATGGTGTGGTTTTTCATTTTTCTTCCTTTTATGCTTCTTTTACATCTATTCCTTTCATCATCGAACGGTCTTGGAGGCTTTCGGAACGCATGCTATATGCCACAAGCTTCTTCTTGTCCTGTTTTACGACATCCACATGGTCGCCGTACACGAACACCAATAACCGAATATCCTTTTTGCCTTTTTTCGTATCGATGACCAATGGCTTCACACCGCTCTTTGGCTGTAAAAACAAGGAATCGTTTCCAGGAAATATATGATTTTTCTTCAAAACCATCGCGTGGTTAACATCCTGAATCACTTGGTACTTCTCTTCCCCTTCCAATCGTTTTCCGTCCATCGTGATCACGGTATTCCCGTCACTAAGTGTTGGATGCATCTTAAATTTATTCAAAAGCCAATTGACGACATCGGTTGGAAGGCAGGTAACAACTAGTTTAAATATCGTTAAAATAATGGTCAAAATTAAAACGGGTCCTGTCATTTTTTCATCATCTCCGTATGTTATAAATGCCTCATTATAAACAGCTGCCTCTATATTACCAAAAGAATGGACATTTTTTCTTCGAAAATATGTCCATTCTCGTAACGTTTTCCTTTTGGGCCGTGCGATATAAACTAACGGACAGGGGTTGCTTCCGCAAAGGAAAGGGGGTTCAACACATAACCTTGTTTAGACCGGATATCCGCCTGTTGGCGGTGGCCAAGCACTAAATAATCTGCGAATCAGTACAATTTCTCCTAAATGGCCCAAACAACTATGGAATATGAGCTGCTGGCTTCAGTTCCTGGATTAGGAGATGCAACCATTGTTGATTTGCTTTCAGAAGTTGGAAGCTTTTCACTTTATGAAAATCCACGCCAATTGATTAAACTAGCGGGATTAACATTACGTGAAAACTCATCTGGTCAACATAAGGGACAAAAACATATCTCCAAACGAGGAAGAAAGCGACTTAGATATATTCTTTTCAAAGTAATAGTACCACTCATTCGTCACAACGAGGGGTTTAAGCAGCTTCATGAATATTACACAACACGCCAACAAAATCCCTTACGCGGAAAGCAATCGATGGTGGTACTCTGTGGTAAATTGTTGAAAGTATTGCATGGTATTTGTAAAAAGAAAGTCCATTTTAATGAGCAGAATATGATGAAGGATCTCTACTGCCTCTCAGAGGAAGCGTAAGCATTTCTAACTATCGATTTATAACAAGAAGGATGACACGGAGAAGCCAGCAACATTACTAAACTAAGACCAAGAGTCCCCGGGGCAGCTTAAGCAGGCCTCTGCCTTATGAATAGACCGAACGAAGGAATGTAAGCGCAAATGACGCTAAGAGACATGGGAGGGTACGTCATCATAAGTTTCGCAGAGATCTATTGTGCATCACATAGTGGAGAAAATAGCTGATGATTTCCATTAGTTTTAGCGAAGCGTATGCTCAATTTAGTAATAAAAACCAGAATTTCAATACTCTGTTTAAAAGTGGAATGAAAAAATAATTACCCTAATACACCGAGTGGTGCAAACCGTTGATACATCAATGTTTATAGAGGGAGGTTAGTTCAAGAGTGCGTTTTGATCTTTGTTCAACAATTGGGCCAGATTGTTGAATGTTTTTTTTAAAAATTTTTTTTGTTTATATTATTTAAATCATTGGTCTCGGTGGAAAAGTTTAAGAGCATTCAGCTACTGTTTAAAACTTTTTGACATACAAAACAAATGAGGCATGAGTCCGATTGAATACCGAACTCATGCCTCATAAAGGCAGTCTTTTATAACTGTATACTTGACAGGTACCTGTTGATTAATCATATTTTAGTTCTGTATAGTGCAAGATTTTTGGATAACTATTAAAGAAGTATCTGAGCATAGAGTCCCATTTCTTGAATTTAGCACTCCCTACAAAGCCATCAATATGGTCTTCTAAGCTATTCCAATTAACAACGAGTAAAAAATGAGTTGGATTCTCTTTATTTCGAAGCAGTTTGTGAGATAAGTACCCCTCAGAACTGCTTAAGATAGGGAATGCTTCGTTAATTTTTCTGTATAAATTCCTCCACTAACTCTTCTTTGATGAATAACATGGCATGTTCGACAACCATTTGTTTATAAACTCCTTATTTTTTTAAGAAACGTTTTACTCCCTCGACAGCATAATCGTGATCAAGTTGAGGTGTAAGCCCTGCTACTGTTACACTCCCAATTACGCCTATGTCTTTAATACGTATAGGGAAAGATCCGCCTATAGCTTGATAATCAGATGATTGAAGAAGAGAGCTTTCATCATGGGGCGTTCCTTGCTTTTCGAATCTTGCTCCAATATAATGTGAGCTTCTGTTGTAATGATCCACTACGCGTTTTTTTCGATATAGCCAAAATACATTTTCTTCAGAAGTACCATCCATTAGATGGGTGAATAAAGGTACTCGATTACGCTCAATATGAATAGCTACTGCTTTGTTATTTTCTTTGGCATAATTAATTAATGTCATACCAAGATTTAGAGCATCTTCATTTGTAAATGTTTCAAATTGTAATTCCTTTTCTACGTTTTCTAGTTGTTGTAAGTTCATAAATAAACTCTCCCTTAAAATAATTTTTGTTTTTTATCTAATTTATAATTCAGTACGGATAGAAGAAATGCGAATGCCACCATAATGGCACCAATCCATGCCGTATCTAAATACGTTAAATAGTCTACTGCTAATCCACCAAAGGTAGATCCTGCAGCGATCCCTACATTAAAGGCTGATATATTTAGTGCAGATGCAATATCTATTGCAGAAGGAACCAATTTTTCAGCAAGCGTTACAATGTACGCTTGAACTCCTGGAGACATCATAAATGCAAATAAACCTAACAAAATAATAGATAAAATACTTAAACCTTTATTAGGTAGTAATATCATTTGTAATAAAAGTACGATACCTTGGAGTAAAAAGACGAAGCGTAATGATTTAACTGGATGCTGATTGGCCATTTTCCCACCTACTATATTTCCAATGGCAACGGCAACTCCATAAACTAAAAGCAGCAATGAAATAGATCCAGCTGAGTACCCACTGATTTTTTCCAGTATAGGAGCGAGGTAGGTAAATAACGAAAAAGTTCCACCAAAACCTAATGCGGTCATTAATAGTGCCAGTAGAATTCGTTCATTTTTCACAAGTTGCCCTACATCTTTAAGAGTAGGAGGATTTGTTTGTCTATTCACTTTATCAACGGCAAATACATTTACGATTAGCCCAATAATGCCGAGTACAGCTACCACACCAAATGTAGCGCGCCAACCAAACTGTTGTCCGATATAAGTCCCCATTGGAACACCAGCTATGGTTGCTACTGTTAATCCGGTAAACATAATTGAAATAGCTGTTCCTTTTTTGTTTTCTGGTACGATATCGGCAGCAACTGTAGCTGCAATTGCAAAAAATACACCATGTGCGATAGCAGTAATAACTCGTGAGATAATTAATACTTCATATGTTTCTGCAATGGCCGAAACTGCGTTACCTAAAATGAAAACAATCATTAAGATTAGTAAAAATCCTTTTTTCGGAATACGCCCTGTAATAGCTATTACAATTGGAGTTCCAACAGCTATTGCTACTGCATAACCAGAAATTAAAGCGCCAGCTTTTGTCACCGAAATAGATAGATCATCAGCAACTGTTTGAAGTAAGCCTACAATGACGAACTCAGTTGTTCCAATGGCAAAAGCACTAATGGCCAAAGAAAATAATGCAATGTATACTTTTGTTGACATCTCTTTAATCTATTCCCCCTCCTCAAATTTTAGGGTGTTTTCCATCAAAGCATTTTCGATATACGCGAACTACATTGAATAAGTTTTTTACTTAAAGCTTTATCTAATTTTTTATTCAACCGAAGGGCTGGACCAGCTATCGCAACTGCTGAAATCATATTTCCCTCAAAGATGACAGGAGCAGCAATACAGCGTAAACCTATTTCTGTCTCTTCGTCATCTACTGCGTATCCTTGCTTACGAATGACCTTTAGGTGTTCTTTTAATAAATGCAAGTCTGCAAATGTATTTTTTGTATTTTGCACTAATGTTAATTCTTTAAGGATTCTTTCGAGCTTGGTTTTGTCTAAAAAAGCTAATATGACTTTTCCTAGAGCGCTTAAGTGGACAGGAGCCCGGTCACCAACCTCTGAGTGTGCCCTCATAGAATGAGGTCCGTCAACAACTTGTACGGTGACTACATCCGTTCCATAAAGGATTCCAACATAGGCTGTTTCTCCAACTTCGCTACTCAACTCATGTAAAGGTGGAACCGATAACCAATTTGCTTTTGAGTTATAGGAAGTGGATAAAGATCCCATCTTATTAGTAAGACTATAGGAATTATCAATTTTTTTGACATAGCCCATTATTTCAAGGGTATATAACAAACGAAAAGCCGTTGATTTATTAAATGAGAATGTTTGTATAACTTCACGAAGTGTCATATCCTTTTCTTGCAAAGCATCTAAAATTAGAAGTCCTTTTTTCAGTGTAGCTACTTCGTATTGCTTCAATGGATTCACCTCTCTTTCGTACGTTGTTCATAATAAAATATTGAGAAATAAGATTCAAAAAAAGAGAAAAAGTTTCTATATTTGAAACAGAACCTTTGAATAACGATAGTATTAAGTAACATTTTCCTTCATTAGATTTAGCATTCAAAATATAAAATGAATTATTCACCCTTGATGGGATATGAATAGTGGGAGTTCCGGTAGATATTGGATATATTATATAGAGTTCGGCAAGGAAGTAAAAAGGAGAATAGAGAGAATGGAAGATAAACGAAGTACCTATACCTTTAGCTTTTGTATGAATAATATCAATAAATAACTAAACAGTGAAAAGCTATGGGCGACTTTTAACATCGCGCTTGTTTCTTTTGTATATACTCCGATTCCCCCTAATCTATACTGACCCTCCAATAGTGAAGCTTTTTTTTACCTATTAATCCTCCTATATTAAGACAGGTTTATCATCTGCCTGAAAACCTCACTATTCACCGAAGTTAAGCAATCATTTAATGTTTCCTATAGAACAGTTCAGTAAAAACGAAGTCATATCTAGCCGATTGTGATAATTAAGGTATAATGATAGGGGAAGATATTTTTTAACGGATTAGGTGAAGATGAACATGAAGCTAATCATTGCGGAGAAACCAGATCAAGGTTCAACGCTAGCGGCTCAATTTAAAACGAAGAAACAGCAAGGCTATATAGAAATCATGCCGAATGAACTTTTTCCCGATGGAGCTTATGTAACTTGGGCCGTCGGTCATTTATGTCAACTCGTTTCGCCGGAAACCTATCATTCAAAATGGAAAAAATGGTCGATGGAAACGTTGCCGATGATTCCTGAGAAATTTCAATATGAAGTGACCCGACAAAAGGCAAAGCAATTCAATGTTGTGAAGACTTTGCTTAGGAAAACGGAAGTCGATGAAATCATTCATGCAGGTGATGCCGGGCGTGAAGGAGAATTGATTGTCCGCAATATCGTTAATCTATGCAATGTCAATAAACCGATGAAACGGTTATGGATTTCCTCTTTGACTCCAAAAGCGATTTATGAGGGATTCCAAAATCTGAAGAGTGAGGAAAAAACCAGGCCGCTCTATTATGAAGCGTATACGAGAGCTTGCGCGGACTGGGTTGTGGGAATGAATGCGTCGAGAGCGTATAGTATTTTATTGAAACAAAGGGGCGTTTCGGATGTGTTTTCAGCTGGAAGGGTTCAGACACCGACTCTCGCCTTGATTGTGAAGCGGGAAATGGAAATTGAGCAATTCAAGTCTGAACCGTTCTGGGAAGTGTTCGCTGACTTCAAGATGGATGGAAAGAAATATCAGGGAAAATGGCAACAGAACAATGATCCGAGAATCAAGACAAAAGAAATGGCGGATAAAATTGCCGCTTTTTGCAAGGGTAAGGAAGCTGAAATAGCTGAAATGGATACAGAAAGGAAAGAATTTCAGCCGCCTTTGTTATTTAATCTCTCGTCATTGCAAGCGACAGTGAACAAGATTTATAAATATTCGCCGAAACAGACGCTTGATATAGTACAAAGTTTATATCAAAAAGGGATCGTTTCTTATCCTCGTTCAGATTCCAATTATGTGACGGAGGGGGAAGCCGAAACATTTCCCGATATTTTGCAAAAACTAAGCGGATTTTCGGAATATGAATCCCTGTTTCCCTTGCCACAACCGAACATCATGAATAATAAACGGTTTGTAAATGAAAAGAAAGTGACTGATCACTATGCCATCATCCCGACGGAGCAGGTAACCGATCCAAAGCGGCTTTCCGCTGAAGAACGGAATATTTATGACTTGGTGGTACGCCGCTTGATTGCGGCCCATTATGAGAAAGCCATTTTCGATTACACCACCATTAAAACGCTTGTCGATAAGCGTGCCGAATTCATTTCTAAAGGAAAGCAGCAGATTCAAGAGGGATGGCGCAAAGTGATTTTCCAAAATGACAAGGAAGACGATGATGTCATTTTGCCGTCCGTCTCAAAAGGGGATTCTGGAAAGGTCGCCAATATAAAGGTGAAAGAAGGAAAAACCCAGCCTCCTAAGCGCTATACAGAAGGTCAGCTGATCACTTTGATGAAGACTGCCGGAAAGCATCTGGATAATGAAGAGTTAGAAAAGGTGCTGATGAAAACCGAGGGTCTTGGAACCGAAGCAACCCGGGCTGGCATCATTACCATGCTCAAAGACCGTAAATACATCAATGTAAAAAAAAATCAGGTATTTGCGACAGATAAAGGGAAAGTGCTGATTACCGCGATTGGGGAGAAAATCCTGGCTTCACCCGAGATGACTGCCAAATGGGAACAGCGTTTAAGAGAAATCGGGGAAGGGAAGGCATCCGCTGGCGGATTTATGGAAGCTGTTAAAAAGATGTCAGCAAAAATAATCAGTGATGCCGTGGAATCATCGGAAAGCTGGGATTTTCAAGGGCTGGACACCGAGTCGATTCAACGGAGCGGCCCTAATAAGAGAAGTTCAGCATCTGTGGGCAGCTGTAAACTATGCGGTTCTAAGATTGTCGATAAAGGGGAATTCTATGGATGTGTAAGTTATCAAAAAACAAAGTGTAACTTTACAATCTCCAAAAAAATCCTTAATAAGAAAATTAGTCAAGCAAATATAAAAAAGCTGTTGGCGAGCGGTGAAACGGATTTGATAAGCGGTTTTAAAAAAGGGGAAAAGACCTTTGATGCCATATTATCTTGGTCCGACTCTGAAAAGAAGATCAGTTTTACATTCCCAACAGAACAAAACGTCAAGCAAACTTGAGAAGAAACATCATTAAAGGCGCCCTGAGACTTATATCATCTTGTTTCAGGGTCGTTTATATAGTAAAATTTTTAGATATGCGTTTGAATGGGAGGATTCCGAATGCCTACACCGAGCATGGAGGATTACATAGAACAAATTTATTTACTTATTGAAGAAAAAGGATATGCAAGAGTTTCCGATATTGCCGAAAATCTTTCCGTCCACCCTTCTTCAGTTACAAAAATGGTTCAAAAACTTGATCAAGAAAAATATTTGATATATGAAAAGTACCGAGGTCTCGTTTTAACTGCAAATGGGAAAAAAGTTGGTAAAAGGCTCGTATACCGGCATGAACTTTTAGAACAGATGCTAAGGTTGATTGGGGTCAAGGAAGAAAATATTTATCATGATGTAGAGGGGATCGAACACCACCTTAGCTGGAATGCCATCGATAGGATTGGAGACCTGGTTGAATTCTTTGAAGAATCTCCTGACCGTGTCGAGGATTTACGAAAGATACAAAAAAGAAATGAAGAAAATTCAAAATAAGCTGCCGCTGGCAGTTTTTTTTTATGTATTTGAAAATCATCTGTATTCCTGAACGAAGTTATAAAAGAGGATTTTTTAATTTTGAGCAGAATAGCTATAAAGAAGCCCCGTTATTTTGATTCTGGAAACTGAGTGTTTTTAATATAGTAGGAACTTGCTTAATTAGGAGGGGGAATTTCTGATGAATTTACATACATGGCATAAAGAATCGAAAAAGGAATGGGATGTTTTTGCACCTATGTGGGTGAAGAATTCGCAAGAAATGTGGGAAACGGGGAGCCGGAAAAACATTATTCCTTTCTTTTCTGAATATGTACCTTCGAAAGTGAAGGTGGCTGACATTGGCTGTGGAGATGGAGTTGGTTCCTTGAAATTGGCCGAAGCGGGATTTGAAGTAACCGGAGTTGATTTATCCAATGTGATGATTGAATTTGCAAAGGGGAAAACCGCTCAACAACCAGAACTTTCTTTCCTGCAAGGGGATTTTTATAATCTTCCATTCAAAGATGAAGAACTGGATGCGGCAATGGTCATTAATTCTTTGGAATATACGGGTGAACCATTAACGGTGATGAAGGAAATTCAACGGGTAATAAAGCCTGGCGGTTATGCCTGTTTTGGTATACTTGGTCCAACAGCTGAACCACGAAAAAAATTCAGTTTTCAACGGTTATTAGGAGATAAAGTCATCATGAATACAATGCAGCCTTGGGAATTTGAAAAAATGGCTTTAGAAACCGGATGGAAGGCAGTGGCTGATACCGGTGTTGCAAAGAGAGGGGTGGACTATACAAAACTGGGGCATTTTTCAAAGGAGTTAAAGCAAGCTGTATCGTTCATGTGGCTTTTCCTCCTTCAAAAAGAGGTGGGGCAGTGATGGAGAAGTATCAAATCGATCAATTTGTTGAAAAGACGAAACAGCAGGATAAAGGGCAAGGTTTATTCGAACTTGAAACGGAACGAATCCTGGAGATTAATTTGGAACAGCAGATCTGGGCAAAAATGGGGACGATGGTTTCTTATCGCGGACATATTAAATTCGAACGGGAAGGTATCTTGGAGCATGGTCTTGGTAAGCTCTTCAAAAAGGCTTTGACAGGTGAGGGTGCATCTTTGATGAAAGCGACTGGAAGCGGAAAGCTATACGTCGCGGATCAAGGAAAGAAGATTTCCATTTTACAGTTAAATGGGGAATCGATCTGTGTTAACGGAAATGATTTACTTGCATTTGAGCCGGGGATTCAATGGGATATAAAAATGATGCGGCGCATTGCCGGATTATTGGCGGGGGGATTGTTCAACGTAAGGCTCGAGGGGAGAGGCATGGTCGCATTCACTTCCCATTATGAGCCGCTTACTTTAATGGTGGAACATGGGAATCCAGTCTATACTGACCCGAATGCCACAGTGGCTTGGTCTGGGGAATTGCAGCCTGAATTCGTAACGGATGTTTCACTGAAGTCGTTTTTTGGTAGGGGAAGCGGAGAATCCGTTCAAATGAAATTCGAAGGTCAAGGATTTGTGGTCGTCCAACCTTTTGAAGAGGTTTATTTCGGCAATAAGGAATCATGAAACAAACAACCTGAGTCAGAAACTCAGGTTGTTTCCCATGATAATCGGAAGTGGCTGACCAAAAAACGATTCACTTAAACGTGAAAGCTTCTTTTTTCTTACCCTTTCAATCCCACTCATAAGGGGTTGATTGGTAGACATAATAGTTCAGCCAATTCGAGAACATCAGGCTGCAATGGCTCTTCCAGCGGTGAAGTGGTACCTTGGTCGGATCGTTATCAGGAAAGTAATTTTCAGGGAGTTGCGTATTGATTCCACGCTCCCTATCGCGCTTGTATTCTTCACCAAGGGTATCGGCATCATACTCAAAATGGCCGGTAACCATAATTCTTTTTCCATCAACTGAAGCAGCAATCAATACACCAGCTTGATCGGACTGTGCGAGAACCTTCAGTTCTGGATGGTTAACTAATTTTTGATAGTCAATATCCGTATGGCGAGAATGAGGGGCCATAAAATAATCATCGAATCCGCGGACTAGATTTTCATTCGGTTCAAGGACCTCATGGGTGTATATCCCGAAGCATTTCTCTGGAAGTTCGTATTTGCCTATTCCATAATGATGGTACAGGGCAGCTTGTGCCCCCCAACAAATATGT
Source organism: Bacillus sp. B4EP4a (assembly GCF_006680105.1). Lineage (NCBI taxonomy): Bacteria > Bacillati > Bacillota > Bacilli > Caryophanales > Bacillaceae > Bacillus > Bacillus sp. B4EP4a. The sequence goes on from NZ_VHIK01000047.1 coordinate 29,895, forward strand.
AGGGTGGATGTGACATTTTCACTTGACCAGTTCATGATACTCTGCAGTTCTTCCCAATAATTAACATCTGAAAATTCCAGCTTTTCTACTGGAGCACCTGTAATTATCAAGCCGTCATACTTCTTCGTGCGGATATCATTAAATGATTTATAAAATTGATCTAAATGAAATTTACTTGTGTTTTTTGATTCATGTGTGCTCAAGCGCAGGAATGATATATTTACTTGAATCGGAGTATTGCCAAGAAAGCGCAGTAACTGGGCCTCCGTTTTTTCTTTCTCTGGCATTAGGTTTAATATTAATATATTCAATGGACGGATTTCCTGATTGGTAGCTCTTTCCTCATCCATTACGAAGATATTTTCCTGTTCTAAAATTTCCCTTGCTGGCAGTTGTTCCGGAATTCTGATTGGCATGATTAGCCTCCTTCTTCAAAAATCATAATATTTTAATTATATAGAAAATTATTGAATAGAAAAGCTATTTTAATAATTTCTTGTAAATCCCGAAGGAAATGGCCTGGGAATGGTAAAATGGGAAGTTCATGAATACATAAACTATGAAGTTGGAGAGGTGTTTGGAGATTGTTTGATCCTACAGCATTTGAGAACATGAAAGTGGTTTTGGAAGGAGCGGTTTACGATCGTGACTTCATTGGAGATATATTGGTCATAAAACGTGATGATATAGTTAATCTCTCGACTATGTCCAGATCATATAAGATTGAGATGGAACTGAAAAAACCAAACGCGCCTATTTCGATTAGCGGTGCGATTGAGTTACAGGCTTCACTCAAGAACTTAAGTTCGGAGTTACTCGATGCAGCTATTGATGAAACTCATTCGGGCTGCACAGTCGATATTTTCATTACTTTTCCCAAAAAGCTGGATGAAGTGAATGCTGAACAATTGTTGAATGAACTGGAAAAAATTTGGGGAGATCAGAGGATCATTACAGTGACGACCAGCGATACGGTGAGTAAAAAAATGCAACACGTTACTTCTTCTATATATAAAGTTTCATTTGGAAGGCTTGTAAAAGAAGAACAAATGGATGATTTGGAAGACATGGTAGAGTATTTGATTCAATCCATACAAGCAGTGAAGATTCAGGGATGAAAGGAAAGGATAAAAGTTGGTAAACCTACCTTTAAATACGGTAAAATGAATCATCATACTAAAGGGAGAGATCATACATGTCCATTTACGAATTTGAAGTCAATAAAATCAATGGCGAAACCATCTCGCTTGAGGAATATAGAGGGAAAGTGATGATTATAGTGAATACCGCAAGCAAATGCGGTTTTTCGCCACAGTATGATGATTTGCAAAGCCTGTATGTGCGATATAAAGAGGATGGGGTAGTCGTGCTTGGTTTTCCTTGTAATCAGTTTTTGAATCAGGAGCCTGGTGATGATCTGGAAATCGACTCATACTGCAAATTGAATCATGGTATAACATTCCCGATGTTTGCAAAAGTGAATGTCAATGGCAAGGAAGCCCATCCCTTATTCAGCTACCTGACTGAAAATGCTCCTGGAGTGATGGGGTCCAAATCGATAAAATGGAATTTTACAAAGTTCTTGATTGATCGTAATGGAAATATAGTGAGCCGGTATGCACCTAAAACAAAACCTCTGGAAATGGAAGAGGATATAAAAAAATTATTATGAAGAATGATATCGAGTCCAACGGAAGCTCCAGTTGGGCTCTTTTTTTGAGGTAAGATATTTATATGCATCCGTATTTAAAATGGGACAGATGGTTGGGATGTTGAATATAATGGAAGACACAAATGAGGGGGGAAACCATGGAACGAATTGCATGGGTAATAGATAGTACGGGAACTTTGGACGAAGAATTATCATTGAATGAACACGTATACGTCGTTCCGATGGTCGTCATCATTGATGGGAAGGAATATGAAGATGGTGTCGACCTATTACCTGAGGAATTATACCGGCGGATGAGTGAGGAAAAAATCACCGCCACTACTTCACAGCCCTCGGTCGGCAGATTCCAAGAGTTATATAAGGAGCTTGAAAAACGCTATGATCGAATCATAGCCGTACATCTTTCAAGTGAATTGAGCGGGACAGTTTCCGCAAGCAGGCAAGCTGCACAAATGGTTTCGATCCCTGTTGACGTTTTTGATACTTTACTTATTTCCTTTCCAATGCTATTAATCTTGAAAAGGCTCATGCATTATATTGATAATGGCGATTCCATCAATGAGGCTTTCGTCAAAACGAGAATGTATGCGGATAACCAGGAAACCTATGTATTAATTGGTTCTTTAGATCAGCTTCATCGCAGCGGCAGGTTAACGAACGCACAGTATATTCTAGGAAGCCTATTGAGCTTTAAACCCATTATTTCAATCGAAAATGGTGTGCTTCATACTAAATCTAAACCTCGGAACCTTAAAAAAGCGGAAAAACAGATCTTCGCTGATTTTCGCAGATCAGTCGAGGCGGGAAAAGTAAAAGAATGCACCATATTATATGGTGCAGTGTCGGAGCAGGCACAAAGATGGAAAAAGATGATTACCGAAGAATTTCCTCATGTGTTGATCCATGTATCCCCACTGGGCAGTGCCATCGGGGTGCATACCGGTGAACAGACGATTGGGATCAGTTGGTTCAATGAAGATTAAAGCACACCATTTTTGAGAACCATGGTAAAATAGAAGGGACTTGGAGTGGTGATATGAAACAAACGATGATTGAATTGACGGAGAAGTATGTATATGACCAATTGAATTCTGATGCCAGCGGCCATGATTGGTTCCATATCGATCGTGTTCGTAAGCTGGCTTTACATATTGCAAAAGAAGAACGAAAAGGAAATGAGTTTATCATTGAATTGGCGGCTCTGCTTCATGATATCCCGGATGATAAACTAAACCAGGAAGCCGATGAAGGCTGGAAAAAGCTTGACGTTTGGTTTGATGAAATAAAGTTGGATATTGATAGTGTTGATGCCATCAAACAGATCATCAATACAATTTCATATAGTGCAGGGCAGTTGAAGCTTCCTTCGATCGAGGCTGAAATTGTTCAGGATGCGGACCGCTTGGATGCAATTGGTGCCATTGGCATAGCCAGGACATTTGCATTTGGCGGAAAAAAGGGACAACTTATGTATGATCCTTCATTGCCCATAAGGGAAAACATGACCAAGAAGGAATACAGGAGTGGCAAAAGCTCATCCATTCATCACTTTCATGAAAAATTATTGCGTTTGCAAGATATGCTCAATACTTGTACAGCCAAGAAGATTGCAAGTGATAGGCATGAATATATGGTTGGATTTTTAGAGGAATTTAATAAGGAATGGGATGTACGATTATGAAAGTTTTTAGCATGGAACATGTAATGAAAACCCAAGGGGAAAAGCTGCTTTTTAAAGATGTCTCTTTTTCCATTACCGAAGGGGAAAAAATCGGGATCGTTGGTATAAACGGCACCGGCAAATCGACATTATTGAATATCATCGCAGGCTTGGAAGACAGTGATTTAGGAACGAAGGATCATCCGAATGATTACACGATTTCCTATCTATCCCAAGATCCGCATTTTGATGAGAATTTGACGATCATGGAATATATGTATGAAAGTTCAACTCCTGTATTTTCATTGATTAAGGAATATGAAAAGACGCTCGTTCAACTCCAGGTAGATCCACAGAATAGTGTAATTCAGGACCGTTTGTTAAAGCAGCAACAGGATATGGACACGCTTGGTGCCTGGGATACAAGTGCCAATGCCAGAACGATACTGACCAAGCTTGGTCTTCCTGATCACTCAAGAAAATTGGGGGAACTGTCAGGTGGCCAAAAAAAGCGTGCGGCCCTGGCAAAAACCTTGATTGAGACCCCTGATTTACTGATTTTGGATGAGCCGACGAACCATCTCGATTTTGAAAGCATCACTTGGCTTGAAGAATATTTGGGGAAATATCAAAAGTCCGTTTTATTTGTGACCCATGATCGATATTTCCTTGATCGAGTGTCCAATAAGATTTGGGAAATTGCCCAAACGCAGCTTTTCGAATACAAAGGAAACTATGCGGATTATTTAGAATCAAAGGCCATTCGTGAAGAGAATGAAACGGCTGAAAGATCGAAAAAGGAAAGTCTATTCAAAAAAGAACTGGCTTGGATCCGGAAAGGCGCAAAGGCCCGTACAACGAAACAAAAGGCCAGGATCCAACGCTTCGAAACATTGGAATCAGGTGTAAAGGATAAGCAGAAAACAGAGAACCTGGAAATGGAATTAAGCGGTGCCCGCCTTGGGAAAAAGGTACTCGAGATGCAGGATGTTTCTAAATCCTTCGGGGATCGAACCATCATCAACCATTTTTCCTTCCTCTTCAAACCGGGTGATCGAATTGGGATCGTCGGTAATAATGGCAGTGGAAAATCAACCTTGTTAAATATCCTGGCCGGACGGGAATCTATAGATGAAGGAAACCTGGAAAAAGGGCAAACCGTGAAAATAGGGTACTATACGCAAGAAAGCGTCGATATGGATGAGAATTTGCGCATGATCGAGTATATTCGGGAAACGGCGGATTCAATCGCCCTTAAAGATGGTAGTTTCATATCGGCTGCGCAGATGCTTGAAAGGTTCTTGTTTCCAATGGGCTCTCATGGGACGCCTATTCGCAAGCTTTCCGGAGGGGAGAAAAGGCGTTTATATCTTCTTAATATTTTGATGTCGGCACCTAATGTCTTGCTTTTGGATGAACCGACAAATGATTTGGACACGCAAACCTTGACCGTTCTGGAGGATTATTTAGAAACGTTTTCAGGTGTAGTCATTACTGTATCACATGATAGGTATTTCCTGGATAAGACGTGCCATCAGCTTCTTGTTTTCAAGAATAAAGCTGAAATTGATTTCTATTACGGCAGTTATTCAGAGTTCTTGGAAGAAAAGACTGAAGAGGCCGTGCCAGTAAAAGCACCAGAACCTCAGATGAACCGGACCGAAAAGAAAAAGAAAAAACTAACTTATGCGGAAAGTAAGGAATGGGAAGAGATAGAAGGGAACATGGAACGGGTCGAGTTGCGCCTGAAAGACATAACATCAGAAATGTCAGCAGCGGGAAGCGATTTTGAAAAAGTCCGCCTGCTGCTTGAAGAAGAAAAGGAACTAACGGATAAATTAGACCATTTGATGGAAAGATGGACGTATTTAGCGGAAAAATTGGAAGAGGAATGAGCGGGATGACCGGTCCAAGGGAGCAAACTTGGACCGGTCTTTTTTTAGCCAATCTCAATTGCATGAGAATCTGTTGCCGATGTGATAATATCTAGTACATGGAAACGTCTTGTTAAAGGAGAGAAATGCATTGAAAATTAAGTCGATAGAACCTACACCAAGTCCGAATACAATGAAAATCAATTTAACTGAAGAGCTATTAGCTGGTAAAAGCAATAATTATAAGAAAGATCAAGCTGACCAAGCACCCCAGCTGATTAGAGATTTATTTACGATCGAGGGAGTGAAAGGGGTATATCATGTTGCGGACTTCTTAGCCGTTGAGCGAAATGCAAAATATGATTGGAAAGATATCTTGGTCCAAATCCGTCAAGTTTTCGGGGAAAAAACCGAAGAACAAAATCAACAAACGGCATTAAATGAACATTACGGTGAAGTAACTGTTGCCATTCAACAATTCAAGGGCATTCCGATGCAAATTAAAGCAAGTGATAGCCAACACGAAAAACGTTTTGCCTTACCGGATTATTTCATAAAGGGCATTTCCGCTGCTCAAAAAGAAGATGACAATGTAGTACTGCTTCGAAAATGGAAGGATTATGGCGTAAGATATGGTGATATGGAAGATATCGTGAAGGAAGTATCCGATGAGTTGATTGCAGCTTACCCGGAAGAACGAATTAATCGGCTGGTAGCCGCTGCAAAAGAAATGGTGGATACGAAGGAAGCAATTTTGAAACGACCAAAAATTAAACTGACTGCAGAAATGCTGAATGACGAAAGCTGGGAAAAGCGTTATCAGGCTTTAGAACAAATGGAAGATCCAACGGTTGATGATATACCCGTATTGGACATGGCACTCTCCGATAGTAAGGTCTCCATTCGAAGGCTCGCGGTAGTATACTTGGGTATGATCGAAGATAGAAAAGTGCTTCCGAGCTTGTATAAAGCATTGAATGATAAAAGTGCGGCCGTAAGACGTACGGCTGGGGATTGTTTATCCGATCTTGGCTTTGAAGAAGCGATGGGAGAAATGTCTCAATCACTTTCGGATAAAAATAAATTGGTTAGATGGAGGGCGGCGATGTTTTTATATGAAGTGGGAAATGAGACGACCCTCCCTTATCTTAAGCAAGCGGAACAGGACCTTGAATTCGAAGTGGCCCTGCAGGTCAAGATGGCCATTGACCGTATAGAAAATGGGGAAGAAGCAAAAGGTTCGGTTTGGAAGCAGATGACAGAATCAAGACAAGCGAATGACAAGTGATATTTGATGGGAATAACTTAATGGAATCTAAAATGGTTACAGGCAAAAGGCATGCGGATGATTTAATCCGTATGCCTTTTTATTATTGAAGCGGATCTTCAAGTCATTTGACATTCGTTCCCCTAGGTCGGAATCCAAAACATTCAAAATGGCTAATTTTTCGATATACAGAAGTTTTTATGATATAAATTTGATCTCTATTATTTTAGTAAAATGATTTTTGTAGATATTTTGTGTTGAATGGTTGCATTTGTATGTGAATATGTTAGAATTTTTAGAGTATACTAAAAATTATATTATATTGAATCATTAAACATTTAGTGAAAATTGGGGGTACAACAAATGTCTACATCAAATATGAGAAGTGACATGATTACAAAAGGGGTCGATCGAGCTCCACATAGAAGTCTGTTGCGGGCAGCAGGGGTTAAAGAAGAAGATTTCGGTAAACCGTTCATCGCGGTTTGTAATTCTTACATCGATATCGTTCCAGGTCATGTCCACCTTCAGGAATTCGGAAAAATAGTGAAGGAAGCGATTCGCGAAGCTGGCGGTGTTCCTTTCGAATTTAATACGATTGGGGTAGACGATGGAATTGCAATGGGTCATATTGGTATGCGCTATTCTTTGCCAAGTCGTGAAATCATAGCGGATTCCGTGGAAACTGTTGTATCAGCACATTGGTTTGACGGTATGGTTTGCATTCCAAACTGTGACAAGATAACGCCGGGAATGATGATGGCAGCACTTCGAGTCAATATTCCAACAATATTCGTAAGTGGCGGACCCATGAAAGCAGGTAAAGACAAAAACGGTAAGTCCCTTTCATTAACATCCGTTTTTGAAGGTGTGGGCGCTTATCAAGCAGGTAATATCAATGAAGAAGATTTGCAGGAAATCGAGCAAGTTGCCTGCCCTACTTGCGGTTCTTGTTCAGGAATGTTCACGGCAAACTCCATGAACTGCTTGGCAGAAGGCTTAGGACTTGCGCTTCCGGGAAATGGAACGATTTTGGCGGTAGCCGAAGAACGTAAGGAATTCGTTAAGAAATCCGCTAAACAGTTGATGGAGATAATCAAACAGGATATCAAGCCTCGTGATATCGTAACGATTGATGCAATTGATAATGCATTTGCATTGGATATGGCGATGGGCGGTTCGACCAACACCGTTCTTCATACACTTGCATTGGCACATGAAGCAGGTTTTGAATATCCAATGGAACGCATAAATGAAATAGCTAACCGAGTACCACATCTAGCGAAAATCGCACCGGCATCCGATTATCATATTGAAGATGTACATAATGCCGGTGGTGTAAGTGCCGTCATTAATGAGTTACTCAAAAAACCAGGTGCCTTTAATGGGGACTGCCTTTCTGTCTCAGGTAAAACGCTCCGCGAAAATGTTGCCGGTTGTGAAATATTGGACAAGGATGTTATCCATCCGTTAGATAATCCGCATTCTGAGCGTGGTGGGCTTGCGGTATTATTTGGTAACCTTGCTCCTCAAGGCTCCATCGTAAAAGTAGGGGCGGTTGACGAGTCAGTTGGTGGCTACCACAGGGGTCCTGCCATTTGTTTCGATTCCCAGGAAGATGCACTTTCAGGAATCATTACTGGAAAAGTAAAAGAGGGGAATGTAGTTGTCATTCGTTACGAAGGACCTAAAGGAGGGCCAGGTATGCCGGAAATGTTGGCACCCACTTCCCAAATCGTCGGGAGGGGACTTGGAGCTAAAGTCGGTTTGATCACTGATGGCCGCTTTTCAGGCGCATCTCGAGGTATCAGCATTGGTCATATATCCCCTGAAGCAGCTGAGGGAGGCCCGATTGCCTTTGTTGAAGATGGAGATATCATCGAATTGGATTTGAATAATCGTAAAATCGAATTGGAAATTTCCGATGAAGAATTCGAAAAACGCAAAGCCAATTGGAAAGGCTTCGAGTCAAAAGTCAGGACAGGCTATTTAGCACGTTATTCCAAACTTGTGACGAATGCCAGCTCAGGCGGCGTGATGAAAGTTTAGTTAAAAGGAAGATTAAAACATGGGGGCAGAATGAAAGTGGATTCTGTCACCATGTTTTTTTGTGAAGAACAATGAAATTTTACAAAGCTTTAAGCGTCATTTTTGCATATGCGCTCAAGAATATAGTATGATTATACTAATTGAAGAATTGTAACCAAGGAGGTTTTTTTATGTCGATGGCATATGATGAATATATGAAACAAATGGTGAAGCCAATGCGCGCGGAACTGGTGCAAGCAGGTTTTGATGAGTTGGAATCCCCTGAAGCGGTTGAAAGCTTTATGGAATCGGTAGAAGGTACGACACTTGTGGTCGTGAATTCAGTTTGTGGCTGTGCTGCCGGGTTAGCCCGTCCAGCTGCTACTCAAGCCGTACTTCAATCAGACAATAAGCCAGATCATTTGGTAACTGTATTTGCCGGCCAAGATAAGGACGCGACAGCTAAAATGCGGGAATATTTCGATGGAATAGAACCTTCTTCACCATCCATGGCTCTTTTAAAGGGAAAAGATGTTGTACATTTCATTCCACGCCATGATATAGAAGGACAGCCAATGGAAGCTATCATGGAAAATTTATTGGCAGCGTTCAGTCAAGTAAATAAGTGATGAAGCGGAATGCCCTGGAAACAGGGCATTCTTTTCAAATTTTAGAGAGTATGAAGGGGTAGGGTACATGTTTGTCACAACAGTAGGAAGAGCCGGTAAAGAAACGATGATATTAGCTAAAAGTTTAGCTGAAGAATTACAAATCCCCTTTATAGCCAGAAGAAAAAGATCGGTCAGAGATATCCAAGCGGAACAGAATGAAGATGATTGCCTTGTTTTTGGTAAAAAGCGGATGGAGTTATATCGATACCAGGAAAAAGAACCATTCTTTTTTCACCCGAACCTAGCGATGATCCGTATAAAAAGAATAATTCGCGGAGAGAGTGACCCATTTCTCATTGCCGGAGATATAAATGAAGGGACCGCTGTGCTTGATTGTACCATGGGTTTGGGCTCGGATGCGATAGTCGCAAGTTTCGCAGTGGGCGAATATGGACAGGTTGTCGCATTGGAAGGAAATCAATATTTGGCATTGCTCGTGGACCATGGGATGAAGACATGGGAGGATGCAGAAGAAAAGATGATTTCTGCGATGCGAAGAGTTGAGGTCATGTACGGTGATCATTACGAAATTTTGAAAGCATTGCCGGATAATCATTTTGATGTCGTATATTTCGATCCCATGTTTGAAGAAACGATTCAGGAATCGAATGGAATCAGGGGACTGACTCATTTTGCGGTAGGTAAGGATTTATCTGTGGAAATAATGAATGAAGCCAAGCGGGTTGCACGCAAGAGAGTCGTGTTGAAAGACCATTTTCGCAGCTCCCGCTTTGAGGAATTTGGATTTGAGATAATAAAGAGAAAAACATCCAAATTCCATTTTGGCTTCATTCAATCCAGTGATCACGATTTATAATCTGTTTCGTCCAGACCCATGGCACAGCCTTCTCGGCTTGAATCGGCAGCACCATAGTTCGAGCCATCAGGGTTGATTTGAATCGCTTGGACATTCCCTATAGAGTGGGGAACTTCATTAAAGGCGAAGCCCATCGCTTCCAAGTGGCCTTTGCTAGTCATATCCATTCCAGGCTCCCATTCAATATGAGGGCCCATTGGAGTGAAAATTCTAGGTTCCTCGATGGCTGCTTTCAAATCCATTTTTAAATCTAGTACATTAATGATCGTTTGTACGACTGAACTGATGATGGTCGGTCCACCAGGTGAACCTAACGTCAAGATCGGCTCGCCGTCTTTAAAGATGATGGTCGGGCTTTTACAGCTGACGGGGCGTTTATTGGGCTGTACTTCATTCATGCCGCCTGGAATGGAATCGAAATCAGTCAGTTCGTTATTCAGCATGAAACCATAATCGGAAACCATGATCCCTGATCCGAATGGATGTTCCACTGTAGAAGTGCATGCTGCGATATTACCCCATCTGTCACGGACAGTGAAGTGTGTCGTTTCACTGATATCTTCTTCATTAGGCTGCGGAATGACTTCCCTTTGTTTCACGGAATCATAAATCCAAGGGTTTCCGAAGTCAATGGCATTATTTCTTGTTTTGAAATTAATGAATGAGCGGCGTTTAGCTATATACTCATCATGCATGAGACCCGCCAATGGCAATTCGGCAAATTCAGGATCAGCGAGAAATGCCTTTTTATCTGTAAATGCCAGTCGCATCGCTTCTGCTATTAAATAATATTTTTCCCAAGAACGGACATCATATTGTTCTATATGGAAGCTCTCCAATATTTTCAGGATTTGGATGACCGTGAATCCGCCAGCGCTTGGTGCATTTGATGATGCAATTAGATAATCCTTATAAGTCCCATACATGGGTACATCGATTGTAGCTTTATATTCCTTTAAATCAGAAAGTTCCATGAACCCTCCAAGTTCCTGTATGCAGGAAATGATGCCCTCTCCGATTTCACCTTCATAAAAAGCGGAAATACCTTCACGTTGTAATATCCGATAGGTATTCGCCAGTTTTTCTTTTATGAGCAGATCGCCATCTTGATATGCTTTTCCATTTGGCATGAAGAACTTACGCGCTTCATCACCCAATCGATATTCAAAATTTTTAAGAGCATCGCAAAGAACCCAATTGACGGGAACTCCTTTTTCTGCAAATTCAATGGATGGCCCGATGAGGTCCGCTAATGGCTTGCTTCCATGTTCGTTGAGTGCTTCATCCATAGCTTTCAGTATTCCGGGGATGCCAACCGCTGTAGCTTTGATTGATCTTTCTTTAAATGGGATGACCTCCCCTTTATCATCAAGAAACATGTCTCGATGAGCGGCTTTAGGTGCCCTTACATGGCCATCGTATATTTTCGTTTCCTTATCTTTTGCGTTATATACCATAAGGAAACCACTTCCTCCAATACCAGTCATCATGGGTTCCACAATATTTAGGGCAAATTGGATGGCAACCGCCGCATCGACAGCATTTCCACCTTCACGTAATATTTTTTCCCCAATGGAAGTGGCTACGGGATGAGCTGTAACGACCATTCCGGCGTTCCCTTTATCTGTTTCCCTTTTGTAATCCTTATCTTTAATGATTTCATTGTTGTTTTCCAAAATGATTCCCCCATTATTCAGTCCTTTTATCTGCCAAAAGGTTAGGCTTATGTTTGAGTGAAAAGAAAACCTTGTCATTGTAGAAAAATGACAAGGAGATTTTTCGTAGGTATTCATTTATTCTTAATCAGCAAATGATAAATATACGAAAAATGCTAATGTTACAAGACATAAAGCCACCATGGCAGTCGAAGCCATATAAGACCCCTCCTTAAAAAGACTTGAATCTAATTAATTTCTCCAATAATCGTCAAAATCCTTCATTAAAATGTAAAATTGTTGATATTTAATAAAAAAGTTCTGGTTCATAAAGTTTATATAGGTATATATCCTTTTTTTTGATTTTCAAAACATGGGTAACTATATATTCGTAATTACCAAAAAATAAAAGTATACTAAATATAAAGACAATACAAAAAAAGGAGGGGGAGTGTGAGTTGAAAGCAGCGGTTTGGTTCAGGAAAAGTCTCGTCATTTTAGTATCCGTTTTGACGTTTGGTCTTGTCACTCCTTCAGATCTGGCGTGGCTAGCGGAAGCCGATTCGTTAAAGGATACTAAAAAGGGATTAGTGGAAGAAGAGGGATTAGCCTATCTTCCTTCGCAGAATTCAACTGAACGTGAGGAAGAATTCAACCGGGAAGAATTTTTATCGGACATTCTGAATAAAGCAGAGGAAAACGCATTTATGAAATTTGGCGAAAAGATCAATCCTAAAATTGGCGATGAGTTCAAAATGGCTATATTACCAAAAATGGAAGAAGCCATTACAGAAATGGCTGCACAATTTCCAGATGAAAAATTACAGCAATTAACCATCACTGAGCAGCCGAGTGCAGGCAGGGCCGAGAAGATATTTCATATTTATGATTCAATCAGCGGGAAGGATATCATCAGATTCCATGTCAGGCAGGAAAATCCTCCACTGGAAGGCTATTGGTTCAATTTTCACTATCATACCCATCATGATTCATTTGCCACCCATTATAATATCGGGAAAATATATTGGGATAAAAATACGCCGCCAGAGTGGACGAGTAAACAAAGGCTCTCATAGTGGTTGGTTTCGTTGATTTTATTTAAATGTAAGAGTAAGATGAAATGTAAATGATTTTCTAATAAGCATCAAATGATACGTTGTCATGCAACGTATTTATTTTGTGTTTAAATAAAAGTAGAGTTTTTATCATAACGGGGAACAATGTTATTTTAAAAGGTTTTCTAATTTTGCTGTTATAGTAGCAGAGGAGTCTTTATCATGTCAGAGTTGTTAAATAACATCATGCAAACGTATGCTCAATTTTTTGACTGGCATATGTGGGTGGAGGTTTTATCCGACCCGGTGAGCTGGGGATTGATTGGAACGCTCGTATTAATGGAAGGATTACTATCAGCGGATAACGCTCTGGTATTAGCTGTAATGGTCAGGCACCTTCCTGAAAAACAACGGAAAAAAGCCCTTTTTTATGGTTTATTAGGTGCTTACGCTTTTAGATTCATTGCGATAGGAATCGGTGTTTTCCTCATTAAGCTTTGGTGGGTGAAGGTGATTGGAGCCGCTTACCTTGGCTGGCTCTCATTTAAATACTTTAGGAATAAAAGAAAGAAACAAGATGGGATCGATGAAGATATCCAGGGAATGAGTAAAAACAGCATACTGATCCGTATGTTTGGTACATTATGGGGAACGGTTGCGGCAGTGGAATTGATGGATATAGCATTTTCCGTCGATAGTGTCTTGGCCGCATTCGGGGTAAGTGAAAAAGTCTGGGTCCTTTTGACAGGCGGTATGATTGGTGTCTTGATGATGCGGGGAGTGGCGGGGTTATTTCTAAAATTGATAGATAAGGTTCCTGAATTGGAAACTGCCGCATATGTCCTTATCGGATTCATCGCTATAAAAATGCTAATGGCCGTTGCAGGGATCGAAATCCCGTCTGCGATCTTTTTTGCCTTTATTTTGCTGATTTTCGGCACCACGATTGTACTTCATTTGAAGAAAAGTAAAAAGCTCAAGGAACATGGTTGAGCACAATTAAAAAAAGCTGACATCAAAAATGATGTCAGCTTTTTTTTAGGAAAATATCAAGTAATTGAAGAAGTCCGGTAAATGAAGTGAAGAAAAGCAAAGGCAATAAAAAGTTAAGCCAAAGAGAAGACATTAGCGGATGCAGCAGTATGCCAAAGAAAATGGAGAACAGAAAAAGGTCGAGAATGATGAACACTTTTAAACTGTAGATATCAAGGACTTCTTCAGCAAGTTCACGGTGCTCATCCAAAATGGCTTTTTTATTGTTGGTTTCCATGCGATCACCTTAAACCTTTTACGATTATATAATGTTGATATATGAAAAGACTGGATCAATTGTTCTTCTCCGAATGAATGTGCAACCGAAAATACCAAAAAAACATAGATTTTTAACACTAAGTCAATATGTTATACTAATATAATAGTATGTAAGGTTTAGAGATTTTAAATTACTTATATTTTCTTAACGATAATGAGCAATGAAGAAAGGGGAGAAGAGTGTGAAAAGGAAGAAATGGATATCCATAATTGCATTATTTGTCTTTTTATTCTCCTTGCTCTCCTATACGTTAGCGAAGGATGAATCGGTAAAATGGCGCAATTTAAACAAAGATAATCTTTTAAGACAAGCTGAACTTTTTAAGGGGAATAAAGAATTACAAAGGATATTTTTATTTCCGGAAGAGGAGTTCGATCAAAGGGAAGCACTCAAAATTGCTGGAACCATTAATAAACTGCCTCATTCCCTTTTGGTGAAAACTGCTGAAAGTGGTGTGAGAATCAAACTATTTGATGGTGATATAACAGAAAATCAATCCGCGGCCAAATTAAAGGGGAAAACTCCGCGTGGTTATTTGAATAAAGAAACAACTTGGGATGATGTGCCTGGTATGGGCGGATCACATACGGTATTGGTTAAAATCGGAGCAAGTGACAAGGGCAACGGACATGGCTCCGTTAATTTGGAACTGCATGAGCTGGGGCATTCAATTGATAATATAGTGTTTGATGGAATCCGTGAAGACATGGATTATTTGAAGATTTGGGGTAAGGAAGTGGATGGGCTGTTTCCTGGACAGACGTATTTTTCCAATTACCCTGAGGAATACTTTGCAGAAACGTTTGCCATGTTTTATGTGAACAATGAACAAAATCAATTGCTTAGACAAAAAGCGCCCGAGACTTATAATTTTATTAAACAATTAGATTAAACATTGGGCAATAATACGTTAAAATAAGGAGAATGAAAGTAGAAAAGGTGGTTTATCATGAAGCAATATTTAGATTTATGTAAGCATGTACTCGAAAATGGAACGCAAAAAGGTGATCGTACGGGAACGGGAACGATCAGCACCTTTGGATATCAAATGAGATTCAATTTAAAAGATGGATTCCCTGTACTTACAACGAAAAAAGTTAGTTTAAAAGCGATTATCCATGAATTATTATGGTTTTTGAAGGGTGATACAAACGTTGGCTACCTTCAGGAAAATAGCGTGCGGATTTGGAATGAATGGGCTGATGAAAATGGAGAATTAGGTCCGATTTATGGTCATCAATGGCGTTCATGGGGAACGGCCGATGGAAGGCAAATCGACCAAATCAGTGAATTGATCGAACAAATAAAAACGAATCCAAATTCAAGAAGATTGATAGTCAGTGCTTGGAATGTTGGGGAACTGGACGAAATGGCCTTGCCGCCTTGCCATGCTTTCTTTCAATTCTATGTCGCTGATGGAAAGCTTTCATGCCAGCTATATCAACGTTCAGCGGACGTCTTTTTAGGTGTTCCTTTTAATATAGCTTCGTATGCGCTCTTAACGATGATGATCGCCCAGGTGTGTGATTTGGAAGTTGGCGAATTTGTACATACTTTCGGGGATGTCCACATCTACTCTAACCACCTTGAACAAGTGGAACTGCAGTTGACCCGTGATCCCAAACCATTGCCAATCATGAAAATCAATCCAGATGTAAAAAATATCTTTGATTTTAGCTTCGAGGACTTCGTTTTGGAAAATTACGAAGCCCATCCCCATATAAAAGGTGAGGTTAGCATATGATATCGTTGATAGTGGCTATGGATCAAAATCGTGTGATAGGTAAAAACAATGAACTGCCATGGCATTTACCGGCAGATTTGCAGTATTTTAAAAAAGTGACGATGGGACATCCGATCATCATGGGCCGAAAAACATTTGAATCGATCGGCAGGGTCCTGCCTGGCCGGGAAAATGTCATCGTTACCCGCAATCAGGATTTTAAAGCGGAAGGCTGCGTAGTTTTACATGATATCGAACAAATCAAAACGTTTGCAGATAGCCGTGATGAGGAAGTTTTCGTGATTGGCGGAGCCGAAATCTTCAAGGAAATCCTTCCTGTTACCGATCGCCTGTATATAACGGAAATTCATGAAACCTTTGAAGGTGATACTTTCTTTCCCGTGATTGATGAAAATCAATGGGATAAAATCTCCTCAAACTCAGGCAGCATCGATGAAAAAAATCGTTATGCACATGATTTTATTATTCTACAAAAAAAATAAAGTGCTAATCCGATTATGGGAAAATGACCATAATCGGATTTTTTTGGTATGGAACGAACAAAAGCAAGAATTTTTAGAAAAATCAATTACATTAATAACAGTAAAGTGCTATAATGATTGAATTCATTAAGGGAAGGAAATGAGGGATTGTTATGAATCAGACTGCATCTAAGAATAGGGGGATTCAATTGGAAGATATTCTAATTGCCTATAGAGAATTGAAAGAAATCGTTTTGCATACTCCTTTACAAAAAAATCAGAGGCTCTCTGAAAAATATGATTGTAATGTTTATTTAAAACGCGAGGACCTACAACACGTACGTTCCTTTAAATTAAGAGGGGCTTACTATAAAATGAAAAGCCTGACCGAGGAAGAGACGAAGAATGGAGTCGTTTGTGCCAGTGCAGGAAACCATGCACAAGGAGTAGCTTTTTCCTGCAGCCAATTAGGTATCCATGGGAAAATTTATATGCCTGCTACAACTCCAAGGCAAAAAGTCGATCAAGTGCAGTTATTCGGAAGGGATAATGTGGAAATCATCCTTGTCGGGGATACTTTCGATGATGCATTTGCCATGGCGATGGAATGCTGTGAAAAAGAAGAGCGTTCCTTTATCCATCCATTTGACGATGAAAAGGTAATCGCCGGGCAGGGTACAACGGCTGTAGAAATCCTGAATGATTGTGAAGATGGAATCGACTATGTATTTGCCGCTATGGGCGGTGGCGGTTTAATGGCCGGAGTATCGAGTTATTTCAAATCGGTTTCCCCAAATACGAAATGCATTGGAGTTGAGCCGCAAGGTGCTGCTTCGATGGAATACTCCTTCAAGGAAGGAAAAGTTTCTGAACTTGAAAACATAGATACATTCGTTGACGGGGCAGCTGTCAAGTGTGTGGGACAGTTGACATATCAGCTTTGTAAGGAAAACCTGGAAGATATCGTTGTCGTACCTTCGGGCCAAATCTGCACGACGATTCTTGATTTATATAATCAGCATGCGATTGTCGCTGAACCGGCAGGGGCTATATCTGTAGCTGCGTTGGATTTATACAAAGAACAAATCAAAGGCAAAACGGTTGTATGCATGGTCAGCGGAGGGAATAACGACATTGGGCGTATGCAGGAAATTAAGGAGAAATCCTTATTATATGAAGGGCTGCTTTATTATTTTATCGTGAATTTTCCACAACGTGCTGGAGCTTTAAGGGAATTCCTTGATGAGGTGTTAGGACCGAATGACGATATAAGCCGTTTTGAATATACGAAGAAAAATAATAAAGAAAGCGGACCGGCCCTGGTTGGTGTAGAATTAAAAGATAAAAATGATTATGAAGGGCTCATTCAGAGGATGAACAAGAAAGGATTCTCTTTCGTAGAGGTCAATAAAGACAGTAATTTATTTCACTTATTGATTTAATCATGGATTAAATGTTAAATTAGGATAGAATAATACCTATGTTTTTACATTTAATTCTGCCGGCCAGTCGTATATGGGTGTACTGTCGATAATTGTTACCATTCTATGACGAATTGCCAGTTCCCTTTCTATTGGTTGGAAATGGTATTATAATCGGAGTAGGTCTAATTACAACACCAAAGGGGATGTATCCATGTCGAACATTGGAGTACCTGGTCTAATTCTCATCTTAATATTGGCTTTAATTATCTTTGGTCCGAAGAAACTTCCAGAAATTGGACGTGCTTTTGGACAAACACTTCGTGAGTTTAAAAAGTCCACGAGTGATTTAACAAAAGGTGATTATGAAGAAGATAAGAAGCTACAACAAAAAAATCATGAATGATTGAATGCTGGGCGTAAGATGCAATCGTCTTGCGCCTTTATGCTGGAACAAAGATACGGATTTTCAGATGAAGGCGTGATCAACTTTGGAAGATAAAGAATTAAATATCATCGATCATCTCGATGAATTGAGAAAACGGCTCATCATTACTGCTGTTGCTTTTGTGATCTTTTTTATCGCCAGTTTTATTTATGTTGAGGAGATTTATAATTGGTTCGTGAAAGATCTCGATTTTGACCTGATGGTATTGGGACCGAGTGATATTATCTGGATTTACTTTATGCTTTCAGGTGTCGTAGCCATTGCGGCAACCATACCTGTAATTGCTCTGCAAATCTGGTTATTCGTCAAACCCGCTTTGATGCCAAATGAAGTAAGGGCCACCCTTGCCTATATTCCATCACTTTTCCTGCTTTTTATCGGAGGGCTTGCTTTCGGTTATTTTGTCATCTTCCCGACCATTCTTCAATTTTTGATTGAACTGGGCGATGGGATGTTCATAACCAGTTTTACAGCGGATAAGTACTTTTCATTCGTATTTAATATGACGATACCTTTTGCTGTTTTATTCGAGCTTCCTGTCGTTACCATGTTTTTGACTTCCCTTGGCATAATAAATCCTTATGTGCTTCAAAAGTTAAGGAAGTATGCATACTTTGTATTGGTTGTCATAGCGATATCGATTACGCCGCCTGACTTTATGTCAGACTTTATGGTGATGGTTCCATTGCTGTTATTATACGAAATCAGTATTTCGTTATCAAAAGTCGTCTATAAACGAAGGGTGAAACGTGAAAGCTTGCGGGAAGACACCTATGAGGAAGGTTTATAAGAAGAAGCCCATAATGGCATTTTGCCCTTATGGGTCTTTTTTTTTATGAATGTCAATCTGATTTCTCTGTTTTTTTACACATTTGAATATTTATACTTTTGGATTTATTGTGTATAATATAAGCAATCGGTTAAAAATGAGGATTGATATTTTGATGTTCAAATGCTTGGAATTCAAAGATTGTTTTGGACATAAGGTCACAATTTCAGAAATACCTGTCTTACTGCCTAGTGATCCGAATTTTTTTATGTTGACCGTGCGTTTGGAAGTTTTTGTTAAGAAGGTTTTTGCCAATAAAGATCATAAAGAAAATTACTCATTTAAGCATTATTTAGCATCCGTACTCAAATGGCCCGTTTATAACAAGCTTTTTTTTGGAAGTTTACTCAATAATGCTTAATGCGGACTATTCCATAGCTAACTTCTCCGTTCAAAGAGATGACACAATGCCATGCAATATCGAATGAATCGGCGTGTGTTCAGGTTAGCTCATGGAACGGTCTTTTTTTGTGTATTCATTTCAATAGAAAAGTATCACTTCACTTGAAAAAGAATACCTTTGGTTTGAATGCGTACCTTGAATAGGTATAATACAATAGATATGTTAATTTAGGGATGTGTAATGATGAATAAAGTAAAGATAGTAACAGACTCGACAGTAGATATGACACCAGAGGAACTGAACTTTTATGATATAACAATGGTCCCTTTATCAATCTTTATAGATGGGGAGACTTTTTTGGATAAGGTTGAAATCGAACAAGAAGAATTCCTGAAAAGGATGAACCAGTCAAAAGAACTGCCAAAAAGCTCACAACCAGCCGTAGGTACCTTTGTGGAGGTATATGATGAGCTCGGAAAAGACGGCAGCGAGATTATTTCCATACATATGACTGGTGGCATGAGCGGCACAGTTCGCTCAGCGGAAAGCGCAGCAAGCATGTCTGAAGCGAAGGTTACCGTTCTTGACTCGAAGTTCATTTCTAAAGCGATGTCATTTCAGGTGATCGAGGCAGCGAAGATGGCGAAGGAAGGGAAATCCGTTGCTGAGATAATTGAACGATTGGAACATATTAAAAAGCAGTCAAGTTTAATCATTGTCATAGAAACACTTGATAACCTCGTTAAGGGTGGAAGGATTGGCAAAGTTTCTGCTTTTATCGGTTCATTGCTGCACATAAAGCCGATTGCACTTCTGGATGATGGTGTACTGAATCCTGTATCCAAAGCCAGGAGCCAGTCACAGGTCGTGAAGTTCATCATCAAGAAATTCAAAGAAGATACACAAGGAAAAAAAATTAGAGGCATTGGTTTTGTACATGCGAATGGTCTTGAAATAGCGGATAAGGTCCGCCAGGCCATTGCAGACTTAACAGGATATCAAGACATAAAGATAGAAGCAACAACGGCCGTTGTCAGTACCCATACAGGTGAAGGCGCCATGGCAATCATGTATTACTGGGACTGATATGGATGAACCATATGAAACTGCATATTGCGGAGGTTTTGTCACTTTTACAATTGTCTTTAATTCGTAGAAATAGTTGCTGTTCTCATTACGATTGGTCTGTTAGAATAAATGAAGTAACAGAATATTTTATACATAAAGGACGGGGTAGGGATGAGAAAGCTGCATTTGCTTATGGCAGCTATGGGAGCATCAATTGTTTTGCTGTTGACAGCATGCGGTTCCAATGGTGTACCTGATGCCAAAAATTGGGATCTTGAAGATTTCAGTTACATTGATCAGGAGGGTAAACCTTTCTCAAAAAGCGATCTTAAAGGAAAGGTTTGGGTAGCGGATTTTATATTCACAAGCTGCGAGACTGTCTGTCTCCCCATGACTTCGAATATGACGAAGCTGCAGCAGCAATTGAAGGATGAAGGTATTACGGATGTTGAGTTCGTTTCATTTTCCGTGGACCCGGAAATTGACAAACCTGATGTTTTAAAAAGGTTTGGCGACCAATTTAATGTGGATTACGGCAATTGGCACTTTCTGACCGGTTATGGTCAGGAAGAAATCGAGCAGTTTGCATTGGATAACTTTAAAACGATCGTCAAAAAACCTGAAGCAGAAGATCAGGTGATTCATGGGACCAGCTTTTTTCTAATTGATCAAGAAGGAAAGATCATCATGGATTATACAGGTCTGCAAGATATTCCCTTTGATGAAATCATTAAGCATATTAAAATTTTACAGAATTATTGAACAGGTTAAATGACCTGTTCTTTCTGTTTTCATCCATCATTTAATAATGATTTCATTAGGGCTTTAGCGATGGTGAAAATAAGGCAATTTGTTTTTGAAGAAACAGCGGAAGTGAAGAATGATTTTGCATGCTCAGTACATGCTAATTTTTATAGGACTAGCTTTAATTCACTGCATTTTTCATATTGTATAGTAAGGAAGGCTCAAGCTAAAAGTACAATGAAAATGAAGGTATATTGTTTGCAATCATTCGTTTTCTGCATGATATAATATATGGGTAGGAAGGTGAGGGTCATGAGGTACAGAATCACCTGTCTTTTCATATGCCTAGTTTGGATCTCAGGCTGCGGCCAAAGTGAACCAGCCTCAAATCAGCCATCTGTTCAGCAGAAAAGCATAGTTGAGCTGAGTAAAAAGGAAACCATTCCTGCCAGCTTTTTTCCGGACCCTGTGAAAATCGTATCGATTGGCGATTCCTTGACTCAAGGTGTCGGTGATAGTAAAGATAATGGCGGGTATCTGCCTTATTTACAAAATAAGCTGGAAAAAGAACCATCGATTACTTCCGTTGAGATGATTAATCATGGCATACGTGGAAATAGGACCGACCAACTATTGAAAAGACTGGATAAAGCTAGGATTAAAGAAGACATAAAGCAAGCTGATTCGATTGTCGTCACAATCGGTGGAAATGATATCATGAAGGTCTTTAAGCAGAATTTCTCGGACTTGGAACTGAATCAGTTTGATTCGGCAAAAATAGGGTATGAAAAAAGATTAAGGCAGATACTTGATAAGGTTCGTTCCGAAAATGATCATGCGCAAATTTATCTTGTGGGCGTCTATAATCCATTTTCCAAATGGTTCGCAGATTTTTATGAACTTGATATGATCATGAATGATTGGAATGAAAGCGGGAAAGAGATTATCGAAGAATATGATTCAGCCTATTTTATTGATATAGCAGACATTTTCGAGAATTCCGAAGAAGATTTGCTGTATGCCGAGGATTATTTTCACCCAAATGACCGCGGATATGAATTAATCGCGACAAGAATCTATAATGATATGGATATTACCACAATCGGAAAGGACACATTGGAAGCGAGTGCCAAAGGAGATGATGACCAAGAATGACAAATGTCAAATGGAAGACTTTGTTTATTTCCCTATTAGCCCTAAACATCCTGGTCATCCTGTTTGTAACGATTTTAGTTAATCTGCCGACTAAAGATAAAGAGCTGATACCCAAAGTAAGCCATGAAGAAGATATCCAATTTCAAGTTCACACGAATCGGGAAGATTTGACGAGATTAATCAACCAATATCTGGATAAAGAGGGGTTGACGGGATCCATTCACTACGAAGTGTATTTGACGGATGAGGTCGAGTTATATGGAACGATGCCATTTTTCAACCGTGAAGTGGAAATGAAATTGACTTTTGAACCAATTGCCCAAAAAAATGGGGATTTGATCTTAAAGCAAAAATCAATTGCAGTCGGAAAAATGAACCTTCCTGTTTCATATGTAATGAATTTAATAAATGAGCGTTATAATATGCCGGATTGGGTTAGCATCAGTCCCAATGACGAAAGTATTTATGTGTCATTACAGGATATGGAACTGAAAAGTGATATCAGGGTGAAGGCGAAAGAATTCGACCTTGAAAATGATGACATTTCATTTTTATTGACCATCCCATCATCTTTACAGTGATAGCGAATAAATGGATATAAGACCAGGTTAGATGTGTTAAATATTTGTTGATAAAAGGACCACACATTTTAGATATGTCTAAAATGCGCGGTTCTTTTTTTACGCCCCCTTTGGTTGATAAAAACCTAAAACCTTGATTATTAGATAGATTTCTTATCAATTTCTGAGATAAAGTAAGGGATAAGCACAGGCTTTTATAATTTATTTAAATCACAAGAAATATCAAAAAAATGAAATGGATCCCACTTATAATTTCCATTAGAGGTGAATTATATGATTATACAAATTATGATTGGATTTAAAACCATATAAAATATAAATTTTCTTTAGATGAACTTGCCAATGATCTGGGATACTCGCCTTATTATTGTTCGTTTAATTTCCACCAAATGACAGGTATAAATATTAGGCGCTATATGCTTCTTAGAAGGCTTTACTTATCTACAAATGATTAGAAAGTGGTAAGAGAATAATTGATATTGCTTTTGATTATGATTATTCTTCGCAAGAAGCATATAGTCGGGCGTTTAAAACTGTCTTTGGTATTAGTCCTAGAGAATTTCAACTTAACAGGATGCCGGTTCAATCATTCAATAAGCTCACTATTCATAAAAAAAAAGGGTGGTGCAGAATGGATTTTTCGAGAAAAATCGAGGTTGATCAGATACAAAACCAACAAAGAGAGTTGTTTGACGAATATGTACTCAATATATTGAATGGCCAAGCTATGTATGATGAGTTTAAAGATAAAAAACTAATGAGGAATACAGACTATGCTCCATTTAACGAAGCTATGTGTGTAAATACAACTACCAAGAATATTTTTAATGAGGAATTCATAAAAACAAGAGCAATAGGACACCATGAATTAGTTGTAAATTATATCGACAAGGTAATTAATCCATTAAATAATCTATTTAACAAAGATTATGAATGCATCGTTTTGTGGTTTGGTGAAGATATGTTTTGCCAAATGAACCTTCTTACAATCCTTGCTTACCTTGAACAGGCCGATTATAGAGGTAGAGTGTTCTTGAACAGTTTTAGAGAGGATGAATTTAAAGTAAGACAAATTGAACTTAGATTAGGCAACTATTTAACTGTATATGAAGATGTATTATTAAATCATAAAAAAACATCAATTGAAGTATTGCCAGTAATGTATCAGGCAATAGACATATATTTAGAAATGTTAAAAGAAGATAATCCAGTAACAAATTATATTTCTAAAAATATAAGCTTGCCTGAATCACAATTGATTAACAGGCTATTTATCCACTTCCCAACAATAGGATATGGTGATTTACAGTATAAAAAACTTATTAGTAAAATTAAATAACAGCCCAAAATAGATGTTGGATCTGAACAAATGGTAAGTTACCTTACTATTTCCATACTAATGCTTTTTATCCATATTTTTAACGTTATGCATTTGGTGAAATATGAAAAAAGGATGTTTAGCCCCATTATAGACTAACTATCCTATGTTTTGTTATCTAAATATATCGATTCGTCCTGGTTTTTTATCCATTTATGGAGAGAGCGTTAGGGTTTCTAGTGAGGATGATTCCCGATTCGATCCGATTATATAAATGGTTGAGGGAGTATTATCTTGGAAAGCCTTGTTTGGCAAAGGGAGTGCGATTTCTTTTGTTCCCGCTATCCTCACTTCGAAGTCTACTATCATTGGATGAATATTAAGATATTCGCTTGCTTTCCTGAAATGGAGTTGATCAAAAACGACATCTCCATCTTTGACGGCAATATCCACCGAGAGTAAATCATGTGAAAGCTGGATGAATCGAATCTTTGCTTCATTCGGAGGAACAAATGGATTATCTTCGAAAGGTAACATTTTCAACGATTCATTAGCCTGGGTAGGTGCTAGAGCAATGGTATAGGAACTTCCGCTTTCGAGAGCCAATTTACGGCTTAAAAGAGGTAAGGTGCTTTGCCCGCTGCGGTATATGTCCAATTGGCACTTGCCAGGAAGCAGTGGTAAATAACCATTGTTCTCTTTATATGAGAATCTTTTGAGGATACGCATTTCATTTACATAAACATCAAATGAGGAAGCTGCCGGGTCAGCATGTAAAAAGCGAACTTGTGCAGGCAGTATGACATTCATTTGTTCATATCCCAAATGTTGTGTTGCTTTTTCGAGACTTTTCAGATGCTTATGGTAATAATAATCATGCAATTGCGGATCGCTGTTTTTATTATAAGACGATAGTAAATCATATGTTACCGATTTTTGTGAATATGATTGTTTATCGCTCATTTCCAACACCTCTCATTTTTCCATTATGTTTTTACCATATGTAATTATGCTTGGGCATGTGTCTCCTTTTTAAAAAGGGAATGGACCATTTGCGTAAATAGGTTCGATCGGCATATTATTTTACAGGGTAAAATAAAAGCGTTAAAATGCATTCAATGGATTGTTTGCAAAAAAGGAGGATATTCATTTGACAAAGCAATTAGAGAAAGCAACATTCGCAGGTGGATGTTTCTGGTGCATGGTGAAACCGTTCGATGAACAGCCTGGCATCGAATCCGTTAT
Source organism: Bacillus sp. B4EP4a (assembly GCF_006680105.1). Lineage (NCBI taxonomy): Bacteria > Bacillati > Bacillota > Bacilli > Caryophanales > Bacillaceae > Bacillus > Bacillus sp. B4EP4a. Next base: position 55,263 of record NZ_VHIK01000047.1, read on the forward strand.
CTCTGGCTATACAGGCGGGACTACGGAAAATCCCACATACAAAGAGGTTTGTTCTGAAACCACGGGACATTATGAAGCTGTTCAGATCACCTTTGATCCAAACGTATATCCATATGAGAAGATAATCGAGTTATTTTGGCAGCAAATTGACCCGACGGATGCTGGCGGGCAATTTCATGACCGGGGAAGTTCTTATCAAACGGCTATTTTCTATCATGACGAAAACCAACGGGAAATTGCAGAAGCATCCAAAGCCAAGCTGCAGGCGAGCGGGAAATTTTCTGGACCGATCGTAACTCCGATAATACCAGCCAAAACGTTTTATCCAGCTGAGACATACCACCAGCATTATTATAAAAAACAACCTGAACATTATGAAAGATATTCGATCGGCTCAGGACGCAAAGCATTCATACAACATCACTGGGGGGAAAAAAATGAAAAGTAAAGAAGAATTAAAAAAGAAACTCAATCCGATTCAATATGAAGTCACACAAAATAATGGAACGGAACCAGCGTTTAACAATGAATATTGGAACTTGAAGGAGGAAGGATTATATGTGGATATCGTTTCAGGTAATCCTCTTTTCACTTCAAAGGAAAAGTTCGATTCAGGCTGCGGTTGGCCAAGCTTCACTAAACCGCTTAAAGAAGAGGAAGTGGTGGAAAACCTCGATACGAGTTATGGTATGAGAAGGATCGAAGTTCGCTCAAAAACGGCCGATTCCCATCTGGGTCATGTTTTCAATGATGGGCCGGGACCGTCGGGATTACGTTATTGCATCAATTCTGCTTCATTAAGATTCATCCCGCTCCAAGATCTTGAAAAAGAAGGATACGGAGAATACAAAAAGCTTTTTGATTGATTGGAAAACCCCCTATCAGAAATTGATAGGGGGTTATTTTAATATTAGGTGGGATTCAATCCGTGATGATTGATGCGATCCGGACAAATGGAATGGTGGTAACTTCCATTGCTTTAGTCCTGCCAGTCACCTCAAAACGGACAGTATGTGAACCTGGACGGAGCCCATTCGTGACAAATAAATATCTTTCACGGGCAAATGGCCACCACGTATTCAAAGTTGTAATTTCATTTCCATCGATCCATACATTCACTTCCCCGCCATCAGGACTTCTAAGCAGTTTCACACCAAGCATACTCCCTTTGAAGTTATATTCAATCACACTGCCCTTTTCACTACTAGTGAAATAGCCGCCCCTTGGACGGAAACCGCTCATTTTTTCATAGTGGTCAATTTCCGATAATTCAAATCCAGAACGGACATGCAGCTTAGATGGAAGGCCTGCTACAGCCTTTTCCCGTTTGATGTTATCAAGGAACCGTTCATAAATTGCATCAGCATATAATTTATATCCAAGTCCATTTGGATGAATCAAATCTCTGGTCAGCTGTTTTTCCGTATATCCTGAATTTTTGAATATTGGTCGCATATCCACATTCGTTGCACCGTAGTGTTTGGATAAAAGTCCGATGGCTGAAGCAAATTCCTTATATTTCAAGGAACTCTCTGTTATTGTGAATAATTCAGCATTAGGGTGGAGACGTTTAGCCTTCCTCATTAACGCTTCATATGTCATGGTAAAATCATCGACATTCATATATTTGCGGTCATTTTCACCAAAAACGAAGAAAATCAGATCTTTATGATCATGCTCCCTTCTTTGGGAGAGCTTGAATAGACCTTCAAAAGCAGTGGATCCGCTTTGGACCACGTAGTCACCGTGTAAAGGAATATCATTGGCATCATTCATCTTATTTTCTAACTGTTTGAACCATGTTAGATTAGGATTTTCAGCTCCGGACCCTCTTCCGATACTGTCACCAATGACGAGATACTGAATGGGCTGGCCTGATTGGAATTTTTGATAAACATTTATCGAATCATCTGATCCATATGTTTTAGGGACTTTTTGAAGGATATAGCTGATTAGAAGGATCGTGGCAATTGCAGCGAAAGGGATGAAGGATTTTGCGTTCGTGTTCAATTATGTTCCCCCGTATTGCCTTTTATGTATCCATGTAGGTATAAGATAGCTTAAAAAGGCTAAGAATTGTTTTTTTCCTTATTATATCCCAATTTTGAAGTAACACAATAAATATAAAACGTTTTTTTGACATTTTTCATGGTTAATCGTAGTATTTCAGACACTGAATGATTAGCGGTGAAGATAGTGTTGATGAAGTTTTTTCTTAAATTCAGAAAAATAGGCAAATGCACAGACCGAGGCGGGCGTATTGACATATGGTAAGGTGTAAAGAGAAATCAGAATTCTAAAAGGAGTGAAACTTTATGTACGGATATGGTGGAAATGTTGCAGGACCAGGGTACGGTTATGGTGGAGGTGGATACGGATACGGCGGCGGTTGCTGTGGATTTGGATCAGGTTTCGCATTAATCGTTGTCTTGTTCATTCTATTGATTATCATCGGTGCTTCATTCTGCTGCTAAGACAATAACCCAAAGACCAGCTGAAAGCTGGTCTTTTCTTTATGTAAGGAAATTGGTGGGGTGACGGTAGACCTTTTAGATTCCAGGTGTCTGACTGAAAAAACATGTAATCCAAATGGGACAGTAGATGCATAACCATTCCTTTTTCCAATCCTGATTATGGCACAATGGGAATGACGAGAGATTGCCATTGAGGAGGGGAATTAGGCCAATCAGGAAGGAAAATGAGTTGTGTGAATGACATTAAGGGTCTTGGTTTTTCTTTGTTCACCATTTCTGCTAAAATAACGACAGAATGTAATTAATTTAGGGGGATAAAGATATGAAACCTTCCCGTTTAAAAGCAGGGGATGAAATTCGCGTAATCGCTCCTTCAAGAAGCTTGGCGATTGTCAAAGGGGAACAACGCAGATTGGCAGAAGAAAGATTGACTGAGCTTGGTTTTAAAGTGACATATGGTGAAACGGTTTTGTACCATGATGACTTTTTCTCGAATTCGATCGAAGACCGGATCGAGGATTTGCATGATGCGTTCAGGGATCCGAATGTGAAGGGGATTTTTACAGCCATCGGGGGATATAACGCTAACCAATTGTTACGGTATATCGACTATGATTTGATTAAGGAAAATCCAAAAGTGTTGATGGGGTATAGTGATATAACCGCAATTTTATTGGCCATATATAATAAAACAGGCTTAACTACATATTCAGGTCCTCATTTCTCGACGTTCGGGATGAAGGCTGGTCTGGAATATACGATGGAATATTTTAAAAAGGCTGTAATTGAAAGTGAAGGCTTTTATCTTGATCCAAGTGAAACGTGGAGTGATGATTCTTGGCATTTAGAACAGGATGACCGCACTTTCCACCCGAATGCTGGATACATGGTCATTCAGGAAGGTGAAGCTGCTGGGACAATCATTGGGGGAAATCTTTGTACACTCAATCTATTACAAGGCACAGAGTACATGCCATCTTTAAAGGACAGTATCCTTTTCATAGAAGATGACGAAGAAAGCCATCCATTCAGTTTTGACCGGGATTTACAATCCCTGCTCCATCAGCCAGGTGCAAGTGGGATTAAAGGAATAGTCATCGGCCGTTTCCAAAAGGATTCAGGAATGACTGAATATGCGTTACAGGAAATCATCGCCGCCAAAAAGGAGATAAATGGCATACCCGTGATCGCTAATGCCAACTTTGGTCATGTTCATCCATTTGTAACGGTGCCGGTTGGTTCAAAAGCAGTAATGAAGGTGAAGAACGGAAAAGCGATGATCCAGATCCATCCATGACACAGTTTGAAGACGCCGTTCAAAAGTGGACGGTGTTTTAATCTGTTCGGGATATGTATGAATATATTTTGCATTAGGGTGTATTTTAGGAGTCTTTCCTCTTGTCAGCCCTGGAAATAGTCCTATTTTACAAGCATTATTAGGGAATATGAGTCTAATAGTTCAAATTCTATATTTTTCTGATATAATACTAAGAGATTTAAAATAGAAAAGGTGATTATGTGTTATTAACAATTCCAGCATCCATTCGTTTAGAAGGGGCATTGGCCGAGTATAATAAAAAAGGCCGTGTGAGCCATACATGTTTCGTTTGTAACGAAGATACTTCTAATGGGGATGCAAGTAACTTGAACTACTATAAGTTAGGAACTAAAAAAGTTTGTCATTCCTGCATGAAAAATGTTTTGCGTCATCCGTCTTTAAAAGAGTATGAATATGTGCATACTTCAGTTATCGATAAAACTGCTTTTTATAAAAATGTGCTGGCTGTTTTAAAGGATGAAAGTTTTTTGGAGTCAATTCGTGAAGAAAAACTAAATAGCGCATTGTAAGAAAAAAGTGTATCTCTTGCGGATACACTTTTTTTGTCGCCATTTTTGGACGATCACCCATGAAAGCAAGAAATTTATCCGTTAACATGCTTAGGCCAATTTCTTTAGCAAGATTGCTTTCATCTGGACATACACTTTACTATATTGCATTTGTTTTTAAAGAGAAGGAGTGTGTGGGCTTATGGAGCAGTCTTCATTGATCAAACCGGTCCTGGGAGGAGCCTACCCGACTATCAGTCATGGTCAGGGAGTTTTTTTATACGACAAAGATGGAAAGGAATACCTTGATGCTTCTTCAGGTGCTGTTACAGCCAATATTGGCCATGGAGTCCAGGAAATCATTGAAGCGATGGTAAAACAGGCTAAACAGGTTTCATTTGTGTATCGTTCCCAATTTACCAGCGATGCTGCAGAGAAACTTGCCGGAAAAATTGCAGAATTGACCAAAGGGGAACTGACATACAGCTTTTTTGTAAACAGCGGCTCCGAAGCGACTGAAACGGCATTGAAAATTGCCATTCAGCATTGGCAGGAAAAAGGGAAGCCGAAGAAACAGAAAATCATATCGAGATGGATGAGCTACCATGGCATCACGATGGGAGCTCTTTCAATGTCTGGACATCCGATTCGCCGGGAAAGATTTACTCCTATGCTTGAATCATATCCTTCTGTATCTCCTCCATATTGTTACCGATGTCCACTTCAACTTGATCCACATACATGCGGAATGTCCTGTGCTTCGGAATTGGAAGCATCAATCCGGCGTATTGGCAGTGAAAATATAGCGGCTTTCATTGCAGAACCTGTTATCGGCGCAGCCGGAGGGGCCATTGTTCCTCCTGATGGTTATTTTCGAAAACTCAAGAAAATCTGCGAAGAGAATGATATTTTATTCATTGCGGATGAAGTAATGACCGGATTTGGACGCACAGGTAAGATGCTTGCTTCCGAATATTGGGATGTGGATCCTGATATTGTAACATTCGGTAAAGGTATGAGCGGGGGGTATACACCGATAGCGGCCGCAGTAATGACCAAAAACGTGATGGAGCCCATAATGAAAGGCTCGAAGTCAATTATAGGAGGCCATACTCTAAGTGCAAATCCGTTATCGTGTGCGGTATCTTTGGCCGTTTTAGAATATGTCGAAAGGAATGAACTTGTCGAAAAATCAGCCGACAGAGGGAATTACCTGATTAGGGGCCTGAAAAAGTTGGCAGGGAAGTATTCCTTTATCGGAGATATACGCGGGAGAGGTTTATTGATTGGCATCGAATTTGTCCAGGATAAAGCAACGAAGGCTCCATTTCCGAAGGAGGCAGACGTGACTAATGAAATCATTGAATTGGGAATGAGGAATGGAATACTTCTTTATCCCGCAGCTGCAGGCCTTGACGGTGTAACAGGGGCAGCGATCATCATCTCCCCGCCGTTAACGATATCGGAAGTGGAGTGTGCTGAATTGTTAATGAGGGTCGATATAACTTTTTGGCAATTTAATGAATTGATAGGTAAACGGGCATCACAACAAGGAAGTGAGTCATAGTGGTGGAAAATACATTCCAGAAGATTTGTTGTTTGGAGGATGTCCGCCATCACTTTAAAGATAAACAGTCCATCCTGTTTGGGGGATTCGGTGGCATAGGGACGCCTCCGGGATTGATCAATCTGATTTTGGAATCAGGTATTAAGGATTTAACCTTGATTGGGAACGATACAGGTTTCCCCGATATCGGAATCGGAAAACTGGTCACCCAACGCCGTGCGAAAAAAGTCATCGTTTCCCATATCGGTTCCAATCCAAATGCAGGACTATTAATGAACAATGGAGAACTCGAAGTGGAGTTCTCTCCCCAAGGGACACTTGTCGAACGCATCCGGGCCGGAGGGATGGGACTCGGCGGGATATTGACTGATATTGGAATTGAGGCTGGTATCGTCCGGGACGGCAAGCAAACCGTAAAGCTAGGTAAGAAAAATTATCTGGTGGAACCGGCATTAACTGCGGATATCGCCATTGTTTACGCAGAAATGGCAGATCCTTATGGAAATCTTATATTTGATAAAAGTGCCAGGAACACGAATCCAATCGTTGCTGCGGCCGGTCAAATCACTATAGTCGAAGCCATGCAAATCGTTCCGCTTGGCACTTTGGATCCAGAGGACATCATTGTACCCGGTGCCTTTGTGGATTATATCATTCCATCAAAAGGAGTCGATTGGAAATGGGTTTGGGAACCGGAGATAGAAACAGAATAGCGAAACGGGCAGCAGCAGAAATAAGCGATGGGATGCTGGTCAATTTGGGAATTGGCATTCCATCACTTGTACCGAATCATCTTTTGAATGATCATAAAGTTATGTTTCATGCAGAAAATGGCCTCGTGGGAATTGGCAGTACTCCTGAAATGGGGAAGGAAGATGCGCATCTTTGCAATGCTGGGGGACTGCCGATCACCATTAGAGCCGGGGCTTCTTACTGCGACAGTACTGTTGCATTTGGGATGATACGGCGAGGCAGGGTGGATATCACGATTCTAGGAGCCCTTCAAGTAAGTCAAGCGGGGGATCTCGCTAATTGGATTGTCCCGGGAAAGCGGGTGCCAGGCATGGGCGGTGCAATGGAACTGGCTGCGAAGGCAAAAAAGGTCATTGTCTTGATGGAACATAACGATAAAGCGGGCATGTCTAAATTAGTCAAAAAATGTACGTTGCCGTTAACTGCCAAAAAATGCGTACATATGATCATCACCGAATTAGGCGTGTTTTCCGTAACTTCGGAGGGCCTCCTATTAACTGATGTATTTGATACGTCCAGCATTCAGGAAATCAGCAATCGGACCGAAGCCTCGTTTACCGTCTCTGAAAACATCCATAATTTAAAAGAATGAGAGAGGAGAATGGATATGTATGAGGAAAAAATAAGTACATGGTTGAATGAACATCGGATGAATGGGGTTCAGCTTTTGCAGAAACTGGTTCAGGAACCGAGCAAAAGGGGGCAAGAAGGAAGTGCACAAGCCATAGTGGTCGAGAAGTGCAGACAACTTGGACTAGAAATAGATCTTTGGGAGATCGGGGATGAACAATTAAGAAAACATCCCCATTTTTATTGCGACCGAAGGGATTTTAAAGGTAATCCGAACCTTGTGGCTATTAAAAGAGGAACAGGCAAGGGGAAATCCCTTATTTTAAACGGACATATTGATGTAGTTCCTGAAGGAGATCATGCAGCATGGCACGATGATCCGTATAGCGGCAAGTTGATAGACGGGAAAGTCTTCGGGCGGGGAACGACGGATATGAAAGGCGGCAATGTATCCTTATTACTGGCCATCGAAGCGATCGTCGAATCTGGAATCAAATTGAAGGGAGATGTGATATTCCAGAGTGTGATTGAAGAAGAAAGCGGTGGTGCCGGCACACTTGCGGCAGTCTTACGGGGGTACAAAGCTGATGGTGCAATCATTCCGGAGCCTACAAATATGAAACTATTCCCTTTACAGCAAGGTTCGATGTGGTTTCGACTGAGAATAAAAGGCAAGTCTGCACATGGAGGCACGAGGTATGAAGGAGTCAGTGCAATAGATAAAGCGGTTGGTGTAATGAAAGAAATCAAGTTGCTTGAACAAGAACGGAATGAGTCACTCCGTCATCCACTCTATAAAAATGTCCCTATCCCGATTCCAATCAACATAGGTAGCATTCAAAGCGGGAATTGGCCTTCCTCTGTGCCGGATACAGCCGTTCTAGAAGGTAGATTCGGCATCGCCCCGACAGAAACCATGGAAGAGGCACAAAAATCGCTGAAGGAGCGAATAGATGCTTTAAACCGGAGTGATGCATGGTTCGAAGAAAAACCTATTGAATTAGAATGGTTTGGGGCCAGGTGGCTGCCTGGCAATCTCGAAATAAATCACCCGCTAATGAAGACAATTGGCACATACTATGAAAAAGTGGTAGGGGAAGAACCGCTTGTCGAAGCGTCCCCTTGGGCGACGGATGGAGGGTATCTATCATCGGTTGGCTCTACCCCCGTAGTTGTGTTTGGACCAGGGGAAACGAAGATGGCCCATGATTCGAACGAATATATAGAGGTCGATAAAATGATGGAGGTTGCGAAAATCATCGCATTGACCATTATTGAATGGTGTGGGGTGGACCAGGAATAATCATTTTTACCAAGGTCTGATTCCAGGTAGGGTCAGGCCTTTCGCAACACATTTTCGAAGATGTGAAAGGAGCGGACAAATGGAGGCTGGAATCATTGAAAAAAGAATTCAAAAGCCAAGATGCACCATACATATTACGATCGATCATTTTAATAAGCGAATCAGGGTTGATGATTATCTAGGTCATTTTCAAGATTGCGTGGAGGAATCTTTGAAGGTGGCTAAAGGCATATCAGCAGAAAAAATCATCTTCAAGTCACGCAGGGAAAACGTTATGGCATTGCTTTCTCAAGGCTTTCTATATGAAGGAAGCATCGATAAATTCTTCTTGGGAAGCGATTGTTTCTTCCTTGTTAAATATAACCGGAATGAAAGGCGCAACAGTGCAGAATGGGAGAAGGAAGATCAAATCCTTAACGATGTTCAGAGACTGCCGACAAAATCCGGACTAGATGATCCGCCGTCAGCTTATCAAGGCCGTAAAGCAGAAGTTACCGATGCACTTCAGCTGGCCCAATTGTATGGTAAGGTATTCGAAGTGTATCCCACACCGATGAATGATCCGGTATATGTGAAAAAGTGCATGGAAATGGGAACGGTTTTTTATATTTATGTCCATGAAGAGAGGATCGTCAGTGCTGCTTCCGCAGAAATTAATTCCTTTTACCATAATGCAGAAATAACCGATTGTGCGACAATGCCAGAACATCGGCAGTACGGCTTGATGAAACACTTGATTTCCTCGCTTGAAGACTATCTTATTTCACAGGGCATTTATTGTATCTATTCGATTGCCCGGTCGCTCTCATTCGGCATGAATGCTGCATTGCATCAGCATGGTTACTCGTACCGCGGACGTTTGGCCAATAATTGTTATATCTTTGATAAACTGGAAGATATGAATCTTTGGGTGAAAAATTTAACTTGAATGCTCATTTTTAGGCGGTTGATGACAAGTTTTTGGCATTTCCTCATATACATTTAGCAAGAAGGTCTTGAGGAGGGATATCTTGCCAAGTGAATTTTTTAATACAAGTGAAGTGTTGGAAGCGATATTAGAAACCATTGATGAAGGCATTCATGTGATAGATCCAAAAGGACAGACCATCTTTTATAACGGAGTGGCGGCCAATCATGATGGGATGAAAAGAAGTGAGGTGCTTGGGAAACCGTTGCTTGAAGCCTTTCCATCTTTGAATCATAAATCATCAACCTTACTCCGGGTCATTAAATCTGAAAAACCAATCTACAACTATAGTCAATCGTATGTAAATGCACATGGGCGAATCATTGAGACGCTAAATACGACACTTCCCATATATGTTGATGGGTTTATGATAGGTGCAATTGAAATTGCCAAGGATTATTCAAGCTTGAAGCAATTATCTGAAAGGTTAGCTGATCTGGAAAGCTCGCTCAAGACGATCAAAAGTCCTGAAAGGAAAACGCCTGCGAACGGCGGATTGTATTCTTTCACGGAAATCCTGACAAATGATAGTGAGTTTAAAGGTTTGATATCACAAGGGAAAAAGGCTGCCCGCTCCTCCTCATCGGTATTGGTTTATGGGGAAAGCGGTGTAGGAAAAGAGCTTTTTGTTCAAAGCATCCACCAGGATTCGAGCCGAGGTAAAGAACCTTTCATCGCGCAAAATTGTGCTGCCCTACCAGAAAGTTTATTGGAATCGCTTCTATTCGGTACGGCAAAAGGAAGCTACACTGGTGCTGTGGAACGTCAGGGATTGTTTGAATTAGCCAACGGCGGAACCTTGTTTTTGGATGAATTGCAATCGATGCCGATTGACTTGCAGGCAAAGCTTCTGCGTGTACTTGAAGATGGGTTCATCAGGAGGATAGGCGGCACAAAGAGTGTACAGGTGGATGTCAGGATCATGGCAGCGATGAATATAGATCCGAAAAAGGCGGTATCGGAAAACAGGCTAAGGCCGGATTTATTTTACCGATTGAACGTATTGAGCTACGAGCTGCCTCCGTTAAGGGAGCGGATTGATGATATAGAGCTTCTTTCTGAACATTTCATATCAATATTTAACAGTAAATTAGGACTGTCGATAAAAGGCATGGATGAGAAGACTAAGGTTTTTTTTCGGAAATATCATTGGCCTGGAAACGTCAGGGAGCTTAAACATACGATAGAATTCATGATGAACCATACGGAGAATGATGTTTTGAATCTTGAAGATTTGCCCCAATTTTTAAAAAAGCCCACCTCATCAGAAAAAATACTTCCGCTTCGTGAGGCCATGATTGAGATGGAAACAAAATTGATTACCGAGGCCCTTCTACAAACGAAGGGTAACGTTTTCCAGGCATCGAAGCTATTGCAAATTCCAAGACAGACCTTGCAATATAAAATAAAAAAACATATTTGAATGAAAAAATCCGGATGCAGCCAGCAGTCCGGTTTTTTTTATGGGCACTCGAATTTTTAGGTCATTTTGGCACCCTTCTTGCATTTAATACTACTATCATAACTCAGGAGGTATAACCATGTTATTTGACTTATATAAGCCAGATCGCAACTGGAAAGATATAGAGCTATGGAAAGATGTAACCGAAGAACAATGGAACAACTGGCTTTGGCAGCTTACGAATACGATCCGAACTGTTGATGATTTGAAAAAAGTGATAAACCTGACTCCGGATGAAGAGGAAGGTGTGAGGATTTCCACAAAAACCATTCCATTGAATATCACCCCTTACTATGCTTCTTTAATGAATAAAGATGACCCAAGGTGTCCAATCAGAATGCAATCGGTCCCAATCTCGGAAGAAATGCATAAAACCAAATATGACATGGAAGACCCCCTTCATGAGGATGAGGACTCCCCTGTACCGGGACTGACCCATAGATATCCGGATCGCGTTCTTTTTTTGGTGACGAATCAATGCTCCATGTACTGCCGTTATTGTACGCGAAGACGCTTTTCAGGCCAAATTGGCATGGGCGTGCCAAAAAAACAATTGGACGCAGCAATCGGTTATATACGTGACACGCCGGCAGTTCGGGATGTCCTTATTTCCGGCGGGGACGGATTATTGATCAATGACACGATCCTTGAATATATCCTCAAAAACTTAAGGGAAATTCCTCATGTTGAAATAATCAGGATAGGTACGCGGGCTCCGGTTGTTTTTCCTCAAAGAATCACTGAAAATTTATGTGCCATTTTAAAAAAATATCATCCAGTTTGGCTGAATACTCATTTCAATACCTCGATAGAAATTACCGAGGAGTCAAAGAAAGCATGTGAGATGCTTACCGATGCAGGTGTACCTGTGGGCAACCAGGCAGTTATTTTAGCGGGGATAAATGACAGTGTCGCAATCATGAAAAAGCTGATGCATGATCTTGTTAAGATCCGTGTCCGCCCTTACTATATTTATCAATGCGATCTCTCGGAAGGCATCGGTCATTTCAGGGCTCCCATTTCAAAAGGGATTGAAATCATCGAGGGGCTGCGAGGCCATACATCCGGGTATGCTGTACCGACATTTGTTGTAGATGCACCAGGGGGTGGCGGGAAAATCACACTGCAACCGAATTATATTCTTTCACAATCACCGACAAAAACAGTGCTTCGTAATTTTGAAGGAGTGATTACAACATATCCCGAACCTGAGAATTACGCACCAGGACTTGCTGATGATTATTTCAAAGGGGTATATCCTGATATGGAAGAAAAACGGTCAGATATAGGAATAGCTGGTTTGATGAACGACAAGCAATTCAATTTAGTGCCAGAAGGGCTGAAGCGAATGAATCGCCGTGAAAATTACGTTACCAACCCGGAGCATGCTTCATTAAAAAATCAACGTGAAAAGCGAGATCAATTAAAAGAAAAGAAATTCCAGGCACAACAAAAGAAGAGTACTCCAAAAGGGGATGAATAGCATGGAAACTTGTCCATGGTGTGAGTTAGGAAAACTTTCATCGGTAACTGGTACGGTCTATTGGGAATTACCAGATGGGACGCGAGCCGTTGAAATTACTGAAACTCCATCTTCCCATTGCGAGAATTGTAAAGCTCTTTTTCAGAGTGATGAAATTGTAAAAGAAATTGAAGATCAGTTATTTTTAATTGATTCGAAACAGTTAGGGAAACAGACGACGTATGACGAGTTATTGAAGATGAAGCGGGTGTTAAAGCGGAATTATTTTGATTTTGGGAAATAACAAAATAATTAGAAGTTGCCTCATCTACTTTTTTTTGGTGAGGTTTTTCTGTGCGCCCGGCGGTGCGGTCTATAGGGTGTACATCTCGAACGGTGAAGGCATTAGTAGCGATTGCTTTCCGTGGTGACGCGGAATTCCGAAGGAAGCAAGCGGTAAATTGAGATATATTATTTTGGAAGCCTCTTTTGGAGAGGTCTTTTGAAATTTCTTCAATGGGTATTAGGGTAGATGAAAAAGCACTGTTAAAACAACTAATTTTTATTTTCAAAATACGAAGAGCAGAAATAATAATGAAAGACCAATTGAACAAAATTAAGATACCTGCGGCTGTCGTAATGTACTCGTAAATTTAATGAAGGAAGAGGGAGTTCCTTAAACTTTTTTAGCTTTTTAGAGAACAAAGCTTGAGCATCACCGCCATCTGCGATGGTCACAAGGAGTGTTGTTACCTGAAATAATGAAACGGTCATCGTTGAAAAACCAGCTAAGATAATAGTTGCATTAAATACATGTGGAAAAAAGAAAAATGATATTTATCTAGTGCCGTTACAAAAGGACTTTCCTTTTCATTAAACTCCCTATGTGCAGTCATATAAACTGCAAGTCCGAGTGAAATGATATAAATCACCACTAGTACTATTAACATTATGATTCCCGCTTTGGGAGCATCTTCTTTCTTTTTTAAGTCTCATGGCCATAAGTCCAATTACTTCTATTCCTCCATAAGCGTAAAAGGCATAGATTAAGGAAGACCAAATACCTTTCCAACCTTCGGGAAATAGTTCATTGACTGAATTAGGAAAACCAGCATGTTTTACATCCCCGTGAATCCATCCGAACACGGCAGCCGCTGCAAGAATAATAAATATAACAATAGCCGCCGTTTTGATAACGGCCAGTAAATTCTCTACTTTATCAAAACCCTCATTGCCGGTTAAAACGACAATAATCGTGAGAATGGCGTATCCAGCTGCAAAGAGCCAAAGAGAAACATTTGGAAACCAAAATCTTGATAAGATCGATGAGCCGTTAATTGGCCACCCATAATCAGGATGTTTGAACTCCAATAGTTCCAGCCGCAGCTTAATCCGGCCCAACGCCCATAAGCTTTGTTAACATAGTAGCAGAAAGATCCATCTTGAGGATCTTCAGCCGTCATTTTAGCTAATAGGCTGTATACAATATAGGTTCCAATAGCTGCTAAAATAAAGGAAAGGACAATTGAAGGGCCTGTTATTTATATACCAATGGCCGATCCAAGAAAAAATCCAGTACCAATCGTGCAGCCAACACCTATTAAGGACAATTGCCACCATTTTAAATTTTCATCTTCACTCACTCCCTTTACTTTGACCACTATGAATAAAAATATCCATGCAGTATCTCCTCACATATTCAAATTCCTTTTCAAAGCAAGTAGGTATTTAGATTACCTGTTTCTCTGAACATGAACATGCCCTCAAATGAATTCATGCATTTTTATCACGCCTTAAAGTGTCTATGTTAGAAATTACCATCATCGATAAACATTATTTGGGATAACTTAGAAATGAAATCTTAAAAGAAAGGATACATATATGAAAATAAAATGGGTTTTATTAGCTATTCTTTCTACCATAGTTAATGTGCTTTCTGGCTGTGAATCATTAGCGGTCTTAGATCCTAAAGGACCTCAAGCCCAAACGCAAGCCAATGTGATTTGGCTATCAATTGCGATCATGGCGGTTATTGTTATTGTTGTTTGTGCCATTTTAGTCTTTGTGTTAACGAAATACCGTGACTCTAAACTACCTAAAGATTATGAACCACCCTACATTGAAGGGAATCATGTTGTTGAAACGATTATTGTTGGGGTGCCAATTTTAATCGTCATTTTCTTCTCCGTTGTTTCTGTAATTTCCAATAATAAAGTGGAAGCCACTCCGGAAGGGTACAAAGGTCAAGATCCATTAGTTATTTACGCTTCGTCATCTGACTGGAAGTGGCATTTTAGTTATACAGAAAACGATATCGAGACAGTAAACTACTTGTATATTCCAACAAATCGACCACTTGAATTTAAACTTTATTCATTCGGGCCTATCACGAGTTTCTGGATTCCACAACTTGGCGGTCAAAAATATGCCATGTCTAACATGGTGACCACATTACACTTAGCAGCGGACGAATCAGGGGAAATGATGGGACGAAATGCAAACTTTAGTGGGAAAGGATTCGCTGAAAATACGTTCCACGTCGAAGCGATGTCTCAAGATAAGTTTGATGAATGGGTAAAGGAAGTTAAAGACACTGCGAAACCTATTACTGAAGTAAGATTCAATGAATTATTAAAACCGGGTCATGAGGGACAGTTAACGTTCACTGGAACCCATTTAGACTTCTCACCAGCTCCAGAAGGTGAAAATGCTGGACATCATCATGGCTCAAGTGACTCTAACGCGAATTCAAAAGGTGAACATATGGAGCATGATCATAAGTCAAGTAATAGTAAGGAAAAATCAGCACACAATCATGAATAATTTCTTAGTCTATCTCAAGAAAAATATGTTCAGAAAGGAAACACAAAAGTATGGGTTTTTTCTCTAGATTTCTTATACCTAATCCTAGTCCCGTCATTTACTCATCAATGGTGGCCATTGGTGTTACTGTTCTCTTGATCATTGTTGGTATAACCCACTTTAAAAAATGGTTTTATTTATGGAGTGGCTGGCTAACAACAGTCGATCATAAAAGAATAGGTATTATGTATTTAATATCTGCTTTGTTGATGCTGTTTCGTGGTGGGGTAGATGCTGTGATGATGCGTGCGCAACTTGCCGTACCGGATAATAAATTATTAGATTCACAGCACTATAATGAAATTTTTTCAACACACGGGGTTGTGATGATTCTCTTTATGGCGATGCCGTACATTATGGCCTTAATGAATTTCGTAGTGCCATTACAAATTGGAGCCCGAGATGTAGCATTCCCACGTCTAAATGCCATAAGTTTCTGGTTATTTTTTATGGGTGCGATGCTATTCAACATCTCTTTTGTAATTGGTGGTTCGCCTGATGCAGGGTGGTCATCTTATTTCCCGCTTGCAGGTAATGAATTTAGCCCGCATGTTGGAACGAATTATTATATGATTGGTATTCAGATAGCCGGAATAGGTACATTAATGACGGGGATTAACTTTTTGACGACTATTCTTAAAATGAGAGCACCCGGTATGACATTAATGAAAATGCCAATGTTTACATGGTCTGCTTTAGTCACAAGCATTATTATCATTTTCGCATTCCCTGTATTAACAGTGGCGCTGATCATGGGAACAATGGATCGACTATTCGCAACCAAGTTTTTCACAATGACTGATGGCGGTATGGATATGCTTTGGGCTAACCTGTTCTGGGTTTGGGGACATCCTGAAGTATATATCTTAATCTTGCCTGCATTTGGTCTTTTCAGTGAGATTATCCCAACCTTTTCACGACGTAACCTATATGGCTATCGATCAATGGTTGCTTCAATGGTATTTATCTCTATATATTCATTCTTCGTTTGGACGCACCATTTCTTTACAATGGGGCAAGCAGCATATGTTAATAGTATTTTCTCGATTACAACGATGGTAATTGCTATTCCGACTGGAATCAAGATCTTTAACTGGTTGTTCACGATGTGGAAAGGTAGAATCAGATTTACCGTACCAATGCTTTATTCAATAGGTTTCATACCTCTCTTCACAATCGGTGGAGTTACCGGTGTTATGCTTGCGATGTCAGCGGCGGATTATCAATACCATAATACAATGTTTTTAGTAGCTCATTTCCACAATGTCATTATTCCGGGTGTAGTATTTGCTGTGCTTGGTGCCGGAACTTACTACTGGCCGAAAATGTTTGGTTTCATGTTGAATGAAAGGATTGGGAAATGGGCGTTCTGGTTTCTAACCATTGGTTTTTGCTTAGCATTCTTCCCTATGTATATCACTGGTTTAGATGGTCAAGCACGTCGTATATACACATACTCTGAATCGACTGGATTTGGACCATTGAATATGATTTCGTTTATCGGAGCAGCTTTTATGGCAATCAGCTTTGTATTAATCGTATATACGATTTACTATAGCATTCGCCATGCTCCAAGAGATGTTGTTGGTGATGATCCGTGGGATGCACGTTCCCTTGAATGGGCTACTCATAATCCAGTACCAGAATATAACTTTGCTATTATTCCACAAGTGAACTCAAGGGAAACGTTTTGGGATGCTAAATATAAAGGTCATGAATTATTCAAGGGTGACTATGAAAAAATTCATATGCCCAATAACAGCGGCGTACCGTTTATCATGTCCTGTATCTTCTTTGTCTTTGGATTTGCTTTAGTATTCAGCATATGGTTTCTTGCGATTATTGGGTTAATCGGTATCTTTGTTTGCATGGCTCATCGTTCATTCGAAATAGATCATGGGCATTACATTTCTGTAGAAGAAATTAAAGAGACAGAAGCAAAATTCGGGGGTGTTAATAAATGGAAATAGATCACTCGCAACCTCTTGAATATAGTACGGAACAAAATCGCCTAAATATTTTAGGCTTCTGGATTTTCCTTGGAGCCGAAATTATGCTTTTTGCAACACTCTTTGCATCATATTTTACATTAGTTGATCGTACGGGTAACGGTCCTACTGGAGCAGAAATTTTTGAAATCACTCCAGTACTTGCTGAAACATTCTTGCTCTTAACAAGCAGTTTTGTCATCGGGCTTGGAATTCATGCCATGCGACTCGGCAACAAGAAAGCCATGTTGACATTCTTCGTAATCACTCTCCTTCTTGGATTAGGATTCTTAGGATTTGAAATTACTGAGTTCATTACCTATTATCGCGAAGGAGCTACACTGCAAACTAGTGCATTTACATCGATGCTCTTTACAACATTAGGGACACATGGAGCACATGTTACATTAGGACTTTTCTGGGGGTTATTTATTATCCTTCAAGTGAAAAAACGTGGGTTGACACCTGAAACAGCCAATAAATCCTTCATTTTCTCTCTTTACTGGCATTTCTTAGATATCGTTTGGATATTCATCTTCACCTTTATCTACATGAAAGGAATGACATAAACATGAAGGAATTATTCCCGGCTAAACAAGTATGGGGTTTTGTATTTTCATTGATTTTGACGTTTGTAGCTCTTTTGGTTTACTTCTTCAGTATGTCAAAAGTAACAGGCATGACGATTTTTATATTGACAGCATTCATACAAGCAGCTGTTCAACTAGTTGTGTTTATGCATGCTCGTGAAACTGATGATAGCAAATCAATTTTTATGACTCTATATTGCGCTATATTCCTAGCTCTAATTACTGTCTTCGGTACAATACTATGTATGGTCTGGGGTTGGAGTTATTGATTCGAAACAGCTTGAAAAACAAACGAAGTACAGTGAGTTAATGAACATGAAAAGACTGTTGAAACGTAATTACTTTGACTTTTAGTGGCAGGGTGTATTACTTTTCCATAAATGAATAAATCCCCTCATTTTAGACTGAACAGTGTAAACCACTATTTCTATCTTAGATGAAGGGGATTTTCCCTTTTGCATAATGAAAGCCTGCGGGTAAATTGGATAATGAGGTTTTGTAGAAATTCCCCCATCCTTCAAGCGGCATGACAGAACATGCTTAGCGTATTTATTATGGGACCTGTGTATAGGTTAAACAAGATTGAAGCACTTCGTTTCCTTTATCGAATCATGAAGAACTAAGTCGTTAAAAGTAAAAAAATTCTTTAAAAGGATGTAATAAATATGGAATGAGTACGATATTTTAGTGTAATTCCGAAATATAACGAATGCATTTTGTGTTGAAAAATCGTGGATTTCTTAAAATGAGGAAGAAAAAACCAAATTGATTTTAAAAAAAGTAGACGGAAGCGAAAGTTTCCGATATATTAAAGCAGAAATCATAGTTATTTTAGGGGGGCTCGACATCATGAGACCATTTTATTTATATTTAATGAAATTTCGACAACCGAAGGAAATTGATGCAATCACTAAATTTGCCAATCATGCCTATGAGGACCATGGCTTCCCAAAACAATCGACTGATTATAATGAACTGAGCAGTTATTTAGAATTGAATGCAGACTATCTCGAAAGTATGTCAGTATTCGATCAAGCGTGGGAACAGTATGTCCAAATAGAAGAAGGGCTCATATTGGGAGATCAGGAATAGGGAGGATCGGAAGGATGCTTAAAAGCCTTCAAACCCGAATTTTGCTTTACTCTTTACTTATTGCAAGTGTTCCTCTTCTGATATTGGGAATCATATCCTATGGATCACAACGATCCCTTCTGGAGAAGGAAGCAAAAAATGCCCTGAATGCAGGTTCACTGAATATTGTAAATGAAACATACAACTATTTGAACGAACGAATCAGTGATGTGAAGTTTATGAGTGCAAATTCGTTAATCATCAATCCTGGCTATTCAAAAGAAGAGAAATCAGATGAACTAAAAAAGTTTATCGATGCAAAAGGTAATTATTATGGTGTCTTGCATTTGGATATGGAAGGCAATGTCATTGCAGATACATCAAATAAAATGATCGGGGACAACCTCTCGAAGAGAATATGGTTCAAAGAGGCCATAGAAGGTCATGAATTCCTTTCTGACGTTTATAAAACCCGGACTTTTTCAAAACCCATAATGGTTCTAAGTGCGCCGGTATATGATGATGCAGGGAAAATGATCGGTGTCGTATCCCCAGCTTTCCGGTTGGAAGGGCTTTGGGAGATGATGGAGAAGAAGGCTAATGAAATTAGCGATAAATACCCAGTGAACTTTTTCATGATCAATCAAGAAGGCATCATGATTTCGAAAAAGGACCCGCATGGCGTCATGCAGGATTCTGCCTTGAAAGAAATGGGATTAACTAAAGGTAAGCTGATGGAAGCTTCGTTATCGGATGATTTGTACAGTGCAGAGAATGGGGAAAAAATATATTCCATCCAGCCTGTCCATACGATTGCAGAAACGGAGAATAAATGGTTTGTTGTTGTGGGGGCTGATAAGAAACAGGTGTTTCAACCTTTGAATGACCTATTAACACGGTACCTGACAATCTACAGCATCGTTTTTGTTTCTATCATTCTGGCTGTCTATTTACTAACAAAGACCCTCGTACGGCCAGTTCAAGAACTTGTCGAAGCGACAGAGGATTTCATAGGGGGAAAGGAATTCATCATATCCGACAAAAGAAGCTTCGAGGAAATGGAAAAATTGAACCTTGCCTTTCTAAGAATGATGGAAACGATAGAAGAACGTGAGAAGGAAATCGTCCGTACGGAAAAATTGAAATATGTTGGCCAGCTTGCTGCCGGTGTCGCCCATGAAATCAGGAACCCGTTGACGACAATAAAGGGCTTTTTCCAATTAATGAAGAGCCAAGATCATGATAAAACATTAATAGAAAAATATAGTGATGTCATGCTTCATGAAGTAGATCGGGTCAATGCATTCGTGACACAACTTCTTGATTTGGCAAAACCGCATCAACTGGAATGGGAGAAATTCGATTTAAAGGATTTCCTTGAAGAAATTATAGATACCTATACCCCCTCAAATCCGAGTTATCATGTAAGAATAATTAATGAGGTGACACACTCCGTCTTTGTTTATTCAGACAGAAATCGGTTAAGGCAGGTTCTCTTGAATGTCTTGAATAATTCTTGTGAAGCCATTGAAGCAATGGGGCAGATTGAACTGCAACATACTTCCATGTCCCAATATGTAAAATTAGTGATCAGTGATGATGGAAAAGGCATCAGTCCCGAGGATTTAAAAAATATCGGTATGCCCTTTTATACCACCAAACCGGATGGTAACGGATTAGGTGTGGCGACGTGCATTCAGATAATGGAGGAATTAAAAGGTAAATTCCAAATGGAGAGCGTCCGCGACGAAGGAACGAAAGTGACTCTCATCATTCCCACTACGAACCGTCTCATTAAATGAGGCGGTTTTTGTTTGGTTGCAGTGCCCTTTAATAAATGGGCCGGTTACTTAGTTAAATGAGCAAAATGCCCTCTCATTTCCATTAACCTCCATGTTTGTTTGTGCATATAATTTACTAATCAAACGATAAGGACCATATTGGGGGATGTCTCTTATGGGCAAAAAAAAACAGCCGAAATTTAAATTAGGCGATACAGTCGTAATAACAATGTATGGGACAGTCGGGAATATAACCGATGTAAAATTTCTCGATGGTGCTTATGTGTATGAAGTGAACTATAGTGAAGGTCTTTATATCGAAAAAACATTGCAATCGATAAATGAATATGAAGGAGAAATCCTTTATCCAAAAGAACAAATCGATATTGAATATAAATATTTATTAGGTGACTTGGTCCAAGTGGATGGATATGAACAGGATTATTTCAAGATTATTGGCTATCGAACGGAAATTTGGCGCTATAAGGAAAATGCCTGGGAGGATGTAATCTATGAGTTATCAAGAATCTCGGATGGTGAATGGCTTGAAGCGCATGAAGAAGAACTGACTTTGATAGCCGATGCTAAACGTGCAGATGGAATTATAAAAAAGTTGGGTCTGCTGCTTCCTAAAAAGAAAAATGAGCTTGCTATCATTTCTAAACAAAACAACCCTGGTAAAGGTGAGCGAGATATGACAATGACAAAAAATGAAAAAAAGGAAATGATTGATGGACTGTTAGATTTATATAATGATTATTGTAAGCTCTACGAACATTTTGGAGATGATGAATACCGCCATATCATGAAGATTGCCCTAGCGAAAATTGAAAAAGCGGCAGAGGAAATTTATCCAGATCATAAAAAGAAGCAAACGAAGTGAAAGGTATCCCAAACTTTTTAAAGGGCAATTTCCAAATTCCCTATAGAAGCTTCCATTCAAATTGAAAAGAAATGGACCATGATGACTATAGGCCCTTCATATGATTTTCCATTATGGGATGCCTTACTGGTATATTTGTCTCTACACATTCATAGACCTTTAAATAAGGGGGCGATGATTTGCGAGAAATTGAGGTTTTTATTGATACAGAAGAGATAGCGGAATTCTTTTTTCAAGAATTAATAAGACGGGGCTATCTTCCAACAGAAGCTGAAGTTGAAGATCTTGCTGACATCACATTCGAATATCTTCTTGAAAAATGCATAATTGATGAAGAAGTCGATGAGTAACCTGTCATAAGACGGTTAGCAGCTTCCTTTCCCTTAATTTTATTAACGATTTAAAAAAAGACGGCGGACCACCGCCGTTTTGTTTGCGGTTTAGAGTAAGGGTGCCAAAAGTCTTTTCGTGATTTCCAGTTTTTCAAGTTCTAGGATAAGGTTCAATTTTCCTAACTTGTGGTTGATATGGTATAGTAGTTTTTGAATATCATTTCAACCACAAGTTAAGGAGGACATAGTCGTATGAGCGTACATATTGGTGCAAAAGAAAATGAAATTGCGGAAACGGTCTTACTACCAGGGGACCCGTTGCGTGCAAAATATATTGCTGAAACATTTTTAGAGGATGCTAAACTTTATAATGAAGTTCGTAACATGTTTGGATATACAGGGACATATAAAGGGAAACGAATTTCTGTACAAGGTACAGGCATGGGGGTTCCATCCATTTCCATTTACGTGAATGAATTGATGAATAGCTATAATGTCCAGAAGCTGATTCGTGTGGGAACTGCAGGAGCGATTCAAAAAGATGTAAAAGTCAGGGATGTGATCCTTGCCATGAGTGCTTCCACCGATTCCCAAATGAACCGCATGACTTTCGGTGGGGTGGACTTTGCCCCAACCGCTGATTTCGAATTACTAAGAAAAGCGTATGACGCCGGTACGGCTAAAGGCTTGCAATTGAAGGTCGGTAATGTATTTACGGCCGATCAGTTTTATAACGATAATAGTGAATTGGAAAAATGGGCAAAATACCAAATACTTGCAATAGAAATGGAATCAGCTGCCCTATACACGCTTGCCGCTAAATTTGGCCGCCAAGCTTTATCTGTATTAACCATTTCCGATCACATTTTAACCGGTGAAGAAACGACGTCGGATGAGCGCCAGTCAACTTTTAACGAAATGGTTGAGGTGGCATTGGAAGCAGCTATCAAGGATTGATAATCGGATGTAAATGTCAGGCGGGTTACCAGGAATAAGTGATGCTGTAGAATGACAGTCGGGATACAGGCTCAGTTATTCCTTGGTATCCGTATTGTTGTAATGTCAGGAGATAGCTGTTGCCCTTGGAGCTTTCTCTATATTAACGTTTGCGAAGCGGTAAAAAAATACATATGGTCATAAGTTGTTATTTTTGATAACTATTATTTTTCGATTGGCATGAAAGCTGATAAAATAGGAATGAAATCGTTTATATCGTCATGAAGAATGAAAGTGGTGAGGCTTCAGTGGAAGAAGAAAATCAAAAACAGCCAAAAGAGGCAGGGAAATTCATTAAAATAAAGAAGTTTACGTTCATTATGGGGATTTTCTTAGTCATATTTCTAACTGCAGGGATTACTACAATAGCCTTGACCTTTGGAGATGAAAAAGTAGAGTCATTAGCACCGGATAAACATTCGGAATTTGAAAAGCTGTATTCTACATACGATACGATAAAAGATAACTATTATGAAGAGATTGATCAAGATAAGCTGGTTGACGGGGCAATTAATGGAATGATCAAATCATTGGATGATCCCTACTCTGCTTATATGGATAAAAAGGAAGCATCGAGTTTCCATGAGAGCATCTCTTCATCCTTTGAAGGAATCGGTGCCGAAATTCAGGAGCAGGATGGAAAAATCATGGTCGTCTCACCGATAAAAGGGTCCCCAGCAGAAAAATCAGGGGTAAAACCGAATGATATCATTTTAAGTGTGGACGGTAAAAGCGTTGAAGGACTAAGCTCTTCTGAAGCTGTCCTGAAAATAAGGGGCGAAAAGGGAACGAAAGTGGATTTATCCATCTCAAGAGCTGGTGAGTCGGAACCGCTTGAGCTCACAATTAAACGGGATACAATTCCAATTGAAACGGTTTATGCGGAAATGCTTGATGATGGAGTTGCAAAAATTCAAGTGACCAGTTTTTCCGAACATACAGTCCAAGAGCTGAAAACGGCGCTTGAAGAAATGTCGAAGAAGGATATGAAGGGTCTCGTATTGGATTTGCGCGGAAACCCAGGGGGACTTCTTGACCAAGCAATAGAAATGGCAAGCCTGTTCATACCTAATGGGAAAGTGGTCCTTCAAGTAGAGGATCGCAGCGGGAAAAAAGAAGTCTATAAATCGAAGAATGATGGAGAACTGAAAATCCCGGTAGTCGTGTTGATTGATGACGGAAGTGCCAGTGCTTCTGAAATCGTTGCAGCGGCTGTCAGTGAGTCTGCGGACATTCCATTGATCGGTGTCAAGTCATTTGGGAAAGGGACAGTTCAGACTGCCCAAGACTTTAAAGATGGATCTAACTTCAAATATACGGCAGCTAAATGGTTGACTCCTGAAGGCAATTGGATTCATAAAAAAGGGATCAAGCCGGATATTAATGTAAAGCTTCCTGATTATGCCAGCCTTCCGTACATTTCACCTGATAAGGAATTGAAAGCATCCGATTCTTCGAGTGAAGTGAAAGCAGCTGAAGAGATGCTGAAGGAAGCAGGACATGATCCAGGAAAGATAGATGGATTCTTTGATGAAGCAACCACGAATGCGGTCATAGCATTCCAGAAGGAACAAAAAATTAAAGAAACTGGGACTATTAAAGATGATACTACCGTGAAATTGATGCAGGTCATCCGCGAGAAGATCCTTAAAAACGACACACAAGTGAAAAAGGCAGTAGAAGTATTAAAGAAAGAAATCAAATAAATGATTATGCCCGAAAAGCCTGTCAGCGATTATCGTTGGCAGGCTTTTTGTCGTTAAATGCATAAAATTCCAATATTAGACAGAGAATAGAGGTAATTTTCCGATGAGGTGAGGTAATGAAAGAAAAGGTATTTTTCATATATCTATTGATCTTGATTCTGGCAGGCTGCACCTATGCCCCTTTACCCAAACAAAATGGAAATGCAGGTACGGAAAAAAAACTAACCAAAGAAGAGGACCAGGAAAGCGTGAAAACATTTCTGTTAATTGGTGTTGATACAAGGGGAGAGCAAAAATCTCGATCAGATGCGATTATCCTGGCAAAATACTTTCCTGAGCAGGAGAAACTGAAGCTGGCTTCCATCATGCGTGATAGTTATGTGAAAATGCCCGGGAATAAATCAGGATATAACAAAATAAATGCCGCTTATTATTATGGTGGAAGGGAACTGCTCAAGAAAACCATACAGGAGAACTTCGATATCAAGGTCGATCATGTAGCGGTAATCGACTTCCAGGGATTTGTGAAGATGGTCGATTTACTTGCCCCTGAGGGGGTAGCGGTGAATGTGGATCAGGAAATCATTGATGATATGAGCATTCAAGCAAGTGTTGGTAAAAATGTTTTACATGGTGAGGAAATATTGAAATATGTCCGTTTTAGGCATGACGATGAAAGTGATTTTGGAAGGGTAGAGCGTCAACAAGAAGTAATGGTCCAATTAAAAACAGCGTTCATTAATCAAATCTCATCCTTCGAAGGGATGGCAGCCCTTCCTAGTATCATCGAACAAGGACTCTCGTACCTGGATACAGATATTGGACTGAAAACAATAATGGAAATGGGTCCAAAAGCCGTCTTCCATACACCGGACACCGTCGAAACCTTAAGGGTTCCAGTGGAAGGAAGCTTTAAGGATGAAACATATCCCCAGTCCGGAGCCGTTTTGGAAATGGACTACACTAAAAATAAAAAGGCACTTCAGGAGTTCTTTTCAAAATAATAAGATCTATTATTGAAAACAACCTTATACTAAGTGAATATGTTCGAATTCACTTGAATTATTGTATTATAGACCTCGTAAGAATAATCATGATCATCTTTAAAAAACGAGAGGGATACGAAATCCTTCTCGTTTTTTTATCATCAATAAGGAACCTGGATCAATTAACAAAATGAGGAATGTTTTTAATGAAGTCCGGTGTTATGATGCCGTTTTCGGTAATGATGCTCGTAATAAGATGATTTGGTGTAACGTCAAAGGCTGGGTTGAAAGTCTTCACGTTTTCCGGAGCGATCCTTACACCTTGAATGAAGGTGATTTCCGCTTCATTCCGTTCTTCGATCGGGATGGATGTGCCGGATTCGATAGAAAGGTCGAATGTGCTTGATGGTGCGGCCACATAAAAGGGGATGCCAAAGTGCTTGGCTAGTATGGCCAATCCCAATGTCCCGATTTTATTGGCTGTATCTCCATTAGCCGCAATCCTGTCGGCCCCGACGATAATTCCATTTATTTGTTTCTGGTGAATCGTATGTGCAGCCATATTATCTGAAATTAAGGTGACATCAACCCCCGCTTGCATCAATTCCCAAGCCGTCAAACGCGCACCTTGCAGGACAGGCCTCGTTTCACATGCGAACACTTTTAGCGGAAAGTCCCTTTCTTTAGCCAGGTGGAAGGGAGCTAGGGCTGTGCCATACCGAGCTGTGGCAATTCCCCCAGCGTTGCAATGAGTGAGAATGGAATCTCCTCTAGTGAATAAGGATAAACCATGTTCCCCGATTTTCCTGCACATTTCTTCATCTTCAGCAAAGATGGCTTTAGCCTCCGATACAAGTGCTTCCTTTGCAGCTGAAATGCTTTGCGCAGCATGCAAGGTGTTCTCCATCCTCCTTAACGCCCAAAAAAGGTTGACTGCAGTTGGCCGTGAAGAGGCGAGTTTTTCAATATGCCTCGTTACATTTCTCTTGAAATCCCCTAATTCAGCGGTTGTTTCCTGTTTGGCACCAAGAGCAACACCAAATGCTGCCGTCAGTCCAATTGCTGGGGCACCGCGAACTTTTAATGTCAAAATGCTGTCATATACATCATCAACAGAATGAAGTTCTATAAATTCAGTTATGGAAGGAAGGGCTTGTTGATTTAATAATGTAATATGGGTATCATCCCATTGTACCGAATATGGTAAGGGTGCTAGTGTAGTCATGTGCAGGTCTCCTTTTAAATGGTTGAATAAGATGGCAGTGTACGTTGCTTCAATGCTTCAATGACTGCTGGAACATCCAATTCTTCCCGGTTTTTAATTAAAAATGCACCAATTTCCAATGTTGCCGTTTTGGCAGCAAACCTTGTTTCTTTATTTTCAATGACGTTTAAATCGGCAACATGGGAAAGGCCAATGGTTCGCCGAATCAGTTCACAGCCGGCAAAACCGAAAGCATCTTTTTTGAATTTTGTCAGTAAGTAAGGCAGATAACCTTTCACATGGCGGAATGGGCTTTTATTTTGACCTTCCCATAATTCGGTATAAGTTTCTTCAAAGGCATTCCAAAATTCATGAAGGTGTGTGAAAATCTCTTCCTTTCCAGCGCCATTGCGTGTGACTGCCTGGAAGAGAAGGTTCGCGGTGTATTGACCAAGGTCAAAACCAACGGGCCCATAAAAAGCGAATTCCGGATCAATAACCTTTGTTTCAGTTTCACTTGCAAATATACTTCCAGTATGTAAATCTCCATGAAGTAAGGCCTCCTGCTCGGTTTCAAAGCCTTGTTTCAGCTTAGCGACCTCAAGTATTACTTCTTGATCATTCCAGATATTTTTGGCGGCATCAGTCAATTCCACCTCGAAGTCTCCCGGGAGTTCCTCAAAAAATGGATCCGTGAAAATAAAGACCTCAGTGATTTTGCAGAGTTCCGGATTCGTGAAATGTCGGGCCACTTCCTTTTTCGCAGATGGTTCTAAATGATAATCGGATGTATAAAATGCCGTCTTCGCAACATACTCACCAATATGCTGTGAAAGCAATGGATATGAATCGCCATCGATCAATCCTGTCCTAACGATTTTCAAGTGAGATAAATCCTCCATGACCGTGATGGCAAGCTGTTCATCCGAATAATAGACTTGCGGTACGAATTCGGGGCAATAACTTCTGAAATGAATCAGCGCATTCGCTTCAATGGCAGCCCTTTTCAATGTCAGCGGCCAGCTTTCACCAAGTACCTTGGCATAAGGGACCGCTTGTTTGATGATTATTCCTTTATTTGTGTGCGTGTCTGTAATATGAAAAACATAATTTAAGTTACCATCGCCGATTTCTTTACATTTTAAACTTGCATCCGCATTGACCAACCCAAGTTTTTTTGCAAGGGTTATAGCTGTTTCGTTTGTCAATCTCTTAAAATTTGAATGGTTTTGCGTCATTCTTTTCCCCTCCAGATTCAAAATAAGAATAAAAAAGCCTCTTTCATATAGAAAGAGGCAGAAGTTTTGGCTTCGGACCTCTTATCTTCCAGAATATGAATTCTGGTGGAATTAGCACCGTGCTCTGTGGATTTTATAATCCGGCGGTGAATCCGCCCCATTTCACAATGGTATTACAGTCGGTTGCTGGGCTTCATAGGGCCTTTATCCCTCAGCCTGCTCTTGATAAGAGTAAATGTTTTCTGAAATTTTAATCTTCGGGAAAATAATAACAACTTTTTAAATAGTTTGTCAATGGGTAATTTAATAAAAATCAGGGCGGCGATCTTCGAATACAGGTATTTTGTTACGGGCTTCCGTAACTTTTTTGAAGTCCAGGGTGCCTGTCAAGAGTTCGTTTTCTTCTCCGGCTTCACTTATGATATTCCCCCATGGATCAATAATCAAGGAATGACCCGCAAATATATTATTGACATCCGAACCTGAACGATTAACGGCTACAACATAGGCTTGGTTCTCGATGGCACGGCTAATCAACAAGGCTCTCCAATGATCGAGTCTCGGCTTCGGCCATTCAGCCGTTACGAATAGAACTTCGGCGCCTTGAACGGTATGGGCTCGCTGCCATTCAGGGAAACGGATGTCATAACAAACGAATCCAGCACATATTTTTTCATCAAGAGTAAATAAACCATCTTTTTCTCCTGGCTGCAGGAAATGATGTTCATCCATTAACTGAAATAAGTGAAGCTTATCATATTCTTTAATGAGATTTCCATGTTTATCGATGATGATCATGGTGTTATAGATTCCCTTGCTTGTTTTTTTCGCAATGGAACCGCCTATGATGTGAATCTGGTGTTTCTGTGCCTGTGTTTTAAAAAATTCAATCGTTTTTTCTGCCTCATGATCAGCAATCTCATTTAACCTGGTCAAGTCGTATCCTGTTGTCCAAAGTTCCGGTAAAATGATGATATCGGGTTCTGAGCGTGCCGCTTTTTCCATCCATTGTTCTGCAACCTGAAAATTGATATCCGGTTGCCCGAAGGCTATATCCATTTGAATACAAGCTATTTTCCACTTCATCGTTTAAAACCCCCACATGTAAAAAATACTTTACAAGACTATGATAAACATATATCATTTGTGACTAGAATTTCAAGAAATTTCAGAGAAGGTGTATAAATGGTGCAATTCGAAAAATCCGGCCAGCTTCAGGACCTGCCCAAGCAGTTTTTTGCTTCACTAGTCGCAAAAGTCAATGCGATCACGGAGCAAGGACATGATGTCATTAATTTAGGCCAGGGAAACCCTGATCAGCCGACGCCAGAACATATCGTGAAAAGTTTGCAGTCTGCCGCTGAAAAAACGATAAATCATAAATATTCGCCATTCCGGGGGCATCAATATTTAAAAGATGCTGCCGCCGTCTTTTATGAACGAGAATACGGTGTCAAGCTGGATCCGAATAGTGAAGTGGCGATTCTCTTCGGGGGGAAGGCAGGTCTTGTAGAACTGCCGCAGTGTTTATTGAATCCAGGTGATACGATCCTTGTTCCAGATCCAGGCTATCCGGATTATCTTTCCGGAGTTGTTTTAGCCCAGGCAAAGACCGAACTCATGCCCTTGACAGAAGAAAATGATTTTCTTCCGAAATACGGTGACATACATAAAGAAGTACTTGATAAAGCCAAAATGATGTTCTTGAACTATCCGAATAATCCCACAGGTGCTTCTGCAACTGAAAGTTTCTTTGATGAAACCGTCACCTTCGCAAAAGAGCATTCCATTTGTGTGGTCCACGATTTCGCTTATGGTGCGATCGGATTCGACGGAAAAAAACCGATAAGCTTTCTCCAGGCAAAGGGAGCGAAGGATGTAGGAATAGAAATATACACACTATCGAAAACATACAATATGGCAGGGTGGAGAGTCGGCTTCGCAGTGGGGAATAAGAGTGTAATAGAAGCTCTTGAACTATTACAAGACCATCTTTATGTGAGTCTTTTCCCGGCGATACAAGAAGCTGCGGCAAGCGCTTTGCTTGACTCGCAGAGCTGTGTAGAGCAGTTAGTGCAGATGTACGAAGGACGAAGGAATGTTTTCATTGAGGGATTGAGGGCAATCGGCTGGGATGTCAAAGCGCCTGCGGCATCGTTTTTTGCCTGGCTCAAGGTACCTAAAGGTTTTACGTCAGAGAGTTTTGCAGACTATTTATTAACGCATGCCCACGTAGCTGTTGCCGCAGGGAATGGATTCGGTGAATTTGGCGAAGGTTACGTCAGGGTAGGGCTATTGACTTCCGAAGAACGGCTTGAAGAGGCTGTGGAACGAATACGTACATTAAACTTATTTTAACGATGGAATGAGGTATCCGATTTATTCACCGTTAAATAGTTAAAACTTATTGACAAAGTAGGGATTACCTGTCAGAATACAAAATAAATTCTTAATCTTTCGATACTTGAATGCAATTTATATATCAGCGTTTTCTTATTTTGAGCAGGTGGAGGGACTAGCCCTATGAAGCCCAGCAACCGACCGTAATTCCATTGTAAAATGGGGCGGAATTCTTCGCCGGATTTTCTTTAAATCCACAAGGCACGGTGCTAATTCTTGCAGCCAATGGCTGGGAGATAAGAAGATGGCTTTTTAAAGCCTCTTCTTTATGAAGGGGCTTTTGCCATTTTGAGAACATTTCAGGTTAATGACATCGAGAGTTTACTAACGTGTTATAGGAGTGATTCAGATGAGCGAGATAGTCGCTACTTATTTAATTCATGACTTCAATGGAAATCATGAGAAAAAAGCAGAGAGCATCGCCTTAGGTTTGACTGTCGGGACATGGACGGACCTGCCACATTTGGTCCAGAAACAACTGGAAAAACATAAGGGGCGCGTCGTATCGGTGACACCACTATCTGAAGAAGAGAGGGCAAACAGCTACTTTAATCGTAAAGTATACCGTTCACTTATTAAAATTGCCTATCCGGCAGGGAATTTCTCTATTGATTTACCTGCAATCCTCACGACGGTCTTCGGCAAACTTTCATTGGACGGAGAAATAAAACTTATCGACCTGGATTTTGTCGGTGATATTCAAAAAGCTTTTCCCGGGCCGCAATTTGGTATTGGGGGCATAAGGGAAAAGATTGGCGTATTTGACCGGCCCCTGGTGATGAGCATCTTTAAAGGTGTATTAGGAAGGGACCTGACATTCCATAATGAGCAACTGAGGCAACAAGCATTAGGGGGTGTCGACCTAGTTAAAGATGATGAGATCCTCTTCGACCAGGAACTGACTCCATTTTTCGATAGAATAAAAACGGGAAAAAGAATATTGAATGAAGTCCATGAAACCACTGGCCACCGAACTTTATATGCTGTCAATCTATCAGGGAAAACATTTGAATTACTGGATAAGGCAGAGCAGGCGGCTGAAGCAGGGGCAGATGCTTTATTGTTCAACGTTCATACATATGGTTTGGATGTATTGCAGGCCTTGAGTGAACATGATCGTATCAAGCTGCCGATCATGGCGCATCCCGCATATAGCGGGGCATTGGCATCTTCATCATTTTATGGGATCGGCTATCCGTTATTGCTTGGTAAATTAGTAAGGTTATCAGGTGCGGATTTATCCTTGTTCCCATCCCCTTATGGAAATGTCGCACTAGAAAAAAAGGAGACCTTGGCGATTGCTGAAGCTCTGACAAAAGATGAACTTTCATGGAAAAAAGCCTTCCCTGTTCCTTCTGCAGGCATTCATCCAGGCATGGTTCCGGACTTAATCAAGGATTTTGGGCTCGATAGCGTGATTAATGCAGGGGGCGGAATTCACGGGCACCCTGACGGAGCAGAGGGCGGGGCCAAGGCTTTCCGTTCTGCTGTGGAAGCCGTTCTAGCAGGAAAGGACCTATCTGAAGCGGCGGCTGAGGAAGAAACACTAAAAAAAGCTCTTGTGTTATGGGGAGGCTTATAAGAAATAATGAAACCGATCATCTTTTGTGATTTTGACGGAACGATCACCAACACGGACAATATCATTTCCATCATGAAAAAATTTGCGCCTCCGGAATGGGAAGCGTTGAAAGACGGTGTCCTTCAGCAAAAAATCAGTATATCTTCAGGAGTTGGGGATATGTTTTCACTGCTTGATAGTGGCATGAAGGATGACATCATCCAATATGTAAGAAAAACGGCCGGCATTCGTCCAGGTTTTTATGAATTCGTTGAGTATACGAAACAAGCCAACATCCCTTTATATATAGTAAGCGGGGGCATGGATTTTTTCATTGCACCGCTTTTAAATGATATCTTGCCAACAGAGTCCGTTTATTGCAACCATGCATTTTTTGATAAGGAAAAGATTTATATAGAGTGGCCACATGCTTGTGATGATCAATGTAATAATGATTGCGGTTGCTGCAAGCCATCCATTATGAGGGAAATAGCGGGTGCGGAAGATTTTAAATTCGTTATTGGAGATTCAGTAACGGATTTTGAAGCGGCTAAACAGGCCGATTTTGTCATAGCCCGTGACATACTGCTTGAAAAATGCGATAGGGAAGGAATTCCACATCAAGGATTTGAAACATTTTTTGATGTAATTGACATTTTAAAGCGGCAGGAGGCGGTTAAAGCGTGAACAATCATTCTAAAGATTGGCGGGAGTTGGCAGATATTAAAGCTGAACTGGCCGAAAGGGATTGGTTTATGGGAACAAGCGGGAACTTGTCCATCCGCGAGCCCAAAAGCCCTTTCTTTTATATTACGGCAAGCGGTAAGGATAAAAGGAAGCAAACGGATTCGGACTTTTTACTGGTGGATTTAAAAGGAAAACCAGTTGAAGAAACGAACCTAAGACCATCGGCCGAAACTTTACTTCATACAGTCATTTACCGGAAAACAAATGCGAACTGTGTACTCCATGTCCATACAGTTGAAAATAATGTGATATCAGAATTGTACGGAGATGAAGGCCAGGTTTCCTTTTGTAATCATGAAATCATTAAAGCGACCGGTCGGTGGGAGGAAGATTCGGAGCTTCGGATTCCAATCATATATAATCACGCTGACATTCCGCTGTTATCCGATAAGTTCAAGCCACATGTCGAAGAAGACTCTGG
Organism: Bacillus sp. B4EP4a; assembly: GCF_006680105.1. Lineage (NCBI taxonomy): Bacteria > Bacillati > Bacillota > Bacilli > Caryophanales > Bacillaceae > Bacillus > Bacillus sp. B4EP4a. The sequence continues at coordinate 88,414 of NZ_VHIK01000047.1, forward strand.
CGCCGTGCTGATCCGCAATCATGGCATTACGGTTTGGGGTAAAAGCGGACTCGAAGCAAAAAGAATACTTGAAGCTTGCGAATTTTTATTTCAATACCAACTGTTGCTTAATCAACAAAAGGCGTTTGCAGGTTCTTTAAGATAAACACTCATAGAGGAGGTATGAATGATGGCGACGATCAAATTCCATGAAACAAACGAGGTTATTGAAAACGGTGAACAGGTAAAAGGGTTTTTAGAAACACAAGGGGTTATTTATGAGCAATGGGACATTTCTAAATTACCGGCCCATCTTGTGGAAAAATACGATCTAACAGATGCTGACAAGGAGGAAATCCTTGTAACATTCCAATCAGAGATAGCGGAAATTTCTGAAAGAAGAGGCTATAAAGCACATGATATCATCACATTATCAGATGCAAATCCGAACTTGGATCAAATGCTTGAAAACTTTAAGCAGGAACACCACCATGAAGATGATGAAGTGCGTTTCATAGCGGGAGGTACGAGTATCTTTGCCATTGAAGGCAATGATAAACAGTGGTTTGATGTACGTCTTAATCCCGGAGATCTTATTAGTGTACCAGAATCAACAAGACATTATTTCACGCTCGCAGAAGATAGGAAAACTGTTGCTGTCCGTATTTTCGTAACAGCGGCAGGATGGGTGCCGATTTACGAAAAAGATGAAGTTCAAGCATGAATCATTGTTGAAAAACCAGCTTAAGGGCTGGTTTTTTTATGTGGATCCGGCAAGTGCTTTAGTAAGATAAGTATGATAAAATTTAACGGAATCGAATTTAACCGGATCATAGGAGCAGATAAGAATGAAAACAACCGAAGTATACATATTGGGCGGCTTTCTCGGCAGCGGGAAAACGACGCTTCTTCGAAATATTTTAAAACAGGAAAGTGAAGCGGGTAGAAAAGTGGCCGTGCTTTTAAATGAGCTTGGCAGTGTATCGGTTGACAGCGGACTCCTTGGTGATGGAGTGCCACTTAAGGAGTTGTTTGACGGATGCATTTGCTGCACAATTCAAGATAAACTGGAGGTTCAGCTTCATGAATTGCTAACGGAAAATGAACTGGATGCGGTTTATATTGAAACGACGGGCGCAGCTCATCCAGTTGAAGTATTGGATGGCATCATGTCGCCGATTTTCGCCAAAAGGCTGGAGTATAAAGGGATTATCACTGTCGTCGATTTATTAAGGTGGCGCGATCGGGAGGAACTGTCTCCGCAGCTTCGGCAGTTGCTTGTCGAGCAAATCCACCATGCCGATTTCATATTATTGAATAAAGCGGATTTAGTAAGTGAGATGGAGGCCGCACAGCTGATTTATACGATACAGGCGCTGAATCCGGATGCCGTATGTTTATTGACGGAGTATGCAGCCGTATCCTTGGCATCATTGCAGCAGATGCAAAGAAAACGGCATAATGGCCATCAAAAGCTTGATGTACATGACCATTTGCATTTAACTGCAGTCGTTCATACATTTGAAGGTGCCGTGGCACAAACCGACTTTGAAGAGTGGCTTAGGGCTCTCCCGGAAACGGTCTATCGAATGAAAGGATACATTTCCTTTACACATTCACAATACCCCCATTTATTTCAATACTCCTACGGAATGCCTATGTATATGAATGAAATGATGAAAATGCCATTGAATATCGTCATGATCGGGGAAAAGTTGGATAAGGAAATGTTGATCGCTCAGTTGAAAGCTTTGGAATTGAAAGCGGCCCGATAAAAGTTTACCGCCCTTTAAAGAAGGGAAACATAAAAAGGAGACTTTTTTATCAAGGAGGCGGTATTAGTGCCATGGAATAAGAACGATTACCCAAACTCGATGAAGAATCTAGATAAAGATGTAAGGGAAAAGGCTATAGAAATCGCCAATGCATTATTAGATGAAGGATATGAGGATGGAAAAGCCATTCCAATCGCCATAGACCGGGCTAAGATGTCAGTAGGAAAAGATTGAAAAAATGGTCAGACCCATTTAGGGGTCTGACCATTTTTATTGTTGCATTCCAAAGGCGGCAAATGTCTTTTCGTCTTCTATTAATCCGCAAGCAGCACATTGAACCCGAACTTCAGGACCATTATATGCTAGATGGAATGGCTGAAGGGAATCATTCGAATATTGTTCAATAATCTCACCTGACTGCGGATCCTTTTTAATGGGGGTTGCTACTTGCTGAATGAGATTGAAGCGAGATTTATTTGTCCGGCAATTCGGACAGCGGTATACTTGAGACATTGTACTCACTCCCTTTTTGAATTTTAAAAAGCGTAATCGTATTATTAAGATAGTCTTTACAAACTCGAACATTAATATGTATAAATTAGTAATGGATGGAAGGGATACTATGAAAGAAAATGTCAGGCAAGAAGAATTACTGGTGGCTTATTTAAGCATATGGAATAATCGTAAGATTACCGATGGAGGTGGAGGGGAAGTGTTGTCGGAACTCATCCGCCGTGAGCTTTTGGATGAAAATGCCCATCCCCGTGCCCGAAAACCAGTATTGGAGAAATTTTACCTCTGTATTAAACGCGTGATGGAATCTTCGCTTTCTGAAGAAATGAAAAATGCGATCGTCATGGCCTATATCACTGAATTGGAAAGAATATGATTTCCGAGGTGTAACAGATGCTTGTTAGCAAATATTCTTTTCTGCTTCATACTTTTTTCACAAATCATTGTTAAAATCTTTAAAAAATAGATATTTAATGAATAAGGAGCTTAAAATATGAAGTGGGGCATTGGGCTTTTTCTTGCCATCGTACTGCTTACTGGGTGTAATAGCGGTAATGCATTTACTAAAATCAATAAAAGTGAATCTTTCCTGGCGACTGTCAATATCAAGGATACCTCACTGACTTTCATAGATGAAAACTATCATCCATTTGCAAAATGGGATATTTCAGAACCATTTACCGGAGCACTGCTCCTGGCAGACAAAGATACTATCCTGCTTTATGGAAAAGAGATGGAGAAAGTCCAAGTGTACTCTTTATCAGCAGGAAAACTGATAAACAGTTGGGAAATTGGCAAAGGGATCGTTAATATGCAGTTGTTACGTGATGGAAAAAGCATCGTGGCGGTCAACCAATCGAATCACTCCATCTATTTTTTAAATACAGATGGGGAGAAACAGGATATTGTCAAGGTTGGTAAAAGCCCCCTGACCGTTCTTCAAGGAGAGCAATCGAATCGTTTGTATGTTATTAATTTTGGTGATACCAAATGTTCTGTGATAAATCTTGAAACGAAAAAGGTCGATTTTGAATTTCCCGTACATAGTTCCAGCACAGGCACATTATTAAGGGAAGAAAAGGATGAAATATGGATCGGAGGACACGGTGATGGGGACAAAGTGGAAGAAGATCTATATATTTATTCGGCACAAACGGGAGAGTTGAAGAATAAGCTGAAGGCCCCAACCATGCCGATAAAGTTCCTTGAGAATGCAGAAGGCATATTTGTCCTTAGTCATGGTACAAGCTCCTTATATAAATTGAATGATCAATATGAGGAAGTGAAAAGCAAAGTGGTCGGCGTCAACCCTTTTGAAATGGCTAGCTTTAACGAAGATGTGATCGTGGCGGGATATGATAGTGATGAAGTGTATGTAATGGATGCTGAAACAGTCGATGTTAAAAAAACGATCAAAGTCGGCGAAGGTCCGTTCCAATTGATGTTGAGGGAGTAGATGACATGCATGTTTACACCATTTTAGTCGTGGATGATGAAGAAGATATGCGAAATCTAGTTGAAATGTATTTACTGAACTCAGGTTATCGATGCCTTCAAGCTGCGAATGGAAAAGAAGCTATTAGTATGGTTGAAACAGAGGAAGTTGATTTAATTCTATTGGATATCATGATGCCAGGTATGGATGGTTTCTCCGTTTGTGAAGAAATTCGTGAAAATTGGGAGATTCCTGTGATATTTGTCAGTGCGAAAGGTGAAGAATGGGATAAGGTGAAAGGGCTGAAGCTTGGCGGCGACGATTATATCGTCAAACCGTTCAATCCAGGAGAATTGGTTGCAAGGGTCGAAGCGGTATTGCGGAGGACAGGGAAATTATCATTGAATGAAGAGAGTCAAAACCATGTCCGGTTCGGTAAAATTAGCTTGAACTTACAATCCAGAACGGTTTTGGTGGAAGGGAAGCCAATCAATTTAACCTTGAAGGAATTCGAATTGCTTTTATTCCTCATGCGTCATAAAAGCCAGGCACTAAGCCGTGAACAACTGCTTGAAAATGTATGGAGCGGGGAGTATGGAGGATCTTTACGGACCGTGGATACCCATATCAAAACGTTACGAATGAAATTAAGAGCGGCCGATTACATTCAAACCGTCTGGGGAATCGGTTATAAGATAGAGGAAAAGAAATGATCAATAAATGGAGAACCCTCTCTTTTAAATTATGGCTCACCATCATCACCGCCATCATCCTATCCGTGCTGTTCGCTTATTCACTTTCTCAATATTATTATAAAAATCTATATGTGGAGAAGCTTAAAACAGATTTAGTCAATGAAGCGTCATTGCTAGGGGCGGATTACTCCGGCGGTGAAATCAGCGAAGATTTCAAGGGAAAAGTTGAATGGTTTAACAGTAAGAATGACAGCGAGATCTTTGTCGTCAACAATCCGAGGGAATTGAGTGCCTGTCTGCCTTTTGAAATCAATTATGACACCCTTATTTCTGAAGAAGAACGGCAAATGCTTTTAGATGGGAAAGCCGTTGAAAAAGAGGGATATGAGAAAAGATTTGAAAAGAACATCGTAGCGGCGATCATACCCCTGATTGACGAAAATCGGCTCGAAGGTATCATCTATACATATATTCCTGTAGATTCCATTACGGTATTACTCAAGGAATTTGCCGCAAAATGGATGGCGGCCGTTCTATTTTTTTTGATTGTCGCGATTTTGTTTACTACGAAATGGTTGAAAAAGCTAGTCAGTCCGATTAAGGAAATCGAGACTGCAGCCCATCGTGTCTCAGAGGGGAATTATGACATACAGGTCGAGGTAAGGAGTCATGATGAAATAGGGAAACTGGCAATGGCCTTTAATGATATGGCCAATTCCATCCATATGGAAGAAGAAAGAAAAAAAGAATTTTTAGAAAATGTTGCACATGAGCTCAGAACCCCGCTTAGTTACGTAAAGGGCTATACGCAGGCCATATTGGATGGTGTCGTGAAAAATGATGAAGAGCAAGGGAAATACCTTCAACTCATTTCAAGGGAGGCTCTTAGGCTGCAGCGGCTTGTGGGAGATCTGATGGACTTATCAAAAATGGATAGTGATCCATTCATGTTAAATAAAACCCCTATTGCCTATGCGCAATTCATTGAAGACGTACTTGTGAAATATGAACCGATAATAAAAGAAAAGCAATTGGGCTTGCAGCTAGATCTGGATCCAGACCCGATTATTTTGGGGGATGAAGGAAGGATGGAACAGATCCTACATAACATTATTGATAATGCCATTCAGTACACGGATCCTGGAGGGGCGATCCATATTACCTTAATTCAGCATAAAGATGATTGCGAACTGCTGGTTACTGATACGGGTAACGGGATTCCGGAAGCGGATCTGCCATATATCATGAATCGTTTTTACCGAGTGAACAAGGCACGCAGCCGTTTTGATGGCGGGTCAGGGCTTGGACTGTCCATTGTTAAAAAATTGGTGGAATTACAAAATGGTAAAATCGAAATTGAAAGCAAGGAAAAAAGGGGCACAAAAGTCAGGGTCATCCTACCGATTATAAAAGAAGAATGGAATTCATAAAAAGGGGATACGTTCAAAAATGAAAAAAATCCTGTTATTTTGCATGGCGTTAATTTTTTTGGCTGGATGCAGCAAGGAAGAGGAAATTCCGAAAATGTTAAATGTCGATTTAGCTGTCGATCCAATTCAGGGTAAAGTGAATGAGCCTGTGAAATTTCAGGCAAAAGTAACATATGGGGACGAAGCCGTGACAGATGCGGATGATGTCAGTTTTGAAATTTGGCTTGCGAATAGCGATGATCATTACAAGATCGCGGTGAAACATAAAGGGAACGGCATATATGAATTGGAAAAGAATTTTGATAAAGAAGGAACCTACTATGTATATGCCCATGTAACTGCAAGGGATATGCACAACATGCCAAAGAAAGAATTCATAATAGGCAAACCAAGCACTCCTGAACAAAGTGGCGAAAAAAAGGAAATGGACGAGATGAATGATGAAGAAATGAAATGATGAATATACCATCGAAATCAAAACAATTCGGGTTTAAAACCGGATTGTTTTTTTTATTTGGAAAAATATTCAAGGTGATAGGGAGAATATGACGAAATGTCGAAGTTAAACCGAAAAATTTGTAACATAAAAGTAAAGAAAGTCATAAAAATCAGGTTGGAAATGATATGTCAATTAAAATTTATTAGTATTCAATGGAAATAGTTCTATGTAACTACCATTGACAAGAAATTACTGGGAAAATATGAGTATTTATACTACTGGCAGAAACATAGATAGTTAAAGCATTTTTGCAAGATTTCTCTGAAACTGGATCATAAATATATTTTCATTCGCACCCCGTGAATTTGATGGAAATTGATGGAGCCTTTATTACAAAAAGTGCATGTTATGATAATTCCAGAAGCAAAGCACAACAAAAAATGAACATCACAGGAGGAAATACGAATGAAAAAGAAAATGTTTATGTCAGCAGCAGCGGCTGCAGCTATTATATTCACAGGAGTAGGAGCTAACCAAGCTGAAGCAGCCAACTGTGATACTGTGAAACAAGTAACTTTTAAATCTACTAATAAAGAGGATATGCAACAAGTCCTTAACCAATACCTAGCTAAATACAATATCACTTTACCGGCAGCGCAGGCACAACAAACGCCACAACAAACGCCAGTTCAAAAACCAGTTCAAAAACCAGTTCAAAAACCAGTTCAGCAAGAAGCTGGAACAACGAACCAAGCAAAACCTGAAGCAAAACCAGTTACACCTAATAAATCAACTGATGAAAAACAAGAGACAAGCTCTGAATTAAGTGCTTTTGAACAACAAGTTGTTAAATTAACAAATGCAGAACGTGAAAAACAAGGTTTGGCAGCTCTTAAAATCGACACTGAGTTGAGCAAAGTTGCACGTATTAAGTCTCAAGACATGAAAGATAAAAACTACTTTGATCACAATAGCCCAACTTACGGCTCACCATTCGATATGATGAAACAATTCGGAATCAGCTATACAACAGCTGGCGAAAACATCGCACAAGGTCAACAAACACCTGAAGAAGTGGTACAAGCTTGGATGAATAGCCAAGGACACCGTGAAAACATCATGAACCCTAGCTTTACTCATATCGGAGTAGGTTACGTAGAATCTGGTAACTACTGGACTCAACAATTCATCGGAAAATAATAGATTAATAGAAAAGAGCATCCCATTAACATGGGGTGCTCTTTTTTTGCGAGAATGGAACATTCCATTCCATGAAATAAAATACAGCGAAATCTAAAAAAGGTTGGCACCAAGAAAATAACAGGAACCGCACCTTATTATCAGCGAGGTCCCGGTGTGTAGCAGCTTATATCTCGGATACATCGATTTCTGAATACTGGGTATTGAAACTTTTCTGAAGACGTATTTCCAACGTTGATTCTTTATATTGGGCCGATGCCCCTTTTTTCTTAACAAGTGCGGGGAGTGTAATGACATGCCGATCTGACTCTTCAGGAATCCCCTCGATGATGGATTGGTTAGATGTATGGTAAAGTTTCATATTTTTTAGCCAAGATTCATCTTCTATAGGAATTCTTACAAAGACATATAAGTGGGTTTCAAATACTTCTGCATGTAAAGGATGTTCAGATCTGGCATTTACTGTTTGTGAGCCGCCATCATTTTGGTTCATCATACCTTGCATATTGTCAGGGATGACTTGTGAAAATACTTTTTCGATGAACGATTGTACATCACTTTGCTGCATATTTTTCATGAAGTCCTTCTGGTTCGGGTTATTCTTAAAAGAAAAAAGTGAATTCCAGGGAATCATATTGAATTCCTCTCTCCTGCTTTTGGTCTGGCAGGTTTATTTGTTATATTTTATGCAGCTAAAGCCCATAGGTTCTTTTTTATAATTACTAAATTATAGAAAATGGAATAAACTTATGTATAATTAAGTAAAATCCATTAGATAAAGAGGGTAAAGCCTGTGGATGACAAAGTAGCTTTTATTACTGGTGGAGCAACGGGAATCGGCAAAAGGATGGCACTTTCACTCGCGGATAATGGAATGTCCATTATCATTACTTATCGAAAAAGTAAAAAGGCAGCTTTAGCATTAGTGGATGAATTACAGGATAAGTACCATGTTAAGGCAATTGCGATTCAAGGTGACTCGTCAAGTGAGGAGGATTGCCTGAATATTTTGCAAAAGATTTCGGAGTCATTTGGCCATGTTGATATTTTCATTCATAATGCAGGGCCATATGTGCATGACCGTAAGCCCATGACTGAATATGGCGGTGATGAATGGAAGTACATCATGGATGGAAATTTAAATGGTTTTTTCTATTTTGCGAAAGAGCTTATTCCACATATGCGCAGTAGAAACTGGGGTAGAGTCATTACATTAGGGTTTGAACGGTGTGAAACTGCACCAGGTTGGATCTATCGTTCTGTATTTGCTGCTGCAAAGAGCGGCTTGACCTCCTTGACAAGAACTTTAGCTGCCGAAGAAGCTACACATGGCATCACCGTGAATATGGTCTGTCCCGGTGATATCGTAGGTGACTGGAAAGAGGAGGAAATTAGGGTCGCGAGAGAAGAAAAGGATGATACGGTTCCAGTCGGCAGACCGGGTACAGGGGAAGATATAGCGAGGGTCATCACGTTCCTTTGTGATGAAAAATCAGATTTCATTACCGGCAGCATCATACCGGTAACAGGCGGTAAGGATGTTCTTGGGAAAATATATAAAGCCTAGTGGTTTAGGGGTTGAATTCAGAATGAAAAAGGGTGAGGCCGGTATAATCCAGCCCCACTCTTTTTTTACGCCATTTTTTTATATTTTACTTGTTGTATGAACCGTAAGCGAGCCGCCAAGCCTATAGCTCCGAGAGCCAAGCCGGAAATTAAGCCGATCCAGTACCCAAAGGCTCCCATATCCGTATACTTTGCAAAGAAATAGCCAATGGGAAGCCCCAGAATCCAGTAGGAGACAAGTGACATCGCAAATGTGACATTTACATCTTTATATCCACGCAAAATACCCTGAATAGGTGCCTGCAGGGCATCCGATATCTGAAAGAAGATGGCATATATCAAGAAATGTGATGTCAGCATCATAACCTCATGGTCTTTTGTGTATAAAGCGGCCACAGGTTCGCGGAAGAGGAATAGGATGGTCGACAAAACGAGCGACATCGTCAATGCCATCGAAATGCCAATCCAGCTATACTCTTTGGCGTCTTTATAACGGGCCGCTCCAATTTCAAATCCAATGACGATCGTCAATGCCATGGAAATACTTAGCGGGATCATATAAAGCAGTGACGCAAAATTCATGGCAATCTGATGCGATGCAATTGTCACGGTATCATACTTACTCATTAAAAGGGTGACGGCCGAGAAAATGCTTGTTTCAAAAAAGATAGCCAGTCCGATGGGTACCCCAATCAATAATAAGGCCTTCCATTCTTTCCAGGAAACCCGGAAAAATTCACTGAAAACCTCATATGTCGAAAATGGGTTGATTTTTATCACAACAAGGATGGCCACAAGGGCAATTAACCAATACGTAATGGCAGTGGCGTAACCGGAACCGACACCGCCAAGTTCAGGGAATCCAAACTTCCCGTATATTAACAGGTAATTAAAAAGGACGTTTACCGGGAGTGCACATAAGGTGATGATCATGGAAATCCTAGTCTGTCCCAGAGCATCGATGAAAGCTCTCAACGCATTATAAACGAATAAAGGAATGATACCGAGTGAAAGGGCGATCAAGTAATCATGAGCCACCATGTGGACACTATCTTCAAGGTCCATGGCACTCAATACGGGGTTCAAAGAAAACGCCCCAATGATTAAAATGATCAAGGCTAAAGCAACAGCTAAATAAATGGCCTGCATCACGGAATAGGAAACGGATTTAGACTGCCTGGAACCTACCAGCTGTGAAACCACCGGCGTCAAGGCAATCAATATCCCGCTCAGCCCCGTGTACACTGGTGTCCATAGCGAACTGCCGATGGAGACGCCAGCAACGTCCTGAGTGCTGTATTGTCCCGACATCATCACATCAAAAAAAGTCATGGCATACATGCTGATTTGGGTGATCAGGATAGGTATCAATATATAAAATAACAAGCGGAGCTTTTGTGATTTAGTATAAGTCTGATTCATCAAAGTACCTCAATATCAATATTTGGAATTTTCAACACAATGAAAGAATTATATCACATAAGCATGTGATGTTTTAAGAGTTTTTATTTGAAGCTAAAAAAGACTTGCCGTATTGGGCAAGTCCTTTTGTCAGTCACGCATGGATTCAAAATCATTCATGGCTTCCAAATTTGAATCTTTTTGAAGAATGAATGCCTGTGAGGGAATGGCAATTTGTACATCTTCCTGTTCCAATATCTCCATTATTTTAAAGTTCACATCTTCTTTGATTGATAAATATCCCCCAAAGTCCGTCGCTTTCGTGAAGAAATAAAGGTAAAGGTTGAAACCGGAATGACTGAACTCATCAAATTTAACCAAAATCGTTTCTGGATGTACTTCAGGATGATCAATGAGCATTTTTTCAATTTCCTTAATGACATTTTCCAATTTTTCTTTTGGTGTCGTGACATTCACTCCCAAATGAAAGGCAATCTGTCTTTTGCCCATCTTGGACCAGTTGATGATCGGTTCATTCGATAGGGTCGCATTTGGGACTGTAACTAAAGCTTGGGCAAAAGTCCGAACTTTTGTGCTTCGGAATGTGATGTCTTCAATAGTTCCCTCCACACTTGGAGTTTTGACCCAATCTCCTATGGTAAAAGGTTTTTCGGTAACGATGACGATACCTCCAAAGAAATTGCTGACGGTATCTTTAGCGGCAAGAGCGAAAGCCAATCCACCCAAACCAAGCCCTGCAACAAATCCATCGACATTAAATCCCCATTCTTCCGCAATGATGGAGGCACCAAAAGCAATGATGATTAATTTTATGATTTTCGTAAAGAACGGCATGACGATTTCATCGACTTCAAGTCCGAATTTACCTACCAATTTCGGAAATAATATAGTTAAGATCGAACTGATATTAAAAATCGTCCAAAAGAATAAGAAGACAAAAAACGATCTGTATATTTTCGATCTGAATTCAACCGAAGGTGAGTCGATCGGAAAATAGTGCATGGATATAATGACACCAATCAAAACGATAAGCAATCTTACCGGCTGTTCTATAGCGAGCATTAAGTTGGCGGCAAATTCTACTTTACGTTTTTCTGCAATTCGTAGAAAGAACTTGAATATATATGTAGTAAATACTTTCCGAAGCAAAAGGAAAATTAGAAAAATGCCAATGGAAATTCCTAATTTGGTCCAGGCTTCGATTCCATCAAATTGATCGAGTGATTCAGAAACTTCTTGCAATGTATTACTCCTCCAATGTATCTTGTAGTATTGTAGAATACTAAGATTATAATATATTCATGCTGAAAAAGGAAAAATAATCGATGATTACATTCATCATTGGGATTTAGCGATTCACTGAATACTTTTTCAAGTTATTAATGGCAAGGATATATGGTAATATGGATGCAAAGTGATTTTTTAAGTTTGGAAGGTGGAAATATTGACTAAGAAAATAGTATTTACCGGAGGCGGTTCTGCCGGTCATGTATCTGTTAATGCAGCAATCATCCCGGAATTTTTAAAGCATGAGTGGGATGTTACTTATATTGGATCAAAAAAAGGCATTGAAAAAAATATCATCGAAACGGAATTTCCCGAGGTCCGTTATGAAACGATTTCAGTTGGGAAATTCCGGCGTTATCTATCTGTTGAAAATATGAAAGATCCTTTCCGGGTCATAAAAGGGATTTTTGATGCACGAAAAATATTAAAAAAGACCAAGCCGGATTTCATTTTTTCTAAAGGTGGATTCGTTTCGGTTCCAGTCGTTTTGGCAGGCAGGATGCTGAGGATACCGATCGCGATACATGAATCGGATTTTACGCCTGGTCTGGCTAATAAGATTGCCATGCCGCTTGCATCTAAAATCTTCACTACTTTCCAGGAAACGGAAAAAGATCTTCCTAAAGAGAAGGCTATGTATCTTGGCGCTGTATTGCGCGATGGGATTTTTACTGGAAACGCTTCTGCTGGAAAGGCATTTTGTGGATTCACGAATAACAAACCGGTGTTGCTCGTTATGGGAGGAAGCCTTGGGGCCGTTAAAATCAATAATTTAATTACAGATAACCTTGATGCCTTATTAAAGGATTATCAGATTATTCACATTTGCGGGAAGGGAAATGTGAAAACGGAATTGAAACAAAGGGGATATGCTCCTTTTGAATTCGTACATGAAGAATTGTTCGATCTATTGGCGGCTGCTGATGTCGTTGTGTCAAGGGCAGGTTCAAATTCAATTTTTGAATTTCTTGCTTTGCAAAAGCCAATGTTACTTATCCCTCTAAGTGCCAATGCATCCCGTGGAGATCAAATCCTGAATGCGTCAAGCTTTGAAAAACAGGGTTTTTGTAAAGTCATCGAAGAAGAAGAGCTAAATGACCGGATTTTTAATGCTACATTAGCGGATTTAGTGAAACAATCGGGTGAATATCAGGAGAAAATGCGTCAAAAACGCCCATTCAAAACGGCAGCTGAAATGTATGAATTACTACTTAAAGTAATGGGTGCAAAAAAATAAGTATCATTCCCCTCTATGTAGCATATCTTTTTCGAACAGAGGAGGGGGTAGAATGGCTTATGAATATTCCAAAGGGTGGTTCATTCAGCAGCTGAAAGCCGCAGGGATTAGCTATCATCCAATTGAGAAAAAAAAACTGGAGCTGTATAAAACGTATATTCTAAGGCGTTTATACGACGATCTGCAAAAAAAATCATAAAAAGAACCGCAACGTCGTTGACGTTGCGGTTCTTTTTTATAGGAAATTACTTATAAAAGGAAAGAAACAGGAAATAAGGATACCTGCGATAGCCATTGCCGCACCTGCGACAGCCCCGGTAAACTCACTTTCCTGGGCAGCTTGAGCCGTACCGAGACCATGAGCGATCGTACCATAAGCGATACCGCGTGCGAAGGGCATCGTAATGTTCAGTTTATCCATCATTTTTGGAGCGATCATCGTACCAAGTACCCCTGTCAAAATGACGAAGGCTGCTGATATATTGGAATTTCCGCCATAAAGTTCGGTGATTTCAACAGCGATGGGCACTGTAATGGATTTAACCGCCAATCCTTGGAGTATGAATTGCGGAAGTGAAAATGCTTTTGCAATGGCAAAGGCAATGATCAATGTGACTAGAAGGCCAAAAATCATGCCGCTAATTGCGGGCATTGCATATTTAACGATTATTTTTCTATTTTTATAAAGTGGTACGGCCAAAGCAACGGTAGCCGGTCCTAGGAAATAGGTGATGATGTCTTTTCCTGGTGAATAGTCTTCGAAGTCCAAACCGCTGATCAGCAGTACTAGAATAATTGTAACCGTACTGAAAAATACGGGCGTCGTAAAAGGTGATGGATGTTTAGCATATATTTTCCTTCCAATGAAATAGGCAAGGATGGTTATCAAGATGCTATAAGTTGTGATGAACGCTGTCATGCTGCTTAACCTCTCCTCTATGGGATAGCTTCTGAACGGTCCAAGCTGAAACGATGAATCCAAAAATCAGGCTGACTCCCAACGTTAGTGCCAATGGCAAACCGAATTCAATGAAAAGCCATCCCATGGTCATTAAACTGATTGAAATGGGAATGAAGAAAAAGGCTAAGTGCTTTACCAAAAATCCTGAAGTAAGTTCAATCCATTCGACTTTTATAACCTTCGTCTGTAATAAACCGAATAATAAAATCATGCCGATGACGTTGCCTGGTATGGGTAAATGAAGTAAATTGGCTAAATAATAGCCGAGCTTGCAAATGATGAGCAGGAAGATAAGCTGCACGATAAAAGCAAATGTTTTTTTCATGATTAAGTCCTTTCAATGACGATTTGAATATATTGTTGAATTGGTCAATTGTATTCATTATAAAAAAATATCCCTAAAAAGAATAGGGATTTGCAGCAATCTATCTTAAACATCCTGTGAAAATGGAAAAAAGAGCTTTCCAGGTTTGGAAGCTCCGGCCATTATATTAAAAGATAAACAAAGACATGCTGAAATGTTCTTCGCTCTATGCTTCAAGTAACTGCTGTTCGTCATCATCATGCTGTCTAAGGATATGAAAGGTGTATAAATCTTTAGGGATTTCATACAAATCGTAGATATCTCCTTCATGATTGATCTGATCATAAAGGGATTTTCTTGTTTCGTTGGCATTGACGGCATAGGGAAGCTTTTCTGCGGCTTTTATAGAGCGGATATTTTTTTTGCGAATACGCATGAAGACCGTTTCCAAACCGAGCTCGAAAAAAAGCTCTTTAAAGAAAGCGTCTTTTGCAATGGCATTATACCCTTTTCCATGATAAGGCTTGCCAAGCCATGTGCCTAAGAAACCTGCACCATTTTCAATATCGTATAAAGAAATACAACCGATGGGATTTTCCCATTCATCCAAGATTGTTCGTGAAATGAGTTGCCCAGCATCTTCGGCTTCGATCGTTTGCTTAGTAATGAAAACATATTCTTCATATGAATCTACCTTATGGCGCACGAAAGGGAAGACATCTGGATGCGTCATTTGTTCATAAAGAGAAAAACAATCTGTGAAATCTCTCTTTTTTAACATTTCCGTCCCTCCGTTTGAGGGCAGTTCTTATGCGTAGTCGCTGCCCACCCTCGAAATTTTTTAAGTCGCTCATCAAAAAATTTCGGGGTGGGAATCGAACCCACTAGAACCGGAAACCGGTGGCGCACCATTTGCCTTCCCTATTTTTATTGTCAGAAAATATGCAAATCAAAAGAACCTTACGAAGGTATAATACTAAAAAAAAAACGGTTTGGGAATAGGTTTTTTGCCTTTTTTTTTCGTCAAATTTCAACTTTTTCAACAAGGGTGAAATCGGAAGGCAAACGCGTGCATTTTTCCATGAAAAACTGCTTTTTTCGTCTGCTTTTTTCTTTAAAATTCACCTGTGAATTGCATGAATAAAATGATTGCGCCGAGGGCCCATACATAAATGGAGAATATTTTCAGTGATCGCTTTTTTAAGAAATCGATCATCCATACTACGGCTATATAACCAAAGATTGCTGCGGCAAGGGTTCCGACGAAAAGCGCAGTGAGTGGCAGCCGTTCAACTTCTCCTGTAAAAATCGGTTTCATCTGAAATACGATGCCCCCGGTAATGGCAGGAATTGATAGCAAAAAGGAAAAATAGGCTGCAGTGGCCCTATCAAGCCTGCAGAATAGACCAGCGGCTATCGTCAGGCCGGAACGCGAAAGGGCAGGCATGATGGCAGCAGCTTGGAAGGTACCGATGATCAAGGCATCTTTAATCGAAATTTCATTAAGGGATTTGCCGCCTTTTCTTACTCCGTCCGCTACCCATAAAATCAGTCCAGTTGCTAAAAATTCCCATCCTATGGTTACACCTGTTTTTGAAAGGCCATCAAACCAATCCCCGAGTAAAATACCGGCAATCACTGCAGGGATTGTCCCGGCAATGAGAAGCAGAGTCATTTTGGAGAAAGGGTTTTTTAAAATGGCAATAATGTCATTCTTATAGACGACCAATAACGCCAGCAAGGTTCCGATATGGAGCATGGTATCCAGAAAAATGCCGGCCTCGTCAAGATGGAAAATATGCCGTCCTAAATATAAATGTCCAGTGCTCGAAATAGGTAAAAACTCAGTCAAGCCTTGAATGATCCCAAGGATGAAGGCTTGAAATTCGTTAAGCAAAAAAACATCACTCCATTCTAGAAGGTATGGGACATCCATTATTTAAACTGTATGCACAAGACAGATGAACATATTCTGATTTTTTGTCATATGTATTGCCAATTGGGTTTTATGAAGAAAAGGTAGTCCAATTTTACCTTTTTCGAATATAATGAGAGGGAAAATGAAACTATTTTGCCCTTGATTCGTAATTATTCATATGAGAAAGGAGGAGAAGACACTATGCCTACTAAAGATGAAAGAGTGTTTGCTGCCCTTATTTATGTGATCAGCTTTTTTACAGCATTTATCGGTCCTTTAGTGATTTGGTTATTGAAGAAGGACTCGTCACAATTTGTGGATTATCACGGAAGGGAATACCTGAATTTTTTCATTTCCTACACCGTATATTCAATAGTTGCAGGGATACTCACTATAGTATTGGTTGGATTCTTGCTATTGCCGGTTATCGGGATAGCTTTAGTCGTATTCACCATCATTGCTGCCGTTAGGGCTTATGAAGGAACGGATTATAGGTTCCCGTTGATTTTCAGGATATTATAGTATTGATGTAAAAGGATTCCGTTCAATTCGGTGTCCTTTTTTATATGAACCAAGTTGGGAATTGCCCTACATTAAAAAGGGAATAGATCACATTAAAGCGAATAAAGTATTATGATAACTACTTCAATGCACTTTTAGGAAGTGGATGCCGGGCGGCTTGTAGTATTGCTAATCAATGTTCGTTCAAGGCGGCAATCTTTCTTGTAAGGAGTGAGGAGCAGAGCAGGATATGAATATACGTGAATATTATCAGAAAACGAGCAATTCAAATTTTCATGCATCTTGGATATCACTTCTTTTGGCCATTGTATTTTTCATTTGCCATATTTTTGCGATGATACCGGGCAATATATTATTGATAACGTCTCCTTTTATTTTCTTTAGCATTGCCCAATTTGTCAGTCATCGTATATATGAAAATAGAATGAAGGAATTGCCTGATGAACACATCGGGACAAATGCTGGGTTATTTAAAAATGAACATGTTTTGTTGACTTTTATGCCAGCACCGACATTGCGCCTGCTTCTCTTTGCGCCGGACGGGTCTCTAATGGGCGAGGTACGGGATTCGAATATGAAGTGGTTCATGTGGATGATACCCAATTTCTTGTCGATGCTCCTGGCCAAGCGTTATGAACTGGTGGACCATGAGGGGCGTTTGCTGGCTAAGTACCATATCAAAAGGGGACTTTTCAATAAATTGACGATCATGGATGATCAGGGCGGCATTATTGGATCGTATCAAGAAAATCGGTCATTCGTGAAGATTAATGGTATGATATATAAGGAAGATGGTACGGAATGGATGCCCATTGAAACGCCGGGAAGTGTGAATTCATTCGAGATTGCCACAAAAGAAGGGGAAAAAATAGTTTCATACCAAGAGGGCTGGATGCCTTTGGAGTGGGGGAAACGATTCAAGACAAATACACCCATACTTTCATTTTCATCAAATGTTGATGAAATTCCTAAAATCATCGTCTTGGGCTTCTGTGCAGCCACTTTAAATCATCGTTCAAATTGACAAGGATAACCCTTTAGCAAATCTTTTAAATATTTGATATAATCATAGTGGAATACATAGATTAAATACTTATAAAAAGGTGGTAAATATGAGTTTACTTAATGAGATTCTTGATTATAATGAACAGTTTGTAGAAAAAGGTGAATATGTTAAGTATAGAACGGATAAGTTTCCTGAGAAACGTATGGTCATCATAAGCTGTATGGACACTCGGCTCGTTGAACTATTGCCAAAATCCTTGAATGTCAAAAATGGCGATGTCAAAATCCTGAAAACTGCCGGGGCAATCGTCTCCCACCCATTCGGAAGTGTCATGCGGAGTATCCTTGTTGCTATTTATGAGCTAAAGGCAGATGAAGTATTGGTCATACCTCACCATGACTGCGGGATGGCATCAGTCGATGCCGATTCTGTAGTAGACAAGATGATCGAACGTGATATACCTAAGAGCACCATCGATACACTGGGAGCTGCAGGAATCGATATCCGCAGCTGGCTTCGCGGATTTGATGATGTTTATGAAAGTTGTAAGAACAGTGTGGAAGTGATTAAAGGACACCCTTTGATCCCTAAAAATATTCCTGTACATGGTCTAATCATTTCGCCTGATACAGGGAAGTTGGAATTGGTAGTCGACGGGTACGCAGAAGGACAAAAATAATAAATTCATCGAGGCTGTCGGGATTATTTCCGGCAGTTTTTTTCGAATTTTGATCTTTTCTATTTATTTTTATCCTTTTTTTTGTTAAAATCGCCAAGTGTAGTTTGTCACTAATACAAACGGGTGGGCGAGGGACAAAATTAATAAGGATACAACATGAAGAAATTAAACTTGGAAACGTTTTTTCATTTTTCCGACTACGGAACGAATGGAAAACGTGAAATCCTTGCTGGAGTGGTCGGCTATTTTACAATAGTCTATATTCTCATCGTGAATTCCCTGATTTTATCGGAAGCGGGCATTCCGATTAATGGTGCAGTGATTGCGACGATTCTTTTATCTGCTTTAAGCTGTGTCATGATAGGACTTTGGGCGAATGTCCCAATTCTCCTCGTTCCAGGAATGGGCGTAAATGCCCTATTTGCTTATACCATGGTTCAAGGAATGGGTCTATCTTGGCAATCTGCTCTTGGTGCTGTGTTTATCTCAGGGTTTATTTTTGTAGTCATTGCTTTTACAAAATTCTCTAAGGTAATCAGTGATTCGATTCCAAGTTCAATAAAAGAAGCCATATCTGTCGGTCTTGGCTTATTCTTGATGCTAATCGGGCTCGAGAAAGGCGGGATAATCACGAGAGGTTCATCATCTATCGTCGCACTGGGAGATTTAAGCGATCCAGCAGTGTGTGCAACGGTGTTGACCTTTTTACTGGCAATCACGCTGTTCATCAAGAATGTCCCCGGTAATTTCATGATTACCATCCTGGCAGGTAGCCTCATAGCCTATTGGTTCGGGACGGTTCAACTGTCAAATATCCATTTTTCAGGCATAGACACAGCTTCCTACGGTGATCTCTTCTTTTCATTATCGTTCTTGGAAGCGAACCGGATTGAATTCTGGATAAGTGTATTTGCGATGACGATGGTTCTTGTTTTTGAAAATATTGGTCTTGTACACGGGCATGTAGACAGTATAAACCGCCAGGATGCTTATAAAAAGTCGCTGCAGGCTACAAGTGTGTCCGTTCTGCTTTCAGGCATATTCGGTTCGAGCCCTACCGTTGCTACAGTTGAAACGGCAGCTGGAATCGCATCAGGAGGCAGAACTGGTTTTACTTCAGTGGTGACTGGTGTGCTATTCATTCTATCACTGCTATTTATACCGGTGATTAAAGTAATCCCTGATAGCGCCATTGCCCCCATCTTAATTATCATTGGCATTTTGATGCTCGGAAATATAAAAAAGCTGGATTTCAGCGATTTAACCGAGAGCATACCTGCAATCATGATTATCACGATCATTCCTTTCACTTACAGTATTGCCGATGGAATGGCATTCGGTTTCATCCTGTACCCGTTCTTGAAGCTTGTAACCGGAAAAGCGAGAGAAGTGTCAGCCCCGATGTATGTGAGTGCCGGAATGTTTATCGTCTATTTCATCATTGGTATGATCGGTTAATATTTTGGAAGAGCGGTTGGAATGAGTTAATTCTTATTCAACCGCTCTTCTGGTTTTTTCGTCGGAAAAAATGGATTTATTGTGATTTACGCGATGACACATCCATCTTGAAAATGCTATGATATAGAATATTAAAAAAATGATAAATGACAAGCAGCATATTAGAGGATGTGACAGGATGATTATTGAAGGTTTAAAAAGCCATGGTTCAGGAAATGATTTCTTAATCATTGATGAATTGACTACGACCCTGACGTTTACTGAAGAAGAGCGGGAAAATTTCGCGAAGGCCCTATGTGATAGGGAGAGGCTTGGAGCGGATGGTATTTTGTTCGTAATGAAAAGTGAACATGCTGATTGCCGAATGCGTGTCTTTAATGCGGATGGATCTGAAGCCTCGATGTGCGGCAATGGACTTCGCTGTGTTGCACGTTACGCGAACGACGTTCTAGGGCTTGATAAAATGATCGTGGAAACGATGAAGGCAAATTTACTCGTGGAAAAAACGGA
This sequence comes from Bacillus sp. B4EP4a, assembly GCF_006680105.1. Taxonomy (NCBI): domain Bacteria; kingdom Bacillati; phylum Bacillota; class Bacilli; order Caryophanales; family Bacillaceae; genus Bacillus; species Bacillus sp. B4EP4a. The sequence continues at coordinate 108,750 of NZ_VHIK01000047.1, forward strand.
AGATATTTATGAGGGAATTCCAACTTTCAAGGTGGAAATTTCCCCGGTAAGTTTTAATGTGAAGGATCTACCTCTTGTATTGGCTAAAGAACAATTGCAAAACGAATTATTGCCGGAACTTCATGATACCTTATTATTTTCGGCATTGGCGGTTCCTAATCCACATTTGATCACGCTCGTCGATAGTGAGGTTTTACAAAGTGATTTGCAGGATGAACTTTCAACAAAGGTCAATCAACCGAATGATCTTTTCCCTGATGGTGTCAATGTCAGCTTTGTGAAAGAGCTGGAACCAGGGAGCATTTATGTGCGGACATTCGAACGGGGAGTAGGCTTTACGAATGCATGTGGAACGGCGATGTCGGCTTCAAGCCTAGTAACATGCTTTGTTGGATTGAACACGTTGGAAAGTGAAATATCTGTCTACAATAATGGCGGAAAAGTTAAATGCGTGGTCCACCATGATGAAGAAAGCCAAAAGTATTCAATTGATTTAATCGGGAACGCAACCTATGAATTCAAGGTGTCGATTGACCTAGACTTAGACCACCCGGAAAAATTCAAAATCCTGGAAAAACAGGACTTTGAAGCGGAAACAAGCTTATATGATAAGTTGCAGGATGAAGTTCAAAGTTATTTGAAAACTACATTATAAGGAAAGTACCGACTAGGTATTAATCTAAATTAAAAAGGGATTCGGAATGTTTTAATTCCGAACCCCTTTTTCAATTTGGTTAAAAGTTAGAGATTGTGCAAGGCATTCAATGAACCTTAACAAGTCGAAAACTCAAGAGATTGCGAAACTCACGAGTAAAAGTCCAAATTCACGAGTAAAGGTGCCAAACTCACGAGTAAACGCCTGAAATTCACGAGTAAAAGTGCCAAACTCACGAGTAAACGCCTGAAACTCACGAGTAAAAGTCCAAATTCACTATTAAACGCCTGAACCTCACGAGTAAACGCACGAAATTCACGATCAATCGTAAGCGAGCGTGCCGATCTATTGTTTTTTGATTCATGTCAACAGAAAATTATAAGATATATTCACTACTTTGATCAACAACAAATCAAAGTGCATGCGCCCGGTAGTTCATACCCTAAAGGGCTGCTTTAATAAATGAAGTGTCTAACTTTATCTTCTTTAGTTGGTCTTTTTATGTTTTAGGAACGACAATACTTCCAAAAAGGCTGGTCCATTATCGACGAGTCTGTAATCCATAAATGGACACCCTTCCCTTTTTATTCTATTTGGTATGGTTTCAATCGTAAAGTCCTCTAACTGGAGACTATCGTCCACTTCCTCCCAAAACAAAGGTGTAGCCACACCAGCGAAAGAATTTCCCCGCGGGGAATAAGGAAGGATGATGGTTTTTCCTTCACTATGCTGCACAAAGTCCAAGTATAGTCGATTATGCCGATTAATTTTCATTCTTTCCGTTGTAAAATTATTTGGGTTGGAACTTGTTAAGTAGTCACCGAGAAAGTCGGTGAAAATCCGTGTCTCCTGATAAGTAAATCTGTCTTCAGGCAGTGGGATGTGAATTTGCAGTCCTTTGTTACCTGAAGTTTTTACAAAGGCTTTTATCCTTAATGATTCCATCACCTTTTTTATTTCCTGTGCGGCCTTTTTCGCTAAGGAGAAAAATTCGATGGAAGGAGGATCCAAGTCCAGGACGATTTCGTCGGGTCGTGTTCTACCCGCTTTCTGAAATGGCGCATGGAATTCCAATGCAAGTTGATTGCCAAACCAAAGAAGCGTTTCAATATCGTTACATAGCATATACTCGATATCGTCATCAATGAACGTTTTAATAAAGGACGGCGCATAATCAGGTTTGTTTTTCTGGAAAAATCTTTCTTTATCCAAAGTGCCATGAGGATAGCGGATCGTCGTAAGCAGTTTATCCTTCAAGAAGGGTAAGAAGAAAGCTGAAACCTCCCGTAAATAGTGAAGGTATTCAACTTTTACCACCTGTTCATCTCCTGTTATCCAAAGCGGTTTATCCCTGGAAGTTATTTGTACAGTATCTGGAAATGTGTATTGACCTAGCACGAATTTCTCCCAGGTACATTCTTCGGGAGCCGTTTGTAAAAGCCATTGCGAAAACTGAGGTTCACGCAATTCATTTACCTCATACACGTGTAAGTATTGAACTTCGATGCAAATGGATGGCTGGATATAAAAAAATTGTGCGTCTTCGTCTGATGCATTTTGCTTGATCAGTTCATGCAATATCCTTTTATCTTGAGCGCTCAGTCCATTTTTAACACTTCCGATTTTCGTTACGGCACCTTCTTTGAAAACTGCTAGGGAAACGTAACCATTTTCTTTGTGCAATGCTGTAATGAAACAAGAAACGGTCTTCCAATTTTTCACCTTAATCCAAGAGGTAGTACGTTTTCCTTCTTGCCAAGTACCCCGAATTTCCTTGGCGACAACCCCTTCGCCATCTAATAGGGCGACCTTATTCAAGGCATTATCCAAAACGTCAAAACTCTCTATTAATTGTATCAAAGCCTTATCGTTGGGATCAGGAGGCATAGGAAAGCCAAGATTTGCCCCCATATTCAACATCAATTTCCTTCGTTCTTCCATAGGTTTAGCCGCTACTTTTTTTCCGCTGATGCTAAGCAGGTCAAACGCTATAAACCGGCATGGGGAAAAACGGGCTTTTTCTGAAATTAAGGATTGTTTTCCAAGGCGTCCTCGCCACTGTATTTGAAAAAAGTCGGCTTTCGCCTGATTGGTAAGCCAGACCAATTCTCCATCTAACTGAAGCGGGAGATATTCTTCCAGGTCCAGATCTTTGATGTAAGCAATGATTTCCGGGAATTGTGGTGATAATTCCTTTTCGTTCCGACTTGAAATGCTTATGGTATCGGAGTCTATCGTTAAAATAGCCCTAAAGCCGTCATATTTGACTTCATAACGCCAATCCTTGGAGTTGGGGGCTTCGGGGTAATAGGTTGGCAGCATCGGTTTCATTTTTGTATTTACCTCCGCAAATAATTGATTAACATTATTTTGCCAAAAAAACGAAGTGTTAGAGTTGGCAATTGTTTTTTCGGTTTTTTTTGAACAAAGGGGAATAATAAAATTGTTCTTCTCTTTAAAAATAAGTTATGAGGTGACGAATATGCATACGATGTGGAAGGGGAGCATATCATTCGGTTTGGTGAACATTCCGATCAAACTTCATGCCGCAACGGAGGATAAGGATATTTCTTTGAGGACGTTGCATAAGGAATGTCATTCGCCGATTAAATACGAAAAGGTTTGTCCGGTATGCCAGAAAGAAGTGGGGAAGGATGATATAGTCCGCGCTTTTGAGTATACAAAGGGAAAGTTTGTTGTGTTGGAAGACAATGAACTAGAACAACTGAAAAAACAAAACGAAGAAAAAGCCGTGGAAATCGTGGATTTCGTTAAAATTGAAGAAATAGATCCCATTTATTTTAACCGGAGTTATTATATGTCCCCTAATGACGGAGGGATAAAAGCTTATTCCCTTTTGAGGCAGGCCCTCAAGGAATCGAATAAGGTAGGGTTAGCGAAAATCATCATTCGCTCTAAAGAACAAATGGCGGTAATCCGAGTCGTTGATAATACCTTGGTGATGGAAACGATTCATTATCCGGATGAAGTCCGCTCTACAGCGGATGTTCCGAATATCCCTGCCAATGATACCATTGTAAAAAAAGAAATCGATACTGCCGTATTATTGATAGATCAATTAACGACTACTTTCGACCCTACAAAATACACCGATGACTATCGAACCGCGTTACTTGAATTGATTGAATCAAAGAAAGCTGGACAGACGACGATTACAGCCAAAACAAAAGAACCAGTTTCCAACAATGTAACCGATTTAATGGAGGCGTTACAGGCATCCATTGACCGAACGAAACATGATGAACCGGAAATGAAAAAGACGACCCGAAAGAAAGTGGCACCGAAAAAAAAGAAACAAGCTTAAACAGGAAGCTGAGCGGAAGACACATGATGTCGCTCGGCTTTCTGCTTGTTTTAGCAAGGGGATTTGCCTTCTAATAAGGTAATGAAAGTGAATTAACAGGGGGAGATTTACATAGGTAAAGATAGTGCAAATATGTAAGTGGATCACGATGTAAGGAGCAGAATGGAATTAAAAGAAAATGATAGGTGGAAATGAAGGCAAAAAAATTCGCTCCCTGAAGAGCGACAATGAGGAATTCAATCGTGAAAATCAACATATAGGCGAACGGTTGTAGTTTTCGACTATATATTGTGTTCATATTCTACCATATTTAATTCTGAAATAGCAACAAAATTACTGAAACTAACCTATGAATTTTTCTGGTAATCAATGATATTTCGCCCATTTAACGGCTCATGTGGCTTTTGCATTGTCATATTCTTATAAAAAACTACAGAATAAAATGGATTTTTAGTATAATTTATACATACAGGATGATATACATTAAATATGAATGGAAGATGCAAAATGCAAAATGGAAAAATCAGAGCACTTCATGCCGGGAAGCCGAAGCATGAAATTTTTTCGAATATCGATATCTTTTCAGCAATGGATAAACAAGCAAAGGATAATGTGACAGTGACTAAATCAGGTATAATTGGTGATGGGGTAGGTAATGTAAAGTTCCATGGAGGTCCTGATCGCGCTTTGTGCTTTTACCCCTTTGAGCATTATTCATTATGGAATGAAAAATTCTCTAAAAAGCTGGAAATCCCTGCATTCGGTGAAAATTTAACCATAGCGGGGATGAGGGAAGAATCAACGTATATCGGCGATATTTATCAAATAGGAGAAGTGATTGTTCAAATTAACCAAGGGAGGATACCTTGTTCGACCATTTCCCACTTCAATCAAGAACCTAAGTTTTTGGAACTCGTGCTGAAAACGAGTTTCACTGGTTATTTTGCAAGAGTACTTCAAGAAGGAACGATAACTAAACAAAACGAGATTGTGCTGATAGATCGTTTGCAAGAAAAAATTTCAGTTCATTATGCAGCAGAGGTAATTCTTCATAAACGAGATGGGCTGGAAGGCGCAAAGGCTTTACTTACACTAGACTCGTTAGCGGAAGACTGGAAACAAAGGATCTTGAAGAGGGTTCAAGCTGTAAAAGATTGAATGATTTTTGCAAAAGTGAAAAAAATGTCGATCAGGTATTGAAATTGACAGATTATTAATGTAAATTAAATATAATCAAATTTTGAAATCTTGTGAAAATTATATAATGGATCTTATCGAGAGAGGTGGAGGGACTGGCCCGAAGAAACCTCAGCAACCAGCTTAGGCAAAGGTGCTAAATCCAGCAAGCAGAGCTTGATAGATGAGGAGAATGTTTCAAAAAACCTTCTTCTTTGAGAAGGTTTTTTTCCTTTTCTCTCATACTCATAGAATACGACAAAAACAGGATTGTTTTTGAGAGAGGGTGTAATGATGAATTTTCGTAAAGACGTGAAAGAAAGAATACTGGTTGGGGAAGGGGCAATGGGGACCTTATTGTATTCAAATGGCATCGATCAATGTTATGAGGAATTAAACTGCACGAACCCAGATCAAATAGAGTCCATCCACCGTGCCTATCTGGAAGCTGGTGCAGATATCCTTCAATCGAATACATATGGAGCCAATTTCAATAAATTGAAACGGTATGGACTTGAAGATGAAGTAAGCAGAATCAATCGCCAGGGAGTCATTCTTGCTAAAAAAGCGGCAAAAGGAAAGGCATACGTCTTCGGTACCATAGGGGCACAGCGGAGCATCAGGAAATCGGATTTAAGTATTGAAGAGATAAAACGGGGTTTTCGTGAACAGCTATACAGTCTTTTGATGGAAAACCCTGATGGGATTCTCTTGGAAACATTTTATGACCTGGAAGAACTGGAAACCGTCCTGCAAATCGTTAAAAATGAAACTGGACTGCCGATCATCGCAAATGTTTCGATGCATGAACTGGGAAATCTTCAAAATGGAATCCATTTAAATGAAGCCTTTCAAAAACTCGAGCAATTGGGTGCCGATGTTGTTGGCGTGAATTGCCGTCTCGGTCCACATCATATGATTCGGGCCTTGGAAGAAGTGAGTTTGCCAAAGCAAGCATCAATTGCCATATACCCAAATGCCAGCCTCCCGGATTATGTGGATGGAAGGCTCGTCTATAAAGCTGTGCCGGAATATTTCGGTTCAAGTGCCCTAGAACTTCGTGAGCAGGGTGCCGCGATCATAGGAGGGTGCTGTGGAACGACTCCGCTGCATATTCAAGCTGTAAAGAATGCGATTGGAAGTTTGGCTCCTGTGAAAGAGAAATTTACGAAATCCCGTGAAATAGAAATAATTGAAGTGAATGATAGAGAATTGGAACGTCCCCTGTTCGAAAAGGCCAAAACAGAAAGGACGATTCTAGTTGAACTTGATCCACCGAAAAAGTTAGGCATAGAGAGCTTCATGACTGGTGCCGAGGTTTTGAAAAAAGCAGGGGTCGATTCCATTACATTAGCGGATAATTCGCTTGCCTCACCAAGGATATCGAATGATGCACTGGCTAATTTACTGAAGAACCAATTGAATATAGAGCCGATGGTGCATATAACATGCCGTGATCGAAATTTGATTGGCCTGCAGTCACATTTAATGGGTCTGCAGACGGTGGGGCTGAACGAAATATTGATCATCACCGGAGACCCTTCAAAAATTGGGGATTTCCCGGGGGCCACTTCGGTTTATGATTTATCTTCCTTTGACCTAATAAGTATGGTCAAACAATTTAATGAAGGTCTTTCCTATTCCGGTCAAAGTTTGGGCCAAAGGGCAAATTTCAAAATTGCGGCAGCGTTTAATCCCAATGTGAAATATCTGGATAAAGCCGTACTGAGAATGGAAAAGAAGATTGCCTGCGGTGCCCAATCCTTCTTGACACAGCCAATCTATTCCGTGGAGCAAATCGAAGAAGTATATGAAGCCACAAAACATTTAGAAACCCCGATTTTCATCGGTATCATGCCCTTGACAAGCACCCGGAACGCCGAATTCATCCATAATGAGATCCCAGGCATCAAATTGCCTGATAATGTTAGAAGGGCCATGGCGTTAGCAGGGGATGACCCTGTAAAGTCAAGGATTGAAGGAGTGAATATTGCGCGAGAGCTAGTGGACGCGGCAAGGGAAAAATTCAAGGGCATATATTTAATCACTCCGTTCCTTCGCTATGAAATGACGGCGGAACTTACGAAATATATTAGAAAAGTCGATAGTAAACATACATCAGAGGTGGCAGTACATGAATAAAAAAGCTATTCAAGATCAGTTAAATTCTAAGATTCTCCTTCTTGACGGGGCGATGGGAACAATGCTTCAAGCGGAGAATTTGACAGTCGAGGATTTTGGCGGGGAACAATTCGAGGGCTGCAATGAATATTTATCACTGACGCAACCGGAAATCATTCAATCCATCCATGAAAAATATTTGGCAGCAGGTGCAGATATCATTGAAACAAATACCTTCGGAGCGACCAGTATCGTTCTTGAGGAATACGAAATAAGCACTATCGCTTACAAGCTAAATAAGATATCAGCTGAGCTTGCCGTTAAAGCTTGTGAAAAGTATTCCAATGATGAATGGCCAAGGTATGTAGCTGGCTCGATGGGACCCACTACAAAAACGCTTTCCGTAACAGGTGGAACGACTTTTGATATTTTAACCGATTCTTATGAAGAGCAGGCACTGGGTCTCTTGGATGGCGGGGTAGACTTGCTATTGGTGGAAACGTGTCAGGATATGCTTAATGTCAAGGCTGCCTTTTCCGGAATCAAAGCAGCATTCGCTAAAACAGGAAAGGATGTACCTGTCATTATATCAGGGACAATCGAACCGATGGGTACGACACTTGCCGGCCAGTCCATAGAAGCTTTTTATTTATCGGTTGAACATATGAAGCCCGTTGCGGTCGGCCTGAATTGTGCAACAGGACCGGAATTCATGATAGACCATATCAGGACACTTGCAGATATATCAAATAGTGCCATCAGCTGTTATCCGAATGCCGGGCTTCCTGATGAAGAAGGTCACTATCATGAGTCACCTACTTCCCTTGCAGAGAAAATGAAGCAATTTGCCGAAAAGGGATGGGTCAATATCATTGGCGGATGTTGTGGTACGACACCAGAACATATTAAAGAACTTTCCAGGGTCCTCAAAGGCATGAAGCCCCGTACAATTACGGAAGCAGCCCATGGTCATGCCGTATCGGGCATAGAGCCGCTAATTTATGATGATTCAATGCGTCCTTTATTCGTAGGTGAAAGAACGAATGTTATCGGTTCCCGAAAATTCAAGGAGCTGATACGTGGAAAGCATTACGAGCCAGCTGCCGAAATTGCACGTAACCAGGTAAAAAAAGGCGCCCATGTCATTGATATCTGTCTTGCTGATCCTGATGGGGATGAGCTAGGCGATATGAAGGAATTTGTGGAAGAGGTCGTCAAAAAAGTGAAAGTCCCATTGGTCATCGATACTACGGATGAAGTCGTACTTGAACAAGCATTAAAACATTCACAAGGAAAATCGATCATTAATTCCATAAACCTTGAAGATGGTGAAGAGCGCTTTGAAAAAATAGTACCCTTAGTCCATCAATATGGTGCTGCCGTTGTCGTAGGAACGATTGATGAAACTGGGATGGCCGTCGATGCTGAACGGAAATTGGAAGTGGCTACACGGTCTGTGAATTTGCTCGTTAATAAGTACGGTCTAAACAAAAGTGACATCATTTTTGATCCGCTTGTATTTCCTGTAGGCACAGGGGATGAACAATATATTGGATCTGCATTGGAAACGGTGAATGGAATAAAGGCGATTAAAGAAAAGTTTCCGGAATGCCTAACGATACTTGGCATTTCTAACGTTTCTTTCGGTCTGCCAGCGAGGGGAAGGGAAATATTAAATGCAGTTTTCCTTTACCATTGTACAAAAGCCGGTCTCGATTATGCTATCGTGAATACAGAAAAACTTGAACGTTTCGCTCTGATACCGGAAGAGGAAGTGAAATTGGCTGAGGCACTCCTGTTTGAGACTTCAACTGAAACGTTAGCGATTTTCACCGAGTTTTATCGTGGGAAAAAAGCGGAGAAAAAGGATAATGGTGTGATCCTGCCATTGGATGAACGTTTAGGTAACTATATTATCGAAGGAACGAAAGAAGGATTGGTTGATGATTTAAATGAAGCGATTGAGCGCGGTGACACCCCATTGGAAATCATCAATGGACCATTGATGGATGGCATGAGTGAGGTGGGGAGGTTATTTAATGACAACCAACTTATTGTCGCAGAGGTGCTTCAGAGTGCTGAAGCGATGAAGGCGGCAGTATCTCACCTTGAACCACTAATGGAAAACTCTGAAGATAGTGCTAAGAAAGGGAAAATCCTTTTGGCGACTGTCAAGGGAGATGTGCATGATATCGGGAAAAACCTAGTGGATATCATCCTATCCAATAATGGCTATGAAGTCATTGATTTGGGAATAAAGGTCGCACCGCAACAAATCATAGAAGAGGTTCGAAAACATGAGCCAACCATCATTGGCCTATCTGGGTTACTTGTCAAATCTGCACAGCAAATGGTTTTAACAGCACAGGATTTAAGGCAAGCGGGAATAGATACCCCAATTTTAGTGGGAGGGGCAGCATTATCCCGTAAATTCACCGATTTTAAAATATCACCTGAATATGAAGGACCGGTTTTATATTCCAAAGATGCGATGGATGGTTTGGCTGTAACGAATATTTTACATGACTCTGACAAAAAAGTGGTGTACTTGGAAGAGTTAGTCGAGAAACGAGAAAGAGCGAAAGCGAATGCCGCCATTGCTGCCACGATGGAAAAACCTGTTCGGAAGCAGTCCACAGCTGCGCCTTTAAGCGATGCTCCTGTTCAAAAACCGCGTGACATCAAGCGTCACGTCCTGAAAAACTATCCATTGGATGTCATCCAGCCGTATATTAATAGGCAAATGCTGATTGGACATCATTTGGGGTTAAAAGGTAAAGTTTCCGAATTGCTTAAGCAAGGGAATGAAAAAGCAGTGCAGCTCAATGATCTCGTTGATGAATTGATTGAATTCCTAAAGACGGAACCGGATTATGGCTTGAATGCAGTTTATCAATTTTTCCCTGCTCAAAGCGAAGGAGATAAGCTATTGGTTTACAACCCGGACAATCATAACGAGGTTTTGGAAACTTTCGACTTCCCCCGGCAAGATACGAATCCGCATCTTTGTTTAGCGGACTTCGCGAAACCGATTTCCTCCGGGCAAATGGATTATGTTGGTTTCTTCCTGGTCACTGCCGGAAAAGGGATCAGAAAATGGGCAGAAAAACTAAAGCTTGAAGGTGATTTCTTGAAAAATCACGCCCTTCAATCACTTGCTCTCGAAACAGCTGAAGGTTTCGCGGAAAGAATTCATCAATTAATGCGGGATGATTTAGGTATCAGCGATCCAATTGAAATGTCCATGAAAGAGCGGTTTGCCGCTAAGTACACCGGGCAAAGGTTTTCATTTGGTTATCCTGCTTGTCCTAATCTGGAAGACCAGGAGAAGCTATTCCGCCTGTTACAACCACAGGATATTGGCGTGGAATTGACTGAAGGATTCATGATGGAACCAGAGGCTTCCGTGTCAGCCATTGTTTTTGCACATCCTGAAGCCCGCTACTTTAATGTTGATCGATAACTCATTTAATAAAGGCAGCGGTATTTTTTACCGCTGCCTTATTACGCATGAAACCCCTTAATTGGTACATCTTAATGGTCAAAAGGAAGGGGATGCAACACCTATGAAGAATATCCTGAAATTATTTCTTTCCATGGCGGGTTCTTTCATTATTATTTTGTTGGTTGTGGATGTCCAGAACATTCAAGTACATGCAATGGTTCCTGAAGAGATGACACCGCTTCTAAAAAGTAAGGAAAATCAGAAAATCGCTTATTTGACTTTCGATGACGGACCATCTTTGAATACCATGAAGATATTGGATATTTTGGACAGCTATAATGTTAAGGCCACATTTTTCGTTAAAGGGAATGAAGAACCATACGCAAAGGAAAGTTATCAGGAAATGGTTTCCCGCGGTCATGCGATTGCCCTTCATTCTTATACACATGATTATTCCATCGTTTATCGATCGACTGAGAGTTTCTTTCAAGATTTGAATAGGCTTGAAACCATGCTGCATAAGGAGTATGGGATAAAAAGCCGTATTGTGCGCCTTCCTGGCGGCTCGAATAATCGTCTGAGGCATCAGGCTGCAACGAAACCCATCATCAATGGAATCCTTCAACAACTAAAGGAAAAAGGGTATATTTACTTTGATTGGTCCATTGACTCGACAGATGGCTTCAGTCCGTCAATAAGTGAACAACAAATCATTACTGCCGTACAAAAAGGGACGAAAAATCAAAAGCATGTTAATATCTTATTGCATGATATCAATAGTATGAAGAATACAGTGAAAGCATTGCCTGATATAATTGAATTTCTTAAAAAAGAAGGGTATACCTTTGATACTATTGATGAGACAACCCCGAAATTGCAATTTAATTGATGAACACAATGTTTATCTATAGTAAATTAAGGTATAGGGTATTGAGATTACAATGCGAAAGGATTTATCGTTTCTATGATGCCATCATTGTTTTTATCACATGGAACACCGCTATTAGCTTTGGAAAAGAATATCTACACTTCTTTTTTGAAGGATTATATGCAAACTATGAAGAAACCTGCTGCCATCGTTATTTTGTCAGCACATTGGGAAAGTGAAGATCAAATGATTTCAGCAGTAGGGAAGCATGAAGTCATTTATGATTTTGCAGGGTATCCTGAAGAAATATTTCAGATAACTTATCCAGCTAGGGGATGCCTGGAGCTGTCAGATCGAATTTTAACCTTATTGTCCAGGATAGGTGTATTGGGGGAACTTGATGAAAGGCGCCCCCTAGATCATGGATCATGGGGGCTTTTGCATATCATGTATCCCGAAGCTGATATCCCGACCGTATCTATGTCCATTAGTCCTGCGCTGCCATTGGACAAGCAGTATGAAATCGGGAAAACATTGAGGGAATTAAAGGAAAGTAATGTCCTGATCATCGGGAGCGGTGGAATTGTCCATAATTTCACCCAAATACAGGAGGATATGCATGTTGCAGAAGGATGGGCAATCGAGTTTGAGAACTGGGTCGAAGAGAAAATCATGAAATGGGATTTGCAATCCTTGTTTGAATATGAAAAAACCGCCCCTTATAGTACAGAGGCTGTGCCTTCCAAAGAGCATTTCATTCCATTGGTCATCGCAATGGGGTCAGGGGATGACAAAAAAAAGGCAGCTCTCCTGCACAGGAGCTTTCAATATGGCAATCTAAGTTTAACAGCTTGGAAGTTTGATTGAAGTGAAAGGGTTTTCAAACTAGTTAAATTTACCTGAAAAATAATCATTATACAAAAATACAAAAATCTTTTTTTAGCGAAAAAAAGACTTAAATGAGCAAAAAAGTCAATTAAAAGCGTATTTTGACGAATTAAACAGAAATATAGTTTCAAAAAGGTTGCATAAAGTTGTTTAACCTTTGGATATTTCGACAAAAACATGTTAATATAACATCTGAAAACGTTTTATCCTTTAAAATTTTATTATTCAATGACCAAAGTTATTTATTATATATCTTATATAT
>NZ_VHIK01000048.1:0-33463 GCF_006680105.1 Bacillus sp. B4EP4a
ATTTTATTTTTATAAGAACGATAATTGAAAGATAGTATGATATAACTACTTTACGTATATTCCTATAGTATTCATCCAACAAAAAAAATGAAGAACGACTTTTTATTGAAGCGAAAAATGCAAGACGTCTTTTCTATATAAAGTGAAAGGTCCCGCATATTTTTGCTTGGAGTCTCTAATCCCGGATAATAGCAAGCTTTAGATTTGGAATATAAGGATAAAAAAAGGAGGCGGCAATCTGCCGCCTCTAACGTTTTTAATTTCCAATGAATTGCTGGGTCCAATAGTGGGTGTATTTCCCACCTGTCACATGCCCAATTCCAATATGTGTATAGTTCTTGTTCAGGATATTGGCCTTATGTCCAGGGCTGTTCATCCATGATTTCATGACAGCATCCGCACTAGGTTGACCTGCTGCGATATTTTCCCCTGCGTACTTGTAACTGATCCCAAAGGATTTCATCATTTCGAAAGGCGATCCATAACTGGGGCTTGTATGATTGAAATAATTACTATCTCGCATATCCTCAGATTTCAGAATTGCTACGTTAGAAATGGCTGTATCCATTTTAAGGGAAGGTAGGCCCGATTTTGACCGTTCTTCGTTCACTAAACTAAGGACCTGCTGTTCAACTGATTGACTTTCTGCGCGATTAACTGTGGTGTTGGACGTGGGAAGATTTATGATTTGTCCGATTCGAATTTGATTTGCATCGTTTATAGCAGAGTTCGTTTTAAGTAATTCGTCAATGCTGACATCATATTCAGTAGCTATTTTCGTTAAGGTATCTCCTTTTGCCACCTCGTATGTATTGGCTCCCAGAGCAACTGTTGGAGATAATAGGGATAGAGACAGTGCTGATAAAAGGATGATTTTCTTCATTTTGATTCCTCCTAGTAGAATATCTGGATTGGAAGTATAGTATGCTATAAAAATAGTTTTGTGTAAAATTAGCTCATTAACAATCTCTATTGGAATGGGAAAAAGGTATCGAATGGGAAGATGATGTTAAGGGTCCATATAACCCGGAAGTGTGTTAAGGGTAACCAAAATCATAGGGCTTTTTGATAAATTGGAAGAATTATTTCATGTAGATAAAGAATCATTTTACGTTTGCAGGCCATATTTGTCAGGGAAAATAATAATAACATCAAAACGATATAGTTATATGGAACTAAAAATGATCGATTCAATAAATTATCCTAAGGGTGGAATTGAATGGATTTAAAGGCAGGGAAAGTGTTTTGGAAAAGATAAATTTGAAGCTAGAAAATATCCAATGTTGGAAGAGAATCTTTCATGTGATGTTTGTATAGTAGGAAGAGGTTCATCGGGGGCACACTGTGCCTATTTTTTTGCAGATACGGGCCTGAATGTCGTCCTGGGGGCTCTTTTTGGTGAGACCCATGATGGTTTACCGACGATAGTAGAATGTATCCTAACCATCCAAATTGCTATTACTTATAAGGTTATGGCGGAATGGGACGGTTTACAGTGTCAGCCTTTCCCATATCATCATGGATTTGATTATAAAGGGAGGACATTAGGACTCGGCATTGTATGTAAAAGAAATGGATTTTTCAAAAAGTATTGTACATTAAGAAAGGTATCTCTTCTTCACGAATAGAATAAAGTAGACAGCTGAAAATACCGGGGGGATTCTTCGATGTGGTTTAAGGAATTGGAAACAGAAAGGCTGCGTTTAATCGAAATAGGTCACCATCATGCTGAAAGTCTGTTCGAAATTCTCTCTAAAGATGAAGTGACCAAATATGATGGAATAGAAAGTTTAATCCGAGTTGAAGATGCCCGCCGCTTAATCGATTCGTTTAAAAGTGCTTATATAAACAAACGTGGGATGCGGTGGGGAGTCATTTTAAAGGATTCAGGCAAATTCATCGGTACTGTTGGCCTGAATCAATTGAGCCTCGCGAACAAACGCGTCGAAATAGGATATGAAATCCATCCCGAATATTGGAGGAATCACTTTACGTCTGAAGCCGTCAACGAAGTATTGCGCTATTGCTTTGAAGAATTGGGACTAATCAGAATTGCGGCTTTAACTTTCAAGGATAATATTGCATCCAGAAACCTATTGAAGAAATTTGGATTCAAAGAGGAGGGCAGTCTTCGAAGTTATCTATTTCTTCGGAATCAATCCCATGATGCCCTTGTATTTTCCTTGTTAAGTACAGAGTATTGCCAGTTAAGACAACAAAGTATTCAGGGATCAAATAGATTATAGTTTAGTATTAGAACATTGCAGCTGGCCAATAGTGCCAGTTTTTTATTTGTGGAATATCTCTCCCGTTAGGATCAATTTATATCACTAAAGGACAATATACATATTTTTCATGTTAAAATAGAGTGCGGATTCATTAATCAGTCCGGATGGACGGACATAAAAAGGAGCAAAATCATTGTGAAGATACTATTTCCGTTGCTTGCGGTCCTAGGCGGCATCACCATTGCCATACAAGGACAAATCAATGGTGGATTAGGGAAAAAAGTGGGGGTTATTGAAGCTTCTTTCATTTCGTTTGGGATCGGAACACTTGCTTTATTATTTATTGTTTTGTTCGCGGGAAATGGAAACATTTCTGCCATCGCGTTTGTACCAAAATGGCAATTGATAGGCGGACTGTTAGGGGCTATTTATGTCATTGTGATAGTATTGGTCGTCCCTCAGATTGGAGTTGCACCTGCATTGGTCGGGGTTATCGCAGGCCAGATACTGATCGGGGCAGTCATTGACCATTTCGGTTTATTTGGAGGTGTACGAATCCCATTGGATGCGAAAAAGGTGGCAGGCATTTGTTTACTTTTCGTGTCATTATATTTATTTAATCATAAATGAGGAAGGGTCATTATTCATTGGATTTGCTACGTACATATAGGTGAGAAACTGATGGAATATCTTTATTCCTACATAGTTATTATCCGTTATTTGGGATTTGCTTGAAAATAACTCAATACTTTATTGAGAAAAAATATTATTCTACTAAAATATATTATTGAATTGGGAATGGTTTGCTAGGAAAGTGGTCTTAGTAACCAACCTGACTGGAATTATTAGAATATTTAGAAAAAAATAGACGAGCGAACTTATATGAATACTGTCATAAAGGTGTTTGAAAAAACCACTGGAAGTCGGAAGTCATTTTACATCAAATAGGTTATCATTTCTTTTTACCTAGTATCTAGATCGAATTGATTAGCAAATAATTACTATCTTGTGAAAAAGTACTCATCGGTTTATTGATTTTTTGATTTATTCGTAATATACTTAAAATTCAACATCTTTAATTCGAGGTATAGTACCCTTAGCGAGGTTGAAAAGAGGGTGATTTTTTACTAGTAAACTGCATTAATGCTTTTTTTAGGGAAAAATACAGATTTATGCAAACGGTTCGCTAGTTGTTTTTGGTGAATTCCTGCAATGAATGCTTCTAACTTTCCTCGCTGACATTATATGTACTATACGGAAGATTAATAGGTGCTAGAAGGATAATCTCTTAAATGAGAATATCCTAAGAAAGATTAAAGATAAGGGGGAATATTTTTTGAAAAAGTCTAAATTTTCAGTGCTTGCTCTTCTTATGGCCATCATGCTTATGCTTGCGGCATGCAACGGCGGTTCGAAGGAAACTTCGAATGAAAAAGAAGGCGGCTCGGGTGACTCATCCGGATCAAAAGTATTAAACGTAAACAACTCAAGTGAACCTGGTTCGCTTCACCCTGCAAATGCGCAAGGTACTCATGAATCATGGATCCTTGAACATACGTTTGAGGGACTGACAAAGAAAACAGAAGAAGGCAAAATCGTACCTGGTTCTGCAGAATCATGGGAAATCAGTGAGGATGGATTAACTTGGACATTCAAATTGAAAGATGGTTTGAAATGGTCAAATGGAGATCCGCTTACAGCCAATGACTTCGAATATGCTTGGAAATATGCTTTGAAACCGGAAACAGCTGCTGATTATGCTTACCAACTTTATTATCTTAAAGGCGGGGAAGCTTACAACAGTAAGAAAGGGAAGGAAGAGGACGTAGGCGTTAAAGCGACAGACGATCATACATTAGTCGTTACTTTGGAACAGCCTACACCATATTTCCTTGACTTGACTTCTTTCTATACTTTCTATCCAATCGATAAAAAGGTACAGGAAGAAAATCCAAAATGGGCTTTGGATGCAAAAACACACGTTTCAAACGGTCCGTTCAAATTAACGGAGTGGAAACATAAAGAAAGCCTGAAAATCGAAAAGAATGAAAATTACTACGATAAAGATAAAATCAAATTGGATGCGGTTAACTTTGCTCTAATTGAAGATGAAAATACAGCATGGCAAATGTATCAGAGTGGCGAATTGGATATCGCTTATCCACTGCCAGTGGACGTGCAAGGCCAATTGGTTAATTCTGGAGACAAAGAATTTAAAAACGGCGCAGAACTTGCTGTTTACTATTACAACTTTAATACGGAAGTAAAACCTTTCAACAATGCAAAGGTTAGGAAAGCGCTATCAATGGCTATCAATCGTAAAGAAATTACCGAAAATGTTGCTCAAGGCGGTCAAAAGCCTGCATTTGGTGTAGTCCCTCCGGGAATTCCTGATGCAACAGGTGATTTCCAAGAAAATACAGGTGACCTGTTTGAGGAAAACGCAGCTGAAGCTAAGAAATTGTTAAAAGAAGGTCTTGCTGAAGAAGGCATGAAAGAATTACCTGAGTTTTCAATTTTGTATAACACTTTAGATTCCCATAAGAAAATTGCTGAAGCCGTTCAAGGGATGTGGCGTGATAACCTAGGTGTTGAAGTGACACTTGAAAATGCAGAATTCCAAGTTAAGCTTGATCGTGAAAAAGCTGGCGACTTCGAAATTTCCCGTGCAGGATGGGTTGGTGACTATGTTGACCCGATGACCTTCATGCTTTGGGAAACTGACGGGGCTTATAATGATGCAGGTTGGTCCAACAAAGAATATGATAGTTTATTAAAAGAGGCAAAATCTACAATGGAACCAAAAGAACGCATGACTGCTTTACATAAAGCAGAGGAAGTTATGATTGAAGAAATGCCGATCCTTCCGGTTTACTTCTACACAAAACCATATATGGTTAAATCGAATGTTACTGGAGTCTATGCTCCGATTAACGCTTATCCGAACTTTATTTACGCGGATAAAAAGTAAGAGAAGGATAAAAGTGAAATGGGAGGTATGTCCGATTAAGGACATACCCCATTTTTCAATTGCGAATTTGAATATTTCATGAATTCATTTCCGTTTTCAACTCCTTAGAAAATCGATGATTGGGGTGATTACCATGTTGAGATATACATTAAACCGTTTTAAATGGGCGATTATTACTTTATGGGCTGTTATTACATTAACGTTCATCATAATGCATACGATTCCGGGAAATCCATTTGCGAAAGAAGGAGCTATGCCTCCTGCTGTTTATGAAAACCTTCAAGTCCACTATGGATTGGACAAGCCGTTGTTGACCCAATATGGGAATTATTTATTGGAAGTCGTTCAATTTGATTTTGGTCCTTCATTGAAATCCTCATCCATTTCTGTGAATGATTACATTTTGAAGGGATTTCCAGTGTCCTTACACTTAGGGGCACAAGCATTGGTGATTGCCATCTTCTTTGGGCTAATTTTGGGTGTAGTGGCTTCACTGAAAAGAAATAAATGGCCCGACTATTTATCAATGGTCATTGCCATCGTAGGGATTTCCGTTCCTAACTTTATCTTGGCGACTATTTTAATCAATTATTTTGCGATAAAATGGAATATATTCCCAGTAGCTACATGGGCGACATGGCAGCATACCATTTTACCATCCATTGCCCTTTCGATGATGCCACTTGCTTTCATCGCGAGATTGATGCGGACAAGCATGCTTGAAGTAATGGGGCAGGATTACATTTTGACAGCAAAGGCCAAAGGATTGAAACGGAGCGGTGTCATAATCAAACATGCGATTCGGAATGCGTTATTGCCGATTATTACGATTCTGGGCATCCTTACGGCTAATATAGTGACAGGAAGCTTCATCATTGAACGTATTTTTGGTATTCCAGGCATGGGAGATATGTTCGTAAAGGGAATATCCAACAGAGACTACCCGGTCATTCTTGGTTCCACAATTGTGTATAGTGCGGTGCTTATCCTATTGATATTCATTGTTGATATAGCCTATACGTTGATTGATCCTAGAATTAAAGTGACGGGGGAGAAGAAATAATGGCAGATAAAGTGCATTTAACCGAAGATATGTTCCAACCCGCAGAAGACAACTTTAAGGAAGCTGAAAAAATAGCCAGACCTACAGTTTCATATTGGTCTGACGTCTGGCGTCGGTTTAAAGAAAATAAGCTGGCGATGACGGGATTTGTTCTTATTATCCTCTTGGTCTTGATGGCTATTTTTGGTCCATATATTAACGGATATACTTATTATGGACAAGATTTCGAGAAAAAGAATCTTAGCCCAAATAGCGAGCATTGGTTTGGAACGGATTCATCAGGAAGGGATCTATTTACGCGAGCCTGGTATGGTGCGAGGATATCCTTGTTCATTGGATTGATGGCAGCGCTGATCGACTTTTTAATTGGTGTCCTTTATGGCGGGATTTCAGCCATTCGCGGTGGACGCACAGATAATATCATGATGCGGTTTGCTGAGGTAATCTATGCGATCCCATACCTATTGATGGTTATCTTAATGATGGTCGTATTAAAACCTGGTATTCTGCCGATCATCATTGCAATGTCGATTACAGGGTGGATTCCGATGGCGCGACTGGTACGTGGACAGGTTTTACAACTAAAAGAGAATGAATATATCCATGCTGCAACCATCTCTGGTGCCAATACGAGCTGGACATTAAGAAAGCACATGATTCCAAATACAATGGGACCGATCCTGGTCAATTTAACATTGACTGTACCTACTGCTATTTTTGCCGAAGCTACACTTAGCTTTTTGGGACTGGGAGTGCCAGCACCTCAGGCAAGCTGGGGAACATTGACAAGTGATGCCCTAGGAAGCATTCTGGTAGGGAATTTCTATCAACTTTTAATCCCTGCAATATTGATTTCCTTAACCATGTTCGCGTTCAATGTGGCTGGTGACGGATTGCAGGATGCCCTAGATCCAAAACTACGGAAATAAATGAGTCCTCACATAAAGATTTGATATTACTAGAATAGGAGGGACGATGATGGAGAACCTATTAGAAGTCAACGATTTACACATCACCTTCCATACTTATGCAGGAAAAGTGCAAGCGGTTCGCGGCGTGAACTTTGAAGTGAAAAAAGGGGAAGCCGTTGCCATTGTTGGGGAGTCCGGATGCGGCAAAAGTGTTACAGCGAAATCTATCATGAGATTACTGGAAACACCTCCAGCAGAGTATGGAAAAGGGTCGATAAACTTTGGCGGTAAAGACCTTCTTAAAATGAGTGAGACGGAAATGCAGAAGATTCGCGGAAATGAAATCAGCATGATTTTCCAGGATCCGATGACTTCACTCAATCCAACTACAAAAATCGGCAGCCAGATTATGGAAGGTATTTTAAAGCATAATAAAAACATGTCCCGAAATGATGCATACGAACGCGCGTTGGAAACGCTTAAACTGGTAGGTATTCCTCAGCCGGAAAAAAGGATGCAGCAATATCCACATGAGTTTTCAGGGGGTATGCGCCAAAGGGCGATGATAGCGATGGCCCTTGCATGTGAACCGAAATTGCTGATTGCCGATGAACCTACAACTGCTTTGGATGTAACGATACAAGCGCAAATTTTGGAACTGATGAAAGATATCCAACGTAGAATGGATACTTCCATCATTTTAATCACTCATGATTTAGGTGTGGTTGCGGAAACTTGTGAACGGGTAGTCGTCATGTATGCAGGCAAGGTCGTGGAGACGGGTACAGTAGAAGCTATATTTTCAAACCCGCAGCATCCATATACAAGAGGTCTGCTTAAAACGGTGCCAAGGCTGGATATGGAAAAAACGGCTCCGTTGGTTCCCATAATCGGTTCACCACCGGATTTATTGGATCCGCCAAAAGGATGCCCATTTTATCCAAGATGTGAATCAGCAATGAAAGTGTGCAAAGACCATGATCCGGAGCTTGAAGTAGTGGAAGAAGGTCAGACAGCCGCATGCTGGCTGCACCACCCAATGGCAAAGGCGGCACAGGTACAAGTACCGACTAATGTATAAAGGAGGAGAACCAATGGTTTCACTGAAAAATAAGGCCGTAAAAGAAAAGACAGACAACGAAAATTCTCCTCTTGTTGAAATAAAGAATCTGAAAAAGTATTTTCCTATTGGTTCTCAATCGCTGAAAGCGGTAGATGGTTTGGATCTCAAAATCTATCCAGGGGAAACTGTTGGTCTTGTTGGGGAAAGTGGTTGCGGTAAGTCGACTGCAGGTCGTACAATCACTCGACTTTATGAACCGACAGATGGAGAAGTTCTTTTTCAGGGGAAAAATATTTTCGATTACAAACCCGGGGAAATGTCACATATCCGCCGTGAAATACAAATGATTTTCCAAGATCCCTACGCATCCTTGAACCCAAGGATGAAGGTGGAGGAATTGATTGGGGAACCACTTGCCATTCATGGGATATCAAAAGGTAAAGAGCGAAGAAAACGGGTGGAAGACCTGTTAAAGCTGGTTGGTTTAAGTCCGGAACATATCACTCGTTTTCCGCATGAATTCAGTGGTGGACAACGCCAGCGTATTGGAATTGCAAGGGCTTTGGCTTTAAACCCTAAATTCATCGTTTGTGATGAACCTATTTCTGCCTTGGATGTTTCGATACAGGCTCAAGTGGTCAACTTATTAAAAGAGCTTCAAAAAGAAATGGGATTGACTTATTTATTCATCGCGCATGATTTATCGATGGTCAAGTATATTTCAGATCGCATTTTAGTCATGTATCTTGGAAGGATGATGGAACTTTCGGATAGTGATTCTTTAACGAAAGATCCGCTTCACCCTTACACACAGGCCTTGCTTTCTGCAGTGCCAATTCCAGACCCCACTATTAAACGGGAAAGAATCGTACTTAAAGGCGATGTACCAAGTCCCATCAATCCGCCGAGCGGCTGTGTATTCCGAACTCGCTGCCCTAAAGCGATGGAGATATGCTCAAGTGCTGTACCTGAATGGAAAGAACAAAAACCAGGGCATTTCGTTGCTTGTCATTTATATTGGTAAACAAAAAAACCAGTTGCATTTGCAACTGGTCTTTTTTACACATTTATGTAAAATATTTTTAGAATAGGAGCGATTATCCTGAAGATTTAAATTATTTATCAGTATGTCAAAATAAATTACTAGGAATCTGAAAATAAAACATATAATATGTAATTATATGTAAAAATTAACTTCTGTAGAATTTTTTCAATTTGTGAGAGAGGGAGGGACTGTTATTGTATTCCACGATAACTAGTGAAATCGTCGATCGTGTCATGATTGTTACTCTTAATCGTCCTGAGAAAATGAATGCTTTCAATGAAAAGATGTGTGAGGAGATGATTCACGCTTTTAATGAAGCGGACGAAAATGATGACGTACGAGCCGTCATTTTAACTGGCGCTGGGGATGCTTTTTGTGCTGGAATGGATTTGGAAAAAGGTGCAGAAACCTTTATGGATCACACTCCTTTGGTTGAATATCGCGATGCAGGGGGAATGTTGTCATTACGGATTTTTGAAATGAAGAAACCTATGATAGCGGCCATTAATGGAGCGGCAGTCGGGATAGGCATAACAATGACTTTGCCCATGGACATTAGAATTGCTTCATCAAATGCAAAAATGGGTTTTGTATTTGCGAGGCGGGGGATAACGATGGAGGCATGCAGCGGCTGGTTCTTACCTAGGCTTGTCGGAATGGGTAAAGCTTCCGAATGGATTTTTACCGGCAGGATGATTTCAGCCAGTGAAGCATATGAGGGAAGGTTGGTAAATAAGATCGTCGAGCCAAACGAATTGATGTCGGCTGCAATGGAAATTGCAACAGACATTGCGGAAAATACATCTTCCGTCTCTGTGACGCTATCCCGGCAGTTAATGTGGACGATGCTCGGTGCAAACCATCCTGTTGACTCACACAAAATAGAATCAAAAATGATTCATTGGACCGGAAAACAAGCGGATGCACTAGAAGGGATTGAAGCTTTCCTCGAAAAAAGGAAAGCCGAATTCAAAATGAAAAGCAGCACTGATATGCCACCGTTTTATCCATGGGGAACAGATCGAACATATGAAGTGGAAAAGAAATGAATGGGGTAATATCAGGGAATCCAGGGCTTCGAAAGTGCTTGATAATTTTTACTTTTCGGATAAATTAGGGTTTCTATTCCTAGTGTGTTATA
Source organism: Bacillus sp. B4EP4a (assembly GCF_006680105.1). Lineage (NCBI taxonomy): Bacteria > Bacillati > Bacillota > Bacilli > Caryophanales > Bacillaceae > Bacillus > Bacillus sp. B4EP4a. The sequence goes on from NZ_VHIK01000048.1 coordinate 10,423, forward strand.
CTGAGTTTACCATTTACTAAACTTGTTTCATGTTCCCTATTCCATGTGAATAGGGTTTTTTTATGATTGCTTTTTCAATCAAAAAAACAGACCCTACAAGTAGGGTCCGTTATATATTGTATTTAAAATTACGCTTTTTGAACGTTAGTAGCTTGGGGTCCACGTTGACCTTGCTCAACTTCAAAAGTAACTTCTTGACCTTCGTCTAATGATTTGAATCCTTCGCTTTGGATAGCTGAGAAATGTACGAATACATCGTCTCCGTTTTCGCGTTCGATGAAGCCAAATCCTTTTTCTGCGTTAAACCATTTTACTTTACCTTGTTCCATTGTTGTTGCCTCCTAGTGTGAATCCACACATTGTGTTACTACCCTTGCTCAATCATTAGACGAAAAGTTTTTCACTTATCAATCTTCCCGAACAAAAATAATTCTTTTTAAATATAACAGATAATGTCGGAATCTGCAAGCTAACAAAGGAAGATTATTTATGTTCACAGACAATGAATAATTCTTGATACCTTTTTTTGTAATCAAGCAAATTTGTTGAATGTTTTTTCCATTTAGATTGTTCATTAAATTTGGCATGAAAATATCTAAGCCTTTGGTCGTAAAATTCCGTATGTGTGCGGAGTGATGATTACATTGTTCAGCCCCCCATAACGGACTATTCTCAGGAAGTGGCTTCGTTTCAAACACATCAAAGTCCAGCGCCCGCAATATCTTTGTCCATAAGCGCGTGAACCAATACGTATTGAATGACGAGATTACGCCTTCCTATGTGCGTGATGCCAAGTCTTTGCAAGCTGTTGATTACTATATTTATCTACTTTGTTGAGGCAAGCATTAACCCGATATCATTTCTGAAATGAGATACGCATGAACGCCGGTTGACAGGGTAATGCATTCACTCCGGCGCTCCATGTCTGGATCCATTTTACATCGCTTGTATCATTTTTTCTGGAATTATTCGTAAGTTTCGATATTATTTCAAAGGGGAAAGCGATTGCTTAACAATCTTGCTATAATACTAGTAATAAATGGAATGGGGTGTAATCATGAACGTGAAAGACATATATGGACAGCTGCCTACTATGGAATCAAAACGCTTGGTTATGAGGAAAGTCACCATGAATGATGCCGAAGACATGTTCACTTATGCATCCAACAGTGAAGTTTCCCGTTACGTCACATGGGAAGCTCATCGTTCCCTATGTGATACAAAAGATTTCATCCGATTTATCCTACAAAATTATGAGGATAAGAAAATTGCTCCATGGGGCATAGAACACAAGGAAAGTGGTAAGTTGATTGGTACGATTGATTTTGTTACATGGCAGGTTGATCATCATAGTGCAGAAATCGGGTATGTGCTTGCACCCGAATATTGGGGGAGTGGCTTGATGACGGAGGCAGCCCAAAAGATAATCGCCTTTGGCTTCGAAAATATGAACCTAGTTCGAATACAAGCACGGTGCTTCGTTGAAAATTTGGGTTCAGAGCGAGTCATGCAAAAGGCTGGCATGTCTTTTGAGGGAATCATAAGAAAAGGAATGTTTGTTAAGGGAAAGCATCAAGACCTAAAGCTATATTCCATTATAAAATGATGGCTGTGAAGTCTGCTGATCAAAGAGAAAATAAAAGGAAATATACATCGGCTTTGAAAGCCTGAATTTCTGTTCATGATTATTATGAATATGGGAAAATCAAAAACAAACAATATGTGCAAATATTGAATCAAAAACTATACAAAACGTCTAATGTAAAAAGTCGATTTGAAAAATATAATGAAACTATGAAATCGTGTTGAAATGGAGGGTATATTAATGGCAGTAATCAATGATGTAGAAACGTTGAAAAATTATATCGGTGGAAAATGGGTGGATTCCACAACTTCGAAACATGAACAAGTGCCTAATCCGGCAACAGGAGAAGCATTGGCAATCGTTCCCCTTTCAACAAAGGAAGATGTAAACCAAGCGGTGAAGGTTGCTAAAAAGGCTTATAAAGAATGGAAAAAGGTGGCCGTTCCAAAAAGAGCTCGCTTCCTATTCCGTTACCAACAATTATTGATAGAACATTGGGATGAGCTTGCAAAGCTGGTCACTATCGAAAACGGAAAAAGCTATACAGAAGCATATGGTGAGGTTCAGCGTGGGATTGAATGCGTGGAGTTCGCAGCAGGTGCGCCTACCTTGATGATGGGCAGTCAGCTACCTGATATTTCCCCAGGCATTGAATCTGGCATGTACCGGTATCCAATGGGTGTCGTTGCCGGAATTACGCCGTTTAATTTCCCGATGATGGTGCCATGTTGGATGTTCCCGCTGGCAATTGCTTGTGGAAATACGTTTATCTTAAAACCTTCAGAACGGACACCGCTCTTAGCCAACCGTCTTGTGGAATTATTGACAGAAGCCGGAGTTCCGGATGGTGTTGTCAATATTGTCCATGGTGCCCACGATGTCGTGAATGGGATTTTGGAACATGAAGACATTAAAGCGGTATCATTTGTTGGATCCCAGCCTGTCGCAGAGTATGTATATAAAACGGCAGCTGCCAATAAAAAACGTGTCCAGGCTTTATCAGGAGCGAAAAATCATTCAATCGTCATGCCTGATGCGGATTTGGATAATGCGGTAACGAACATAACGAATGCCGCTTTCGGATCTGCAGGCGAGCGCTGCATGGCTGCATCAGTGGTTGTTGCGGTGGGGGAAGTTGGAGATTCGCTTGTTGAGAGATTAAAGGCTGCAGCGGATGATATCAAGATTGGAAATGGAATGGATAAGGACGTTTTCCTGGGACCTGTGATCCGTGATACTCATAAAAAGAGAACAGAACAATATATTGAAATTGGGGAAAAAGAAGGAGCTGTCCTCCTTCGTGATGGCAGGAATGAAGGCGATCAGGAAAATGGCTATTTCGTTGGACCGACATTATTTGATCATGTGAAAACAAATATGAAAATATGGAAGGATGAAATTTTTGCCCCTGTCTTATCCATAGTTCGGGTTAATACCCTGGAAGAGGCAATTGAATTGACCAATCAATCTGAATTTGCCAATGGTGCCTGCCTCTATACGGATAGTGCAAAAGCCATCCGGGAATTTCGCGAAGAAATTGATGCAGGGATGCTTGGTATTAACCTCGGGGTACCCGCACCAATGGCATTCTTTCCATTTTCTGGATATAAAAGTTCATTTTATGGAGACCTTCATGCCAATGGGAAAGACGGCGTTGAATTTTACACTAGAAAGAAAATGTTGACGGCAAGATACTGATAGGAAAGTGGGGGTCGACACAAAGTGTGGTCGGCCTTCATTTATACATTATTTTAGGAGGAGTGCAGCTTATGCAGGTTGAAAAACAGGGTCAGGATCTTAAAGCGATGGATGGTAAATATGTATGGCATCATATGAAAGGGGCTGAATCCAGCCCTGAAGCAATGGTGATTAAAAACGGGCAAGGAGCATGGATAACGGATGTTGATGGGAATCGTTACCTGGATGGGATGTCAGGTTTATGGTGTGTCAACGTTGGTTATGGCCGCACGGAACTGGCTGAAGCAGCTTACGAGCAGCTGAAGGAACTTCCTTATGCCCCTTTAACGAATAGCCACATACCGGCCATTAAGCTAGCAGAGAAATTAAATGAATGGCTTGGTGGGGATTATGTGATTTTCTTCTCTAACAGCGGTTCAGAAGCGAATGAGACTGCTTTTAAAATTGCGCGGCAGTATCATCAGCAAAAAGGTGAACATGGACGTTATAAATTCATTTCCCGTTATCGCGGCTATCATGGGAATTCAATGGGCGCCCTGTCAGCTACCGGGCAGGCGCAGCGAAAATATAAATATGAACCACTCGCCCCAGGATTTCTTCATGTATCACCGCCAGATTCTTACCGGAATCCAGAGGATGAAAGCGGTGAAAAAAGTGCAGCGGAAATTGAACGTACCATTACATGGGAGTTGAGCGAAACGGTGGCTGCGGTCATCATGGAACCAATCATCACTGGGGGCGGAATTTTGATGCCGCCTGATGGTTATATGAAACGTGTCAAGGAAATTTGTGAGAAAAATGGTGTCCTTCTCATTTCGGATGAGGTCATTTGCGGGTTTGGTCGTACTGGTAAGAAATTCGGATTTATGAACTATGATGTAAAACCAGACATCGTAACAATGGCTAAAGGAATCACGAGCGCTTATCTGCCATTATCCGCTACAGCAGTCAAACGTGAAATTTATGAAGCGTATATTGGCTCAGACGTTTATGACCGCTTTCGACATGTAAATACATTTGGAGGCAATCCGGCTGCCTGTGCCCTTGCTTTGAAGAATATTGAAATATATGAAAATGAAAAACTTATAGAACGGTCTAAGGAGTTAGGTCTACGCTTTCTGCAAGAGTTTGAAGAAATCAAATCTCATCCCAATGTTGGGGATGTACGTGGGAAAGGTTTATTGGTAGGCATTGAACTAGTGGAAGATAAACTTACAAAACAACCAATCGAACTTTCCAAAATCAATAAAGTGATTGCATCATGCAAAGAAAAGGGGCTGATCATAGGTAAAAATGGTGATACAGTAGCAGGTTTCAATAATGTCCTGACTCTTGCTCCCCCACTTAGTATAACTGAAGAGGATTTTTCATTCATCATAACGACGGTAAAGCGAACGTTAGCTGAACTATGAAAATAAGGTGATGGTAAAAAAACTGAAAATTCAGCATTTAATCAAGTTTCTGTATATACCTGCTGATACTCACTATTTATTTAAGAAAGATCGCATCCATACTTTGCTTTTTAAACGAGACTGCTGCGTTTAATTTTAGCACCGTTCAGAAATTTGAACGGTGCTTTTGGCAATGATCTAGGAAGAATAAGCGGAAAAGGATTCTATTGCGAACTTAGGGGACATTTTGGAATCGTTTTCCTTGATTAGTTATAGCGGATGTTCGAAAATGGAATGATAAGGAGTAGCAGAAAATCAATACTATCAGGCAGAAGAGGTGAGGGACATGAATAATGAGGATATAACAAAAAAACTGACATTACATATCCCTGAAATTTTAGGGAGTGGAAATTTTTCTAAGTATGCTGTATTGGTACCGCTTATTGAGAAAGAAGATGGAGTTCATGTTCTTTTCGAAGAGCGTTCACACAAACTGAGAAGGCAGCCGGGGGATATATGTTTTCCGGGCGGGAAAATAGACAAATTGGACCATGATGAACAGGCGGCTGCGCTAAGGGAAACATATGAGGAACTTAATTTGAGAAAAGAAGATATCGATAATGTCTTTCCAATCGATTATTTGGTATCTCCATTTGGGATGATTGTCTATCCATATGCAGGATTTGTTCGTAACCATCAACGGATAATACCTAATCCAGCTGAGGTAGAAACCGTTTTTACGGTCCCGCTATCCTTTTTCATGGAAAAACCGCCAGAGATTTATCATGTCAAATATAAGGTGGAACCGCATGACAACTTCCCCCATGATTTAGTCGTTGGCGGGGAGAATTATAAATGGCAGCCAAAACAGATGGAAGAATATTTTTACTTATTTAATGATCGGGTAATCTGGGGAATGACGGCGAAAATCCTTACCCATTTTATTGAAATTCTTCGTTAGACCCTTCTAAAGGACCTTTTTTTCTCGATGGATTTCTATTAAACTAAAATTATGGTAAAAGTTAGGTTTTAATAGAAGCGGGGGGATGAGTGGATGAAGTATAGTTTTGAAGTACTTGAAAAAGAACGGGAAATGGCAATGGCTGCACTTGTGAACTTCAATGAAAACCGCGAATACTATGATGAAAACAAAGATCAGGAACTTAAGCTAGCATACTATAAAGATGGTTCCTTGGACCGGGAAGGATTGAAGGACCTACTTGTGGCAACCCATAAAAACCAGCTGAACTACTCACCACATCGTCATGTTTACCCTTGGGTGGACTTACAGGAAAATGGCCAGTTGAAAAGTCTGTATTCCGGTAAAGGTATGGATCCTGTACGAGTAATAGAGGAAGATATCCGTATACTAGAATTGGTGTCAAGAGGCATAGAGTCAACAAATACGGAGAACATTCTCGTTAATTGTGAACATGTGGTACCTCAATCATGGTTCGCTAAAAAAGAACCGATGAGGGGGGATTTGCATCATCTATTCGCCTGTGAACCAACTTGTAACAGTAGCCGGAGTAACTATCCATACCATGATTTTAAGGATTATATCCCTGAGAAATCGGCTGCCGGTATAAAAGCGGGTTGCGGGAAATCAGAGGAGGGTAAATTCGAGCCTGAATACGGAAAAGGCATCGTGGCGAGGGCTACTTTATACTTTTTACTCAGATATGAGGGCATCATCGATAGCGGCAATATTGACCTGGCGCTGCTTATGGAATGGCATCGGCTTTTTCCGGTCAGCACTTATGAAAAACATAGAAACCAGGCTATACATGAAATGCAGGGTAATCGTAACCCATATATAGATTTTCCCGAAATGGCGGAGAAATGGAATTAAAGAAGGATAATAAAAAAGGATTGAAGCTGTGGTACAAGCTTCAATCCTTTTTTATTATCGATTATAAGAATTTTACGCAAACAGGGAAGGGAACTTGAACATCTTTTTGCAATAATGTTAACTTACCGTCATGTTCATTCCGGGAATATAGTGTCAGTTTTCCTGATTGTTCATTTGAAGCGATTAGGAATTTTCCGCTAGGATCCAATGAAAAATCACGTGGCCAATGTCCTTCGGTAGAAACCAGTTCAACGAATGCCAGTTTGCCAGTTTCTTGATTGATTTGGTAAACGGCAATACTATCATGTCCGCGATTTGCGGCATATATGAATTGCCCGTCATCAGAAATATGAATGGCGCTTCCTTGGTTATTTTCCTTGAAATCTTCCGGAACGGACCGAACTGTTTGTACTTCAGAAAAGCTTCCGGTTTGACTATCGAAGCTCAAAACAATGACTTCAGGTACAAGCTCTGCCATAACATACGCAAATTTTCCGTTTGGGTGGAAGGTCAAATGCCGTGGTCCGCTGCCGGGAGCAACAGATAAGCTGTTTACTTCTTCCAAAACCCCATTATCTATTTTATAGGTTTTTACTTTATCTATTCCTAGGTCGACTACAGCAATGAACCTTTCATCCGGTGTGAACCCGGCGAAGTGAGTGTGCGCTTTTTCCTGACGTTCTTCATTCGGTCCTTGACCCTTATGCTGAACAGTGGATGATACGGGCAAAGGGGTCGCATCGTCAAGAAGCGGATATGATTCAATCACGCCTTCTCCATAACTGGAAGTGACCAAGACCTGTTTCTTGCTGTCGACACTTATATGGCAGGAAGAGCCATTTGGTGTCAGTTGTTTGCCCAAGAAGGTAAGCTCACCTGATTCTTCATTGATCGAATAGGCTGAAACTCCACCGCTGCCCGCTTCTTTTAAAATGGCGTAGAGATTCTTCTTGTCCTGGCTGATGGCGATATAAGTTGGATCGGTTAATTCTGCTGCAAGAACCGGTGTACTGAGTTTTCCTTCTGCTGTATCTAAAGTGAAGCGGTAAATACCTTTGCTGTTTCCTTTTGTGTAAGTGCCTATGTATCCAATTATGGTTTGTTGATCATGTTTTGCCATATTTATCTCCTCCAAGAAAGATTTGTGTTTAATTTTATTTTAACATAGATGATACCCATAATATCCTTTTCCCGGTTTAAGTCGAGTTGGAACCTGATTCATTTAGAAATTACTGGGGTGAGAAGAAAAAAACCCCGACTAGGGGGTTAAATTTTATCGACTGGCTTTGATGCTTCGATAGGAATATGCCTAAACTCAGAAACTGAAAATAAACCCTGATCCGTCAGTTTAATTTCAGGGATGACAGGCAACGCCAAGAATGCAAGTGTAAGGAAAGGGTTGAAATGCCTGTTGGCACCCAGTTTCAATAGGGCTCCATCGATTTTTTTCAATGAACGGACTACATCCATATAATTCCATTCACTCATCAATCCAGCTATCGGAAGGGGAAGTGAAGCGAGTATTTCCCCATTTTGGATTACGGTCAATCCGCCCTGCATTTTTTTGATTTCATTTGCTGCCATAAGCATATCTTGATCATTCGTCCCGGCAATGATCAAATTATGTGAATCATGGGCTACTGTCGTGGCAATTGCACCTGAATTCAAACCGAGCCCTTTGACGATTCCTAGACCTACTTGTTTGGTCATATGATGCCGTTCAATTACAGCAAGTTTTATATGATCAACATGTTTGGAGAACCGGAATAGCCCATCCTGATTAAGTGTAACCGGTTCAATCGAATGCTTTGTAATCAAGCTGTTTGGAGTTATCTCAATAATATTAGCGAACTTATTTTTAAAAGGTATCGCCAAATCACCTTCCGTTATTTCATGAAATTGAACGGAGTGCTTCAACCCGTCGTCAATGACCTGTTCCTTTTCAGGTGGAAAGTTAAGTAAACGATTATTTTGAACGATAAGCTTTCCCTCTTTAAAGACCGAGTGGATGATGACTGAATCAAGATCATCCAATATAAGAAAGTCTGCCTTGTATCCAGGTGCTATGGCACCAGTTTCCTTTAAGCCAAAACATTCAGCTGCATTAATGGTCGCCATTTGAATGGCGGTTATTGGCGGGACACCTGTTTTTATGGAAAGTCGAACGTTGTGATCGATACTACCCTCAGATACAATATCGTCAAGGTGCCGGTCATCGGTGACGAATAAACAACGGCGGGAGTTCTTCTCATTAATAACTGGAATCAGGTTTTTTAAGTCTTTGGCAACGGTGCCTTCCCTGATCATAAGATACATTCCTTTACGCAGTCTTTCTTTTGCCTCTTCCGCTGTAGTGCATTCATGATCCGTTTTAATGCCTGCACACATATAAACATCGAGCTGTTGTTCGGATAATCCTGCCGCATGGCCATCGATGCTTTTGCCTAGTCTATTAGCATCGTATATTTTTTGCAGCATATCCTCCTCCGTATGTGAAACGGCCGGGAAATTCATGACTTCGGCTAAACCGAGCACTCTCGGGTTCTGATAAAACGGAATTAAATCTTCACTTCTTAAGACAGCACCAGAATGTTCAAACTCAGTAGCAGGTACACAAGAAGGCATCATGAAGTAAAAGTCAAAAGGAAGTTGATCGGATTGATCAATCATATATTCCATGCCCATTTTGCCAGAAACATTGGCAATTTCATGAGGGTCTGCAATAATGCTGGTCACACCATGTAAAAGGAGGATTTTTGCGAGTTCCGATGGCCTTACCATCGAAGATTCAATATGGACATGGCCATCAATGAATGTAGGGCATACGAATTTTCCTGTTGCATCTATTTCTGAAATACCCTCATAACGCCCAATTCCAGCAAAAAAACCATCGACGATAGCAATGTCGCCTGTATAGATATCACCATTGAAAACATCTATGATTTGTCCGTTCTTAATGACGCAATCCGCAGGCGTTCTCCCTGCAGCAACGTCTATTCTCCTTTTAAGCAAGTTTTTATTCATATGCGTAACCCCTTTGGCAAAAATATAACCGGTTAATATTTCACTTTTTCAGTATTGGTTTCCCATGTTCGGAATGGTAATTCGTGGTCATTAAAAGACAGTTGTTCCATTTTTATCGTGCGTTTTTCCATTGGCAAGGCAAGTTCTTGGTATATAAAGTGATCATCAAAGCCAATAAGTGCAGCGTCTTCTTTAGTACATGCGTAATAAATGGCTTTTGGACGTGCCCAATAAATAGCACCGATGCACATGGGGCAAGGTTCGCAGCTAGTGTAAATTTCACAATCTGTAAGCTGGAAGCTGTCGAGATTCCTGCATGCATCACGAATCGCCTGCACTTCGGCGTGAGCTGTAGGATCGTTGGCCGTTGTCACATTATTACATCCTCTGCCTACGACTTTGCCATCTTTAACGATTATAGCACCAAAAGGTCCCCCGTTCTTTGCCACAACATTTTCATATGCAAGCCGAACAGCCATCTCCATGAATTTTACATCCACTAAAAAACACCCCTTCATATATTAATAACCAAAAAGTGTTGATGTTACGTTTATTAACGTAAATATAATAAACAATATACCATATGCATTGGGAAATGGAACAATATTTTCTGAAAATAAAGAAAATTCATTTACGTTAGAATATATAACGTGCAATCAAAAGTGGTTTAAAAGAATTTTTACAAATAATTATAAAACTGATATTGTTAGAAGAAAATCATTAGAATTATGAAGGTGATATGCATGGGGTTTTTGGGAGTTCTTTTACCGATATTCGGTATATTTGTTTTAGGTTTCATCGGTCAGAAAAAGTTTAAACTTGATACAAAATCGATTTCCACGATGGCATTATATTTAATGTCACCTTTTCTTGTATTCCGAACTTTTTATTCCGCAGAATTTACGATTAATTATTTTTATCTATTCTTATTCACGATAGTACTTTGTCTTTCTCTCATTCTGGTAGTCTACATCATATCTTTTTTCCGCAATTATACAGTCACTGAAACAAGCGGCATGATATTGGCATCGGCATTCATGAATAACGGGAATTACGGAACACCCGTAATTTTCCTGTTATTCGGAGCCGCAGGACTCGATTATGCAATCATCCTTATGGTGGGACAGCAGTTAGTGATGTGCACGATAGGCATTTATTTCGCAGCAAAGGGCAGCCCGGAAGGTAACGGAGTTCAAACAGCGATTAAAGCAGTATGCCGGATGCCAATTGTTTATGGAGCCATTGCGGGTACAGTATTTCAGTTCGTGAACATACCTTTAAGCAATTCGGTTATGGAAGCTATTAACCTTGTTGCAAATGCAGCGATCCCAACAATCATGATTACACTGGGAATGCAGCTGGCCAACATTTCCCTGAAAAAGATTGCCTATCGAAAGCTATCAGTTTCGCTGCTACTTAAACTTGCCGTTTCACCAGCCATTGCCTTCCTGTTATCACTTGCCTTACCAGTGGGTGACATGGTCAGGCATATCATGGTCATCGTAGCTGCCATGCCAACGGCGGCCAACACTACGATGTATGCGCTCCAATTCAATACGGAGCCTGAATTCGTATCAAGTGCTACTTTCATAAGTACATCATTAAGCCTGATTACGCTTCCGATCATCTTTTTCATTGTATTATAGAAGATTATGATTCTAATTAAATGGGCAAACTTATTATATGCACGAAGCAGAGGATTCCTAGCTGATTAAAAAACGGGATTCGGACAGATTGCATGTATTGCCCTTCATGACCAAAACTTGGGCTAGGTTTCCATAGTTGTTAGTAAACGAACTTAGGGACTTGGATTTATATGTTGATTGGGAAAAGATCTTCAACAATTCATTTATATTAAAGGGTGAGCTTGTTTAACTGGCGTTTACTTTTTTAAATGCTGGATTTGATTGGAGGGATTTTGTGTTCCAGACTAAAATTAAACTGATTAATACTGGAAAGATTGATGCCATTTTAAAGGAAATCGTTCTGAAAACCTATGAAGAAGCCCTAGAAGAAAAACTCTTGCTATGCATGGAGTGCGGGGATGTCGATTTTTATATCGCGTATTCAAATAACGAGGAACTTCAAGATGCGATCAATGAAAACTTTGAAATTGATGAATGTGGGGAAATCATGAAAATAGATGAACATCAGGAGCTTATGGATGATTTATTCGATTATTTCTTGATCATACATAAGGAAAGTGAAATGTTTGATTATTTTCCAGCAGGTCCATATACTCTCGGTGGGGAAATCCGTGAATCGGATACGGATATGCTGGCGCCAAGAGGTTTATATTCAGCGCCATTTGAAGATGCGTTAAAGGAATGATGAAAAAGACAGCAAATGCTGTCTTTTTTTTCGTGCTGATTTACAAAAGCTCGTTGTGCTTACGGGAAATAAATGATTTTTTACAAAAAAAGGGAATGGGTTGGGGGTAAACAGTTTTTACTTATCAGTTTTATGAAATATAGCAATAATATCATGGAATATGATATCATTTTTAACAAATTAAAGTTTATATGGTAATTTTAAGAAAAATTTTATATAATAAAAAGTGTGAATATTGAATATATTATTTAAATTACTAGTTTAAAATAACAATAAAAATGGTCGTTTTACTATAACTCTCGAAATATTGGGAAATAATATTGGAAGAAAGGATTATACATAAAATTTGATTGAGTTAGGAGAATGCTATATTACGCTTTTATAATTCTGATTATTATAAATTTTCAGCTTTGGAAGATTGATTATGGGCGGGGGGCTAATTATGATAGTTTTTGACCGAGTGAATAAGTTTTATGGCGATTTCCATGTATTGAAAGAGATTAATCTTACAATTAAGAAGGGGGAAGTGGTAGTGGTCATCGGACCGTCCGGATCAGGGAAAAGTACACTGCTTCGATGCATTAATCGTCTAGAGACCATTTCGGAAGGTTCCCTTTCCATAAATGGTTCAAATGTAGCGGATAAAAAAACGGACATAAACAAACTCCGTCGGAATATCGGTATGGTTTTCCAGCATTTTCACTTGTATCCTCATAAAACCGTGATCGAGAATATCATGCTTGCACCCAGGAAGGTTTTAGGACAATCCGAAGAGGAAGCGAAAAAGATTGCACTAAAGTATTTGGACAAAGTGGGGATTGGAGATAAAGCGAATTCATTTCCTTCCCAGCTTTCAGGTGGACAGCAACAACGGGTAGCGATTGCCAGGGGTTTGGCAATGGGGCCCGAAATCATGCTATTTGATGAACCTACCTCAGCCTTGGATCCAGAAATGATCGGCGAGGTACTGGATGTGATGAAAGCCCTTGCCCATGAAGGAATGACGATGGTGGTGGTTACGCACGAAATGGGATTTGCCCGTGAAGTAGCGGATCGAATCGTATTCATGGACGAAGGCAGGGTATTGGAAGAGGCATCACCGGCTGAGTTTTACGCCAATCCTCGTGAAGAGAGGGCTCGTTTATTCCTTAGCCGTATATTAAATCATTAAATAAAAAACAGGGGTGAATTGCATGTTGAAGAAAAAGAAATGGTTAAAATTATCTTTGCTATCATTACTGGCTGTCATCTTATTAGCTGGATGCGGCGGGGGGAATGATTCAGACAAGGCTGAAGAGGGTGGAGGAAAAGACAAAGAAAAAGATGTTCTCGCACAAGTGAAGGAAAAGGATAAGATCGTTTTTGGGGTGAAAAATGATACAAGGCTATTCGGACTGAAAAATCCTAAAACTGGAGATGTAGAAGGCTTTGATATTGATATTGCCAAAGCTCTTGCAGCAGAAATCCTTGGTGATGAGAATAAAGTTGAATTTAAAGAAGTGACTTCTAAGACAAGGATGGCATTATTGAATAATGGTGATATCGATGCGATTGTAGCGACTATGACGATCACGGAAGATCGTAAAAAAGAAGTTGACTTCACTGATGTTTACTTCGACGCCGGACAATCTTTGTTAGTCAAAAAGGGCAGCGATATTAAGGGGATTGATAGCTTAAAAGGGAAAAAGGTATTGGCCGTCAAGGGCTCTACTTCTTCCATAAATATCCGTGAAAAAGCTCCTGAAGCACAAGTGCTTGAATTTGAAAACTATTCCGAAGCGTTCGCTGCACTTAAATCCGGACAAGGGGATGCCTTGACCACAGATGATTCCATCCTTTATGGAATGGCGGATGAAGATCCAAGTTATGAACTTGTTGGCGGTACATTTACGGAAGAGCCTTATGGGATTGCCGTGAAAAAAGGAAATGCTGACTTTGTTGACGAGTTGAATAAAGCCCTTAAGTCACTTAAAGATTCAGGCAAGTACGATGAAATCCATGATAAATGGATTAAACATTAAACAATTTAGCAAATGTATAAGGGAAGCTGACCTTAAATAACATTTGAACATTTGTCTATGAGGATGAGCGTTTTGCTCATCCTTACTAGTTAAAGGAGTGTACGCCGTGCTTGATTTCTCCATTTTAACAGAGAACCTGGATATGTATTTATTAGGCTTTAGAAATACGATCATGTCGAGTTTGATCGCGTTGGTAGCGAGTTTGATTCTTGGTGTGCTTATTGCTATCATGCGGATTGCGCCGATAAAGCCACTAAACTGGCTGGGTACCGCCTATGTCGAGTTCATTCGGAATATACCGTTATTGATCATTACCTTTTTCTTCTTTCTCGGTCTTAAACTAAGCGGTCTATACGCAGGGACATTGGCCTTGACCATTTACACTTCATCTTTCATAGCTGAGGCAATTCGAGCGGGCATACTTTCCGTGCCAAAGGGTCAAATGGAAGCTGCCCGTTCATCAGGTCTGACATATGGGCAGGCAATGAGGCTCGTCATATTGCCACAGGCCGTTAAAATAGTCATACCTCCTTTAGGGAACCAATTTATCAATCTAGTTAAAAATTCTTCCATTTTAGCCGTCGTTGCAGGACTTGATCTTATGTACCACGGGGATTTGATTTCTTCAAGGACATTTGTCGTGTTTGATGTGTACATTTTCGTTGCAGCGTTTTACTTAATACTTACCATTCCTTTAAGTTTTGGCGTTGGTTATTTGGAAAAACGTCTGGCTAGGAGTAATTGAGGGAGGTATATGATATGGATTTTGCAGGTGCCTATACACCAGATAATCTAAAGTTTTTATTAGAAGGATTTTGGGTAACGCTCCAGGTAGCTTTTATATCCATTATTCTAAGTTTCATTATTGGCGGGCTTGTAGGTATAATCCGTTACGCAAAGGTGCCGGTGTTATCACAAATATTAGCTCTGATTGTAGAAACGGTACGTAATTTACCGCTGTTATTAATTATATTTTTTACGTATTTTGCTTTGCCGGAGGTGCGAATTAAACTGGAAATCATTCCGGCAGCCATTGTTGCCTTGACAATTTTCGAGTCTGCCATGCTTTCTGAAGTCATTCGAAGTGGGCTTAAATCGATTGATAAAGGCCAAATGGAAGCTGCCCGTTCATCAGGCTTGAGCTATACACAGGCATTGATACATATTATTCTGCCCCAAGCGCTGCGCCGCATGGTTCCTCCTATTGTCAGCCAATTCATTTCATTATTAAAGGATACCTCTTTAGCTGTTGTTATCTCTTTACCGGAACTGACTCATCATGGCCAAATCATATATGGACAAAGTCAAAAGTACTTAATACCTATTTTGATCCTGGTGGCTCTCATGTATTTCATTGTTAACTATTGTCTTTCTTTGGTAGCCCAGAGACTTGAATTGAAACGAACCTAAGAAAACGACTCAGAAATGAGTCGTTTTCTACTTGTCTACAAAAGGTGGTTCGGATTGACCTCACCTCGGACCATGGTTATAAAATAAGGCTTGGATATCCTCATGTATTTTTACAATTGTTTGTATAATTTGAACGTAGGGAACTCGCTTTCCGCCCTTGACGCACTTTGTGGGTCTCCCTTGGGCGCGCTTTGCCTTCAGGAGTCTCGTAGCTGCCGTTCCAATCAACGGGAATGTTTTAATAAAAAACTGTAGGATGGTCTCATCCTGATTTCCTGTCACAATTTTTCCATGGGAATGATTACCATGATTTTTTCTCATTTATATGGGATGAAACCTCAAAAGATTGAAGAAGTTTGCGACACTCCTGCCGAATTGCTGGCTAGCCAAGACCCTGCTAGAGGCTTGGCAGACAGTCGGCGGAAAGGGAGCGGATATTTGAAATCAACTGGAACGTTTTTTAGAAAAACTAAAGGCAAACTGGCATTCTTCGAATTTGTCTATAGTCTCAAACGATTCAGATAGAGGGTTTTTTTCATGTATGAATCCGACCAGGTGCATGATGAATTAACCGGCAGGATAGCTTGGAATATTAGAGATGAATGAGTACACAAAAAAATGAATCTTTTGCTTTTATTAACCGTATATATAAAGGAAGAAAGAAGGTGGAATATATGTCGGAAATCAAACAAAGCAATAGCAAAGCGATTGTAGCATTGATCATGGGGGTATTATCGCTGTTAATACCATTCATAGGAATCATATTAGGTATTCTAGGTTTAATATTTGCATCGAAGAGTAAACAAGAAATTAAGCTTACTGGTGAATCTGGAAATGGATTAGTGACAGCTGGAAAAGTGTGCAGCATTATTGGAATAATCTTGAATGTTGTCGTGATCCTGATCTTCCTGGTGTTTTTTTATTTCGCAGTTAGTACGGACATAACAACCTATTGAATGTAACTTGACAAACAAAGAAAAGTAAATTAAACCTATAAAAAATGGAAATTCATGTTATAATTAATTTAAAAACCTGAATATTGTATGAAGGGATGATATTTTGACCATTCAAATCTTTGAGTATCCAGCCGTATTCTATTATGAAAAGCACCCGTTGATTATCGATTCTTTTTCCGTTCAAGTTTGTTTCCCGGATTTTAGGCGAGAAGGTATTATTTCTTCCGTTAGCGGTAGGAATCGGGTAGATGCCTTAGCTTGTGCTCAAGAACTGTTGGAAGCCATGGTCGAACATTTTATTCACGATAAAAAAACAATCCCGGATGCAAGTGAAATGGAAAAGGTGAATCTGGATAGGGGAATTAATATTTGTGAGGCTGCACCCTTCAGGATTGAAATAGAAAATATCACATATGAAAAATAAAAAAACCTTGCCGATTAGGGGACAAGGTTTTTATTTTGTATTTTTTTACATTCAATGAACATTTTATAACCCGGAATGTCAAACCAAAATGAGTATATGGTTTACTATTTTTTGAGTTAGCTGAAGTCGAAGGTGAAAATGATTCCACTGCATACTTGAAAAACCATCATTACCTGTAAAAGGAATGATGGTTTTTTGTTTCGCTTGAATCCTTTTAATTATTTTTTATTTTTGGGTAAAGGATATTGCGTTCTTTATAACGAATATGTATAGTATAGGTAACATAGGTAAAAAGTATCAATAGTTATATATTTTGGAGGTGTATGTGTGAAATATTATATAGCATCAGACGAAAAAAATATGAAGCAAGTAAGGTCATTGATCAAGAAATTGACTTCAAAAGGGTTTACTTGTGTGAATGACTTGAATTTAATTACGAATGATGAGAAAAACCAAATAACGGACGACATTGGAGAATATGAAAAAAAGGGGATTGAGGAAGCCGATTTCATGCTGATCTTCCTAACAGCAGGAAAAGGCAATCTATATGAGCTTGGATATGCTTTATCTTTAAATAAGAAAATTATTGTGTATTCACCAGAGAAAGACAATTATCATATTAATAAAAAATCAATATTTCATAATCTGCCCGAGGTTACAATCTGCAGCGGGACCTTTTATAAGCTGGTTAAATTGATACATACGCTTTCTCCGGAAGGATCTGAAAAAGACTCACTGCATCTAAAATGAATGTCAAATGTAAAATTTAAAGGAAACCCTCAAATAAAATTTCTTTTGAACGAAGTGTTTAATGTATTAAAAATGAGGGTAAAGACCATTAAAAAAGGGAGAGGACTGTTTTGGCCATTATTGATATCGACCAATTATTGTCAGCCACTGAAGCGATTGCAGAAGAGTCAGTTCCATTCCATCTTGATACATTTGACATCGATCAACTTTTAGATAAAACGGATTATTGGAATTGGTAAGGAAAAGCATGCCCAGAGAGGATATGCTTTTTTTCTGAGTGAAAAATAACCTGATTACCGGTATGAAAATAATACATGTAATCAGGCAAGTGAGAATATTTTAGATAAAGTTAAAAACGGCGTCCTTTTACGAATCCTAAAATCACAAACATCGCGATGGTACCAATTACAAAAATTGCTTTAATGGATGTTAAGAGAATTTCATCGTACATTTGTATTACCTCCTTGTATGTAATGACAATGCGATTATGATTAGCTGTTGATGTATAAATTATAACATAAAGTCAATAACGGATGGTGGAAAATTAAAGACGATATGGGTAATAATGTATAGTTTGTACATATAAAACATAAAAAAAGATATCCTCTAAACAGTGGATATCGATAATGAAAATTATTTAAGTCCAAGCGCTTTTTTCGTTTTGGGTCCGACGACCCCATCGGAAGTGAGTTTTTTGGCTTTTTGAAATTTCTTTACAGCAGCTTCAGTATTTTTTCCAAATGACCCATCTACTCCTTTAGTGCTGTATCCAAGTTTAGTTAATCTTTTTTGCAGTTCAATTACTTGGGGGCCACTGCTTCCTTTCTTCAGGGAAGCGTTGGTATTTACGGGTAGGCTCACAGATCCGCTCACTTTATATCCATTCGTGGCAGCTATGGTGGCAAATGATTTATTCGAACTGGCAATCAACACTACAGTGTTCATTTTTACCCTATCGTACAGCCATTGAACATCATTGTTATACATACGAATACAACCGGCACTTATATATTTCCCAATGGTGTTAGGATCATTATTGCCGTGTATTGCGTACGTATTTCCTGGTGTATTCCTTGCATTGATCCCCAGCCATCTTTTACCTAGAGGGTTTTTTGGGTCTCCGCCTCTAATGTTGCCTTTATAATAAGGCCGATTCACAATTTTTGTCACTACCTTGAACTTTCCTTCAGGAGTGTAGGATGCTTTCTTTCCTGTCGCCACGCTGAATACCCTCACCAAATTATCATTTTCGTAATAGGCAAGCTGATTATTGGCTTTATTGATGATAATCAGTTGTCTTGCTGCCGCATCTGAAGTATTACTGAACCCAACAAAACTAAAAGCGAATATTAATATAAATACAATTAATTTTTTCATTTTTTTCCCCGTCCCTCATTTAAGCAACCTACATTTACACATATACTATCCTATGCATGAAGTGAAGCTAGAGTGACAATTTTTTAAAGTGGGGGTAGACTAAAAATGTGTAATATTAAACCCAGGGCACTTTCTGCTTTTTTGCATACCCAGAAAATGATGGGCACTAATTTTGGCCATATTACATACATTATTGAAGTGAAAGCGGAGGTGGGTAAGAATTGTCACGCCTAAAGGTGGAGGACTATCTAGAACAAGGCATCCATGGTCCAAAAGAAATCAAGCCTGGTGAACGTAGGGAATTTCTGGGCACATTACGGGAGCGCGTCGTCATCGTCCTAAAAAAAAGGCAAGTCTTTGAAACGAATGTATATCCGGAGATAGAGCAAATGATGAAGAAGCATCCCCGTTCAAATTTGTTTTTAAATGGTCAGATGGACTATCAATATTTAGGGAAATATATAAAATTGGCAATGAGTCATAATATTCCTTACAAAATTGTCCTAAACAAAGATCATAACTCCGATTTGGGTCTGGTATTAGCAGAAATTAATGCCATAAACAAAGAAGAAATTTATATCGAGAAGCAATATGATGTCCAGCAAGTTATTAAAAAGAAAAGCTTCAAAGCATTTTTCAAACGCTGTGTTAAAAAATTATTAAACAAACGTTGATAGAATTATCAACGTTTTTAGCTTGTCTACAAAAGGAGGCACGGAATGGTCTCACCCCGAACCATGATTTTAAAACAAAAATAGGTTATCCTTCTTGTTACGGTGAAATCAACTGGAACTTTTTTTGAGGGTTTGTAAAATTTGAACTTTCATTTCCACTCCAGGCACTCGCTTTCCCCCGGGCGGTCCGGGGAGCCTCCTCGGCGTTCTTTGCCCCTGTGGGGTCTCCCTTGGACGCGTTTTTCCTGCAGGAGTCTCGCACCTTCCGTTCCAATCAACTGAATTAGACAATTCTTTATGGTTTTTAACTGTTTTAAACCCTCACTAGATTGAAGAAATATGCGGCACTCCTCCCGATTAACTGGCTAGCCAAGCCTCCAAAGACGCTTGCGTCGAGGAGGCTTGGCAGACAGTCGGCGAAAAGGGAGCGGATTTCGGAAATCAATAGGAACTTTTTTGAAATAAAAACTGCAGGCAAACCCGCTTCTCATAGAGGTTGACTACAATCTAAAACGTTGAGGGGATGTCCTTTTTTAAAAAAATACTTCTAATAGGATTACTAAGGATATAGCTCCATTATTAAGGTGCGTAGACAACCATACTTGTTTATGTAACCCTTTTCCGTAATCTATAAAACCTCCTGAAATTCCCTATAATTGTTTTTACTACGGAATAAGCGGGGATAGCGATTAAAATGCCAACGAAACCGTATATTGATCCTGCAGCAAGCAGCAATAAGATAATGGTAAGTGGGTGAATGTTAAGCCGTTTTCCCATAATATTCGGTGTAACCAAGTGCCCTTCGACCTGTTGAACAACGGTAAGGACAATGAGTACTTTCACTGCCAACCCAATGTCTTGCTGTAAGGCAATGAAAAGGGCAGGGATGATGCTTATTAATGGACCAAGGAATGGTACAACGGTAAAAATCATGGCGAATATGGCTAATACGAGTGCATAATCGAGACCGATAATCAGGTAGCCGATATACATCAAAGTCCCAATAACGATTGATATGATAAATTGACCGATAATATAAGTTGAAAGGGCTTTATCGACGTCTTTTAAAATCGTGTTCCCCTCTGATTCAACATCGTTCGGTATATATTTTAATAGAAATGGTCTTAATTTACCTCCATCCTTCAAGAAATAGAATAAAATGAATGGTGTAATGACCAATACTGTTAATACACTAGTGATCGTGGAAAAAATGGTATTGACATTCACTAATAGTTTTTCCGAGTAATCTTTCAAATGCGAGACCGCTTTTCCTTTTAGAACTTCCATATTAACCATGCCAAAATCATTTTTTTCAATCATAACTTCAGATTCTTTAGAGAATTCCTTGACTTTGCTAGGGAGGTTTTCAGATAATTTTTGAAATTGGTCCACGATTACTGGACTTCCAAAGTAACTTACCATCCCAATTATGCTAAATATAATCAAAAACACGGTGAAGATGCTAGCTGACCTCGGGATAAATTCAGTTAATAAGTTAACGACCGGCCGTAATATATAGTATAAAAGCCCAGCCACAATAATTGGGAAAAACATGGCAGCAATGATTTTTTGTAGCGGCAGCAGAACGTAATCAATCTTACCTAGTAAAAAAATAATTAAAATGATCAAAATGGTCGCGCATGCATATTTGAAAAACGGTTTATTGATCCACAAGACTATCCCCCCTAATTCCATCTCTTACTTGATTCCCTGATTTAGCTTAATGTTAAACTAAATAACTTGTTCAAATGTTTGGTGCAAAACATGTTATAATGATGAATGTTTATCATTCAACTTTAATTCGATTGTAATGTTTCAATTTAGAAATGATCACAACTGCACGAGCAAAGGTTCAAGAGGGGATGACATAATCCATAAAATCTCCGGATGGGCTTCAGTTCCAAAAGATACACCGTTATGGCCATAAACAAACTAAAAAAAGGCATCATCAAAGGTAAATTCCGTTTAGGGAAGTTTACTTGATAATGCCTTTTGCAAGGTTTTAAATTAGGATATTTTACTAAATGTGTTCGTTACTCCTTGTTTCTGTTTACTTTGCATTTTTTTAATGTCGAGACGCAGCCAGATGGAGATGGCGAATGCTATCGCAATTAATACTGCGAAAACGTAGAATACCGGGATGTAGCTGTTCGTACTTTCCCTGATTGCAGTAACCAACATTGGTCCGCAAACCCCGCCTAGAGACCACGTAGTTAAAAGATAACCGTGGATGGCCCCAATTTCCTTAGTTCCAAATAAATCCCCGGCAAACGCAGGGAGATTTGAAAATCCTCCTCCATAACAACTAACGACCAGCAAGATGAGTCCTTGGAACAATAGTGTATTTGTAGTCGTTGGAAGTAAAAGGAACGCTCCGATTTGAATGATGAAGAAAATGACGAAAACATTTGGACGGCCAATATAATCAGATGCTGCTGCCCAGCCAAGTCTTCCTCCTCCATTAAAGATTCCCATAATCCCGACTAATGTTGCTGCACCTGCTACAGACAGACCAACAACGTCTTGAGCCATAGGTGAAGCTACAGAAATCATCATGATCCCTGCACTTGTATTTATCAATTTCATGGACCATAACATCCAGAAGTGTTTAGTTTTAACCGCTTCTTTTGCAGTTAATTGCCTTAGGTCTTTCTTTAGTTCTTTCTTACCGGACTCAATATCTTTCTTCATTCCTTCAGGTAGCCAGTTGGCCTTTGGAGGTGCAATATAGGATGCACCTAAGAACATCAGTATGAAATAGCCTGCTCCTAAAATATAATATGTAGTATAAATGCCAACGGATTCCATAAGGCTTGCAGCTACTGGGGCTGTAATGAGAGCTCCGGCACCGAATCCTAATACTGCCATTCCTGTTGCCAATCCCCGGCGATCTGGGAACCATTTGACTAAAGTGGATACTGGTGAAATGTACCCGATCCCCATGCCAAGTCCACTTAAAACTCCATATGTCAATAGGTAAAGCGGAAGTGAATCGACCATTACTGCTAAACCAGAACCGGCTTGTCCTAAGCCGAATAATACAGCTGCGACCATAGCAGACTTTCTTGGGCCATTTTTTTCCACGAATTTACCAAAGAAGGCTGCAGAAGTTCCTGCAAGCGCCATCATTATTGTGAATGCTAACGTTACTTCAGTTTCTGACCACCCCATAGTCTCAACTAAAGGTTTTTTGTATACGCTATAGGCGTATGCACCACCAATGGAAAGGTGAATGGCGATAGCTGATAAAGCGATTAACCATCTGTTTTTTGTCATGTTGTTACCCCTTTTCGTCAAAAATAAGAAAGTTGCATGCGTTTTATCTATAATATATCGTTTTGCATGCGTTTTATCTATCTTGTGGAATAAGTATATAAGATTATTATTTAGTAGTAAACTACTAAATTGAATTTCATGAAAATTTTTCCTCTTTATTCCATTGGATTAAAATTGGTAATGGCACGAAAAAACCACTTTATGAATCAGAATAAAAAATGATATATTTTCTTAGGTTTTATAATATACATATAAGTTTGTAGGTATCAGCT
>NZ_VHIK01000049.1:0-36008 GCF_006680105.1 Bacillus sp. B4EP4a
ATTCACGAGTAATTGCTACAAACTCACGAGTAAACCGCTCTAACTCACGAGTAAACGCTCTAACTCACGAGTAAACCGCTCTAATTCACGAGTAAACCGCTCTAACTCACGAGTAAACGCTCTAACTCACGAGTAAACTGCTCTAATTCACGAGTAAAGCTACAAAACTCACGAGTAAACTACTCTAATTCACGAGTAAACCGCTCTAACTCACTCGTAGTTGACCAAAACAAACTTGTAAATGCCCCTTACTCACGGCGTATTGCACGTAAATTGAATTTCTTTGGGATTTCTTGAATTATTCCCGGTGAAGGCAAAATCAATCCATAAAAAAGGTGCCCCGCTAATTGCGGGACACCTTTTTTATATGGATTACGCTTGTGCTTTTAATGTTTCTGCTTTGTCCGTGCGTTCCCATGGAAGATCTACATCTGTACGGCCAAAGTGTCCGTAGGCAGCTGTTTGTTTGTAGATCGGGCGACGAAGGTCAAGCATTTTGATGATACCTGCTGGACGAAGGTCGAAGTTAGCGCGAACTAGGTCAACAAGGACTTCTTCGCTAACTGTACCAGTTCCGAACGTATCAATTGAGATAGATACTGGCTCTGCCACACCAATTGCGTATGCCAATTGAACTTCAGCTTTGTCGGCAAGGCCGGCTGCCACGATGTTTTTCGCAACGTAACGAGCAGCGTATGCAGCAGAACGGTCAACTTTAGTAGCATCCTTACCAGAGAATGCACCGCCGCCGTGACGAGCGTATCCGCCGTAAGTATCAACGATGATTTTACGTCCAGTAAGACCAGCATCTCCTTGAGGTCCGCCAATTACGAAACGGCCAGTCGGGTTGATGAAGTACTTAGTATCGGCATCGATCAATTCAGCTGGAACGACTGCTTTGATTACATGTTCTTTTAAATCGGCTTGAATTTGTTCAAGCGTAATTTCTGCATCATGTTGTGTAGAGATAACGATCGTATCTACACGTACAGGAACGTTATTTTCATCATATTCCACAGTTACCTGTGTTTTACCATCAGGGCGTAAGTAAGCAAGAGTTTCATCTTTACGAACTTGTGCTAAGCGGAATGAAAGTTTATGTGCCAATGAAATCGGAAGCGGCATAAGCTCTTCTGTTTCATTACAAGCAAATCCGAACATAAGACCTTGGTCCCCTGCACCGATTGCATCGATTTCTTCCTCTGACATGTTTCCTTCACGAGCTTCCAATGCTTTATCGACACCAGCTGCGATATCGGCAGACTGCTCATCAATGGAACTTAACACGGCACAAGTTTCAGCATCGAAACCGTATTTCGCACGTGTATAGCCAATTCCTTTAATCGTATCACGAACGATACGCGGAATATCCACGTAAGCGGACGTTGTAATTTCACCAGCAACAAGTACAAGACCTGTAGTTACGCTAGTTTCACACGCAACACGTGCATTTGCATCCTTAGCTAGGATAGCATCTAAAATGGAATCTGAAATCTGGTCACAAATTTTGTCCGGATGGCCCTCTGTAACAGATTCAGAAGTAAATAGACGTTTCTTTGACATCATATTTCCTCCTTGGAAGTTAGTATGTTGCAGGCAAAAGCCTGATTTTTACGGAACTCGTTTCCCTCATTAGTTTCAACTATAGACACAGAATTACTTATAAAAAACACAAAAACCTTCCCTGGCAAATGAGGAAAGGTTTAACATTCTGTCTTCTATCCTTTCACTCTTATCGTTCAAGGGTTTTTACCTTGCTCAGGTTAGCACCATCACCACTATTCCTTGAAGACCTTCGCTTTATTTTCGGCGATCGATCTTGGAGTCAAGTTCAATATGGCAGGTTGCTGGGTTTCAAAGGGCCTGTCCCTCCACCAACTCGGGATAAGAGAATCCGTACAATTTAAGATATTATCGTATCTGGCTGGAACTTGTCAATGCTTTTCTAAAAAGAACATTTCCACCCAGAATGGCGTTCATTTGAAAAAACATGTTGATACAACGTCCTAGAAGGGTTTACAATGCAAAATACGAATAGAAATGTTGTAAATTGCCATTAATAATAATGTAAAGAGCATCCGAAAAGAAACGACATCCTGACTTTCCCTTTAGACATATATTGCTTACTTACTTCCTATTAAAATAAAATTTTCTTCATGAAAGTTTATGCGATTATCCTGAATCGGTTCCTGCCGGATTAAAATGATTAACGCAACCAACTGAAAATAATCACAAATTAAAAGAAATAGTATAGACTAATTAGATGAATGTGTTATACTAATTGTAATCTAAAAACTTAAACAAAGGAAGGTATCTCATATATGAATTCTGTAGACGTTTCTAATGAGTTACACCAATTATTAACAGGAAACAATGTGCAAACTCAACTTTCAGTTCCTCAATTGGTCGAAAAAGTATTAAGCAGAAATGAAGGCGTTCTAACTTCAACCGGTGCGGTAAAAGCTGAAACTGGCAAATATACAGGTCGTTCACCTAAAGATAAATATATCGTTGAAGAAGCATCAGTTAAAGATAAAATCGATTGGGGTTCAGTGAACCAGCCAATTTCCGAAGATGTGTTCAATAAACTATATAATAAAGTAGTTGACTACCTAAAAGCAAAAGAAGAGATTTTTGTTTTTAAAGGTTTCGCTGGTGCAGACGAATCATCACGTCTTCCTATCCGTGTTATTAATGAATATGCTTGGCATAACCTTTTCGCCCATACGTTGTTCATCCGTCCAAACGAAGAGGAACTGAGAGGTCACGAAGCTGAATTCACAATCCTTTCTGCACCTAACTTCAAAGCAGACCCGGAAGTTGATGGAACTGCATCCGAAACTTTCATCATCGTTTCATTTGAACGCCGTACCATCCTGATCGGCGGAACGGAATATGCAGGAGAAATGAAAAAATCGATCTTCTCGATCATGAACTACTTACTTCCAGAGGCTGGAATCCTTCCAATGCATTGCTCTGCTAACGTAGGACGTGAAGGGGACGTCGCTTTATTCTTCGGACTGTCCGGTACAGGCAAAACGACTTTGTCTGCAGACACTAGCCGTAAACTGATTGGCGATGACGAGCACGGCTGGTCTTCTAACGGCGTATTCAATATCGAAGGCGGCTGCTATGCTAAAACGATCAACCTTTCACGTGAAAAAGAACCACAAATTTTCGATGCGATCCGTTTCGGTGCCGTACTGGAAAATGTTGTTGTTGATCCGGATACACGTGAAGCGAACTATGATGACAGTTCATTGACTGAAAACACTCGTGCTGCTTACCAAATGCAAGCGATCGATAACATCGTGAACCCAAGTATTGCAGGACACCCAAATACAATCATTTTCTTGACAGCTGATGCTTCAGGCGTTCTGCCTCCAATCAGCAAGCTTTCCAAAGAACAGGCAATGTTCCACTTCCTAAGCGGATACACTAGTAAATTGGCTGGTACTGAAAGAGGCGTAACTTCACCGGAAGCTACATTCTCCACTTGCTTCGGTTCACCATTCTTACCGCTTCCAGCTACACGCTATGCTGAGATGCTTGGTGATAAAATTGACGAGCACAATGCAAAGGTATACCTTGTCAACACTGGATGGACTGGCGGTGCATACGGAACTGGAAGCCGTATGAAACTTGCTTACACTCGTGCAATGGTACAAGCTGCACTTGAAGGTGAATTAGCGAACATCGAAACGATCAAAGATGATATCTTCGGTTTGGATATCCCGCTTCATGTTCCTGGTGTTCCTGATGAAGTGCTTCAACCAATCAAGACTTGGGCAGATCCTGCAGCTTATAAAGAAGCAGCAACAGACCTTGCCGCTCAATTCCGTGCAAACTTCAAGAAATTCAAAAGCGTTCCAAGTGAAATCGAGGAACTTGGCGGACCGACAGCTTAATAAATTTTACACAAAAGGACCAAGCTCTTGCTTGGTCCTTTCTGTTTGTCGACAAGAAATGTCTCTTCCCGAATATTGATTTTAAAACAAGAGTATGTTTTTCTTCATGGTTTTAAGCCAAGTAGGGCGAAAAATGGCGTACACGGTCGAATATAGTGCTGGTCAGGGCGTAAAACGGCATCTGCGGTCGATTAATGCCGTATATGGCGAAAAGACGGCGTCTGCGGTCGATTATGCCGTATATGGCGAAAGACGGCATCTGCGGTCGATTAATGCCGTATATGACGAAAGACGGCATCTGCGGTCGATTAATGCCGTATATGGCGAAAGATGGCGTCTGCGGTCTAATAACGGGCTTGCCGAGACCCCGCCAGATGCCCGCTGCGAGAGGCTTGGCAGACGGACAGTCTCGGCGGAAAGGAAGCTGAATTCTGAAACCAACTGGCACGTTTCTACAGTTTGAAAGGACCAAGCTCTTGCATGGTCCTTTTCTTCATTGGAAAAAGGGCACTGTCATAGTCAGCGCCCCCTTTATCCTTATTCCATTAACGATGTTTGTCCAAGTTTTTAGATGATCGCTTTATTCCTGGCTTTTTTCATGGACATCGTTTTGTATTGATATATATTGCCCAGGTTGGCCACCGGGACATCTGTTTTAGTTGCATCAATGCAATTGCGTGTATCCAATATCAATTTATTGCTCATGAGATTCGATAGCTTATCATAATCCATCTGTTTAAATTCATCATGGTCAGTCAGGACAAGTATCAAGTCGGCATCATTTACAGCGTCTTCCACAGATACGACTGGCATCTTTCCGGATTGGACATGAGGGTCATGCAAGGCTACATCCATGTTGTCCATCCCCATCAAGATATTGACGACATCAATGGCGGGACTTTCACGAATATCATCTACATTTCCCTTGTACGCAAGACCGAAAACAGCTACTTTTGGCTTCCGGATCCCCTCTAGCATCATCCTTACGGAATTAACGATGTAATAAGGCATCGATACGTTCGTATCACGGGCCAATTTAATGATTCTCGCATACTCTGGTGCCTTTGCAACGACAAAATATGGATCGACCGCTAAACAATGGCCGCCAACGCCTGGCCCAGGTTGGTGTATATTGACACGAGGGTGTTTGTTTGCCATCGATATGACATCCAAAACATTGATGTCCAGCTCGAAACAGATTTTCGTCAGCTCATTCGCAAGGGCGATATTGACATCCCTGAAGGTGTTTTCCATCAGTTTGGACATTTCAGCCGTTTTCGCATCCGTCTGAATGATCTCCCCTTGAACGAAGGTTTTATAAACAAGACTTCCTTTATATGAGCATGTTTCCGTGATGCCCCCGACGATACGGTTATTATGAACCAACTCTTCAAGAATCCTTCCAGGTAAAACACGTTCCGGGCAATGAACGAGGAAAATGTCTTTTCCGATTGTAAGGCCCGTCCTCTCGATCATCGGTTTAATATGATCATCCATGCTTCTCGGTGCAATCGTCGATTCGATAATGATGACATTCCCTTTTTTGATAAAAGGAAGAATGTTGGAGGTTGCATCCATGACATGAGTTAAATCACAAGATTGGTGTATGTCCTTTTTATTTGGTGTAGGCACCGCGATAATGAAAACATCCGCATGTTCCGGGCTTAACGCAGCTCGGAACTTATTGGAAATAAGCACTTCTTGCAATACCTCTTCCAAACCTGGTTCTTCAATATGGAGCCTGCCGCTATTCAAATTGGAAATAATCTCAGGATGGATATCCACGCCGACAACATCGACACCGTGTTTCGCAAACATTAAAGAAGTCGGAAGTCCTATATAACCAAGTCCGATTGTACAAAGTTTCATATAAACCACTCCTATCTATTTTTCTGCTACACTCACATTTGTTAGGCTGTTTGATAGATTTCGATAAAGATTTCCTTCTCTTGTTTCCAATTGTATTTTTGTCGTGCCTTCAGGCAGTTATTGCTCATTTCCGCCCTTTTTTCAGGATGTTTCAATAAGTAATTGACGCCTTCGGCAATTGATTTTGGATCATGTGAATCGACACACACACCGATTTTTTCCGTATCGACAACCTTTTGAATTTCAGGAAAGCTGCAGGCAACCACAGGCACACCGCTCATCATGTATTCAAACAATTTATTTGAAGATGCGGAGTAGTGATTAAAGCAGACATTATTCAATATCTGAAAACCTAAATACGCATTTTTTGTATAATGGAGCAGCTCGTCGACCGGAACCTTCGGCAGAAACTTCACACGATGCTCCAGATTCATGTCGCTTACTTTTTTCATTAATTCGTCCTTGATCCTTCCATCCCCGATAAAAACTACCGTCCCGCCTTCGATCATCGGTACAGCATCAACCAATTGCTCTAGCCCTCTTCCCATTTGCACGCCGCCTTGGTATAACAATATCGGTTCATTCTCTGGCAAATCGAGCAGCTCATGCAAATTCACTGCCGTACTTTCCTCAGGATTGGTTGGAATCGGGTAGTTATGGACCACCTTGGGATACAGACCATATAAGTCTTCGTTATACTTAGCTCTCGTATGGTTTTCGGCAATCATTTCATCGACGAACATTAATAGGAATTTCTCCATCATCCCGTAAATTCGGCTATTATATCCCGTTCTGCTCGTTTGTACCTCATGCGAGTCATAAATCAGCTTTTTTCTTCTCAACCATTTACTGCTGATCGCTCCCTGCATTAGAGTATTCAAGTCATTCGAATGATAAAAATCATATTTCCTTTTCCGGCCATGATAGATCATTTGACCAAAAATATAGCTCCTTGTTAATAGGGTCGGCAGCTTCGTTTTAGTGATGATCATGGTGCCCATCGCAAGGAGTGCAAGGGAACCGAACAGTATTCCCGATCCCAGCCAGCCGTTGATCAAGTTCAAGTTCCACAACGTATTCCAGACCAATAAGGCCAATAGAACGATTTCAAATTTCTTTTTCTTCAATTTGCCTACGATCCTGAGAATCCTATGAAGAGCCTCCCAGCGGTTATTCACCCTAGTGACGGAGAAACCATTTTGGTGTTTCTCCTTTTTGGGCAAATCCTTGATCTTCCAGTTATGAATGGCAATTAAATCGACTTCATAACCCGCTTCAGTAAGTGCTGTGCACTCTCTTAGGACCCTCGCATCGTTTGTAAAGTGATTCCACACGAACATACATACTTTCTTCGCCATGTTGTCCTCCACTTCCGGATTTTTCAGCCTGACGCCTCCATCACATTGATGAGACCTTTAATATTTTTAGACCATTGAAAATGTTGTTTAGCATACCGATGACCGTTTTCCCCCAGTTCTTCACGAAGGGCTGAATCTGAGGCCATGGTCAAGATATGCTGACAGATTTCATCAACATTCCTGCTCTCTGCCACCAACCCGCATTTCGCCTCTTTGAGCATCTTCTTGGCCCTGCCGTCCACATCACCGACAATCGGTTTTCCGACACACATATAATCGATGATTTTACCAGGCAGAACCTTATTGAAGACTTCTTTTTCAACCAAGCTCACATAGGCAATATGGGACGTTGAAACTTCATGAAGAGTCACTCTTCGATTCATCGCATTAATCATTTTAATATTAGTCAGCCCTCTAGAGCTTATCTCCTTCTCCACTTCGGATATCCGATATCCATATCCAATCATCGAGAACTCGATTTGTTTATGTTCCCTTAGCTTTTCAGCTACGGCAATCAGTTTTTTCAAGTCCTGAGCCAGTCCGATATTCCCCGCATAAACGACCTTGATTACCTTTTCCGATACGGGTGTAAGCAAATTCTTTAACGTCAGCTCATCCGCTGTAAGCGAATTGGGGATGAATTGGATGGCCTCTTCCTTGACTCCCTTTGCAACGATATAATCCCTGAAACCAGGACTATTGATGATAATATAATCTGAATGCCGATATAGCTTCCTTTCCAGGAAGTAGGCGATTTTCAAAACCCACTTATTATTAAATACGCCTACTCCTATCAACGATTCCGGCCATAAATCCCTGACATCGGTAATGAGTTTCGCCTTCATCTTTTTCTTGGCGATCAACGCCGCAAATGTCGGGAAGATCGGCGGGGTCGTGGCAAACACATAATCATATTTTTTTTCGAGACGGATGATTGTATAAATGAAAAGCCACATCGCTTCAAGATAATGAAGCAACCGCTTCCCCATATTGCTTGTATACCTCTTCACTTTGTCCGGTTTAATCCTGATGACATCTTCTTCAATGCTGTCTTCATCCCAAAACTTTGTATCTTGATATAAACTTTGATTAGGATAACTCGGCTTCAATGTGATGACCGTTACTTCAAATCCGTTTCTTTTCAAATGGAGATATATATTTTTCATTCTATTTCCCGCACTTCCGATTTCCGGATAAAAGTTTTGCACGATCATCAGGACGCTTTTCATATTCGCCTATCACCTCTATTCTGCTTTGCTTTACTTCCTGCTTTATATTGTAAATGCCAGATATTAACTGAAGGTTAAAGAAATATAAAGTCCTCATTAATATTGTAAAAATTCTGTAAATTATTGTTTCGTTTTTATATTTCCCATGAACTTCCCGTTATAATGGGGGAGACATTCAGAAGAGGAGGAAATGAGCATGCCTAAACAACGTTTAAAGGTCATGACCGTATTTGGTACAAGACCAGAGGCTATCAAAATGGCACCAGTCGTTTTGGAACTGAAAAAGCATCAAGAAGAAATAGAAACCATCGTGGTGGTCACCGCCCAGCATAGGGAAATGCTCGACCAAGTCTTGCAATGTTTTCAAATAAAGCCAGATCACGATTTGGATATGATGAAGGATAGACAAACATTAGAAGAGATTACAACTCGAGGGCTTGAAAAATTGAGTTCGCTCATGAAAGATATAAAACCGGATATCGTCCTCGTTCATGGGGATACAACGACAACTTTCATCGCAAGCTTGGCCGCCTTCTATAATAAGATACAGATTGGTCACGTTGAAGCTGGTCTCCGTACTTGGAATAAGCAATCACCGTTCCCTGAAGAAATGAATCGACAGTTGACCGGAGTCTTGGCTGACTTGCACTTTGCGCCTACCAAGAAGGCTGCTGAAAATCTCCTAGCGGAAAACAAAAACAATGATTATATCCATATTACCGGCAACACTGTCATCGATGCCTTGAAAACAACGATACAAAAAGACTACATGCATCCGATTCTCTCCGGGTTGAATGGTGATAAAATGCTATTAATGACCGTACACCGCCGTGAAAATATCGGAAAACCAATGGAAGGAATATTCCGTTCCGTGAAACGGCTTCTTGATGAACACGGGGATATCCAAGTTGTTTTCCCCATTCATAAAAACCCAGTCGTTCGTGAAATCGCTCATGAGGTTTTCAACGATAATGATAGGCTGCATATAATAGAACCTTTAGAGGTGATTGATTTCCATAATTTTGCGGCGCGATCACATCTTATCCTGACAGATTCCGGAGGTGTGCAGGAAGAAGCCCCATCACTAGGCGTTCCCGTTCTCGTGCTGCGCGATACGACAGAACGTCCGGAAGGAATCGACGCTGGCACTCTCTTATTGGCAGGGATTGAAGAAGAACGAATTTATCAATTGACCAATAACCTGCTTACAAGCGAAGAGGCCTATAGAAAAATGGCGACAGCTTCCAACCCATATGGAGATGGATTCGCTTCACAGCGGATTGTCGAAATCCTGTTAAAGCATTGCGGAATGAAATCCCCCCTTCCTTTATGAAAAAGCACAAGAGAATAATGAGAAAAGCCTGTCACGTAAGCGGCAGGCTTTTTCTATTCAGCCAGATTAAAACAATGAGTACAAAACTAATCCTAATTTGAATATGAAAATGTTAGATACCTATGTGATAGTTTGGGTAGATCAATAACTTTAAATTGCTGGGAGGTGTTTAGATGTTCGGGGAAGATCCCAAGTGTGTTAAATGTGGTAAAGAAATTAAGGGGGATGAAGTCGTTCTTGTGAAAATGCGTTATCCGAAGCGTAAAGGGATGACTGAAATAAAGGCATATTTAAAAAATGAAGGAAGCTTCATCTGCGAAGTTTGTTTTGATAAGGAGGATAAAATCTCCCTGCCGAATTGATAGTCATGACACGAAACAGGAGGATTAGTATGAAAAATCAAGTTCCCCACCTAGCTAAGTATGGTAAGGTCAAGGATCAATTTGGTTTTCACTCAGACTTGAATTTCACAAAATGAATGTAAAAATGGCCACAAATACGCTTAGTATCTCCGGCCATTTTTAATAGGAATCATTCGCGGAAACCATCCATCATAACACATGAAAATAATTAAGGACATTTTTTCCAATCAATAAAATCGTGACGCAAATGAATAATATCCGCACATAGGAAGCACCTTTCTTAATTGCGAAGTTCGTTCCTACCAATGCTCCTGCGACCATTGCCAGACCCATCGGAATTCCATAGGCAAAATTGACGGTCCCCATAGATAAGAAAATGATAAGTGCGGCAATATTGCTCCCGAAATTCAATATTCTTGCATTCCCGGCAGCCTGGACAAAATCAAACCCGATAATCAAAAATGAAAATAATAAAAAGGAACCTGTGCCTGGTCCAAGAAAACCATCATAAAAGCCAATCGCAAATATTATGACTATCAAAAGAATCATTTTCTTCCTTTTCAGCCCTTTATACTTTGCATCTTTACCCCAATCCTTTTTTACCAACGTATAAATCGCGACAATGACCAGCAAAATCAAAATGAGGGGCTTCAGTATCTCTGCGGAAACGAAATGTACAACGTATGCTCCTAACGCCGCTCCAATCACAGTAATCGGAAACAGCTTGATGACGAATTTGAAATCCACTTTTCCAGCCCGAATGAATGAAATCGTACTCGTTAAAGATCCCATTGTACCCGCCAGCTTGTTAGTGGCAAGTGCCGCTGAAGGCGAAATCCCCGTGAACAATAAAGCCGGAATGGAAATTAATCCGCCCCCGCCCACAACGGAATCGATGAATGCGGCAATAAAACCCGCAAGTATTAAAAATAGCAAAGTATAGAGATTGATATCCTCCATGTATACCCCTTCTTTCAAAAGCACTATCTATAATGCCTTACTCATTTTTCATCCAGATAATCGTATAACCTTTCCTCTGAAATGACCGTGAATCCATGCCGCCTAAGCAAAGCCGCGGTCACTCCATTCCCGACCTTCTTCTCCCCCTTGAATTCCCCATTATAAATCGTGGCACTTCCACAGGATGGACTATTTTCTTTCAAAACGACTAGCGTCGCCCCTACCTCCTGGGCTTTCAATAATGTAAGATTCGCTCCCTTTATGTACAGATCCGTTACATCCCTGCCCGACTTTTCGATGATCTTCGCTTTTCCATCAAGGACATCCCCACCTTCACCGCCAACTATCTCCGCAGGATCCCTCGGTGTCGAAAAACCGCCAAGCAACTCTGGACAAACCGCTATCGCCTTTTTCTCCTTCACTAATTCCATAATTCTATCATCCAAGCTGTGTGTACCATTGTATCTTACCTCAAGGCCCGCTAAACAAGAACTCACCAAAATCATCAAATCACCCAACCTCATGCGCTTTACACCATTTTACCATTCTTTTAATGACAATCATTTCGAAGATTGAATCCACAAGGGATTTCGCGCTGATAAGATGTCGGTTGGAATATTGGCGTGTAAGTCGAATTATGGGAGTTTACGGCCGATTTCGTTGGGCACATGTCGGATTATTGGAGCGTTGGTGCTATTATTGGCGCACAGGTCGAATTATGCAACACAATCAAAAAAAGCGCTTGCTGCGAGACGATTCCCGGCAAGCGCTTGTCTATTTAGTTAGTTGAGTTCAGTGATAGTAGTTGGTACGTAATGATGGTCTTTTCACTTGTCCATTCAATTTTTTGGATAACGGCTGTTCCGCTTGAGTCAGATTGAATCGTCTTGCGGACATCGATTGGAATATCGATAGGGTATAACCTGTAACCATCTTTCGACAGCCGAAAAATGTTTTCTTCTTCACGGGTTTCGTTCCCTTTTGTAACGATCATGGTATTTAGCTCCATAGGCATGCCCATGTGTATCTCCTCCTCTTGCCAATATATACTTCATTCTATCATTTTTCGGTTTTACTTTTCATCCAAGATGTTAAATCTTCGACTACTTTTCTGTTCACGGCGGGTGGGAAGTAATGCGTGAATTGAGGGAAATACCAGCTTTCGACCTCTTTGTCGTGCATTTTCAACCTTTTTTCCAAACGGTACGCGTGTTCAATGGCGACATTGTCATCTTTTTCACCATGAATGATCAGAACGGGTACATTCAAATCTTCAATTGCAAACAATGGCGTACGGTATTCATACTGCTCGGGGCATTTTTTAGGTGTTCCGCCAATGACCCGCTTCATCATCCGACGCATATCGACACGTTCAACATATGTTAAAAACATATCCGACACACCTCCCCATGTGACGATCGACGCTGCATTCCTGCAGTATATCCCAGTCCAAAGCGCCATGATGCCGCCACGGGAAAATCCGAGGATATGAATGTGATCCTTGTTCACCCGGGGGTGCTGTTCAAGAAGATTGAATCCTGATATCGCATCGAATCTATCTTCGCCTCCAAAATCCTCATCTCCCTCCCCTCCTTGATTACCACGGTAAAAAGGAGCAAAAACGATGAAGCCTTCTACAGCATACTGCACGATCCTTGCAGGCCTCACCTTGCCGACATTTTTTATCCCGCCGCGTAAATATAAGAAAGCGTCATGTATTTCGCCATCAACCGGTTCAGCTAGAAGCCCCTTTACCTTCAGGCCTTGTGATATGTATGTGACTGAATAAAGATGGATTCGTGGATGCGGTGATGGAAACCGCCGTTTTGAAATAATCGTTCCGTTCTCCAATTTCCACTCTCCTTTCTCTTTATTCTTATTGTAAAACATCCGCTTGTTTTTATCCCCTGAGAGGCATTCACATTTTTTTCTTCCGTTCATACGATAATGTAGGCAAAATACCTATATATCAAGGAGGAAGGACTTTTGAAAAAATGGTGTAAAGCAGGTGTCGTGTTTTTACTTCTGTGCATGCTGGTGATCCCGCTTGGAGCATGCGGCAACAAGGAAAAGGAAACAACGAAGGTCAGGGTTGCCGAAGTGACCCACTCCCTTTTCTATACACCGCAATATGTAGCGATTGAAAAGGGATTTTTTAAAGATGAGGGTCTAAGCATTGATTTGAAAACGACGGCAGGCGGAGACAAGACGATGACCGCGCTTCTGTCCAATGGTGCGGATATTGCTCTCGTCGGCTCTGAAACATCGATTTACGTTCAGGCACAAGATTCGAAAGACCCTGTCATCAACTTCGCTCAATTAACACAGACGGATGGAACGTTTCTTGTTTCACGTGAAAAAATTGACAACTTCAATTGGGATATGCTGAAAAACTCTACATTCCTAGGCCAGCGAAAAGGCGGAATGCCACAAATGGCCGGCGAGTTCGTATTGAAAAAACATAACATAGACCCGAAAAAAGATTTGAACCTCATCCAGAATATTGATTTTGCGAATGTCGCAACTGCCTTCGCTTCCGGAACCGGCGATTTCGTTCAACTGTTCGAACCAACGGCCAGTGTTTTTGAAAAAGAAGGAAAAGGCTATATCGTCGCTTCTTTCGGCACTGAGTCCGGGCATCTTCCCTATACAGTTTATATGGCTAAGGAAAGCTATTTGAAAGAAGACAAAGAGACTGTCGAAAAATTCACGAGGGCATTGAAGAAAGCACAGGATTGGGTTCAGGAAAATGATGCTGCCGAAATTGCCGAAGTCATTCAGCCGTATTTTGAAGATACCAATATCGAGACGATGGAAACAGTTATCAACCGCTACAAAGAACAAGGATCCTTTGCCACAGACCCCATTCTTGATGAAGAAGAATGGAACAATCTGCAAAACATAATGGATGAAGCAGGCGAGCTGCCTTCACGTATAAGCCATGATGAGCTGGTCAATACCCATTTTGCTGAAGAAGTCACAAAATAGCATAGCTAAAGGTAAGGAGGATGTCCGATGAGCTTTTTAAAAATCCAAGACATTCACCATACTTATTTTTCAAATCAGACGGCAGCGACCGCACTAGCGGACATTTCCCTCGACATTGAAAAAGGTGAATTCGTCTCTTTTCTAGGTCCGAGCGGCTGCGGAAAAACCACCCTGCTTTCCATCATCGCCGGACTATTTCCGCCCACTGCAGGAAAGATCCTGCTCGAAAACAAACCGCTGAAAGCCAACAGTGACCTTTCAATCGGCTATATGCTGCAGCAGGATTATCTATTTCCATGGAAGACGATAGAAGAAAATATATTATTAGGATTGAAACTGATTAAAAAAGATGAAGGCCTTGAAAGAATAAAAACGCTGAAACTTTTAAGTGACGTTGGATTGGGAGGCACCGGAAAATCATATCCGCGCGAACTCTCGGGAGGAATGAGGCAAAGGGCCGCACTGGCACGGACACTGGCGGTCGACCCAAAAATCCTTTTGCTTGATGAACCATTTTCGGCTCTTGATTACCAAACGAAGCTGAAGCTGGAAGACCTTGTTTTTGAAACCCTGAAATCCTTCGGAAAGACAGCCGTGCTCGTCACCCATGATATCGGTGAAGCCATTGCAATGAGCGACCGCATCTATCTGTTTTCCGCGAACCCGGGAAGCGTGCACAAAATCTTCAAGGTGCCCGATGAACTGTGTGAACTCACGCCTTTCCATGCACGAAACCATCCACATTATCCGATGCTATTCCAAACAATCTGGAAGGAGCTTGAGAGCCTTGAATATTGAACAGCTTCATAACCAATATAAAACCTCATTAAAAAAAGAAAACAGGCTCATCCGCTTTTATCAGATCCTGATTTTCATCGTTTTTTTCAGCAGTTGGGAAATTTTATCCCGAACGGAAGTGATAGATCCGCTCATCTTCAGCTCCCCAACTAAAGTATGGCATCTTTTCATACAGAAACTAGGTGATGGAACACTGCTATCCCATTCCGGAGTGACGCTATTCGAGACCGTTCTCGGCTTTATCATAGGGACACTGCTTGGAACGATCCTGGCATCCCTGCTTTGGTGGTCGCCAAGATTATCCAAAACACTTGACCCCTATCTCGTCATTTTAAATGCCATGCCGAAAGTGGCACTCGGCCCAATCATCATTGTAGCATTCGGCCCTGGCTTTCCATCCATCATCTCGATGGGGGCGATCATCTCCATCATCATCACCACCATCGTCGTCTACACCGCATTTCGCGAAGTCGACCCGAACTACCTGAAGGTACTCCAAACTTTTGGCGCCACAAGAACACAAGCTTTTCGGGAAGCCATATTACCCGCCTCCTTCCCAACGATCATCTCGACATTGAAAGTGAATGTCGGCCTCTCCTGGGTCGGCGTCATCGTAGGGGAATTCCTTGTTTCGGCCAAAGGACTCGGCTACCTCATCATTTATGGCTTTCAAGTCTTCAACTTTACCCTTGTAATGCTTGCCTTGATGATCATTGCCGTCTTTGCCACAATCATGTATCAACTAGTAGAACTGCTCGAGCGAAAATTAATCAAAGACTAACCAAACTGCCGATAACCCTCGGCAGTTTTTCATTCATGCTGAGATAAAACATGAATTTAGTTGAGTTTCAGCGATTTACTCGTGAATTCCGACGATTTACTCGTGAGTTTCGAACATTTACTCGTGAGTTCCGGCAGATTCACTCGTTTCTCAGCAAAATGGCATCATCCAGTCTTGATAAGCTCAACGGTACAATTTCGTCTTTCATGATGAAGCTAAACTCCTCACCGAGTACATCCGGCAATGCTTCCAAAAAGATCGGGCCCTCCGTTTCCAGGTAATTCTGTTTCTTCTCTACTTCACGCAATACAGCGTAGTATATTGATTTAACGAATGGCTTCACTGGATCATGTACTTTATATTGTCCTAAAAATTGCAGCTGGCCCACCAAGCCTCCTGTTTCTTCATACACTTCCCTTATGGCCGTTTCTTCAATCGATTCCCCTGCTTCCCGCTTTCCTCCGGGGAACTCCAATCCCCGCTCTTTGTGTTTGGTCAATACCCACCTGCCCTTATATCTGCTTAGCACAAAAACATGCCAAGACTCTCCAAAGACAGGATCCTCGGAGTATTCCACCTTATATCCGTTCTTATCAAGAAAACGTTTCATTTTTCCCCTTCTCTCCATATAAGAAATAATGCTATGTCCCTTCTATCATTATATGGGTAAAAAAAAACACTATCCAGCCAGAATCTGCATCACATCAAAAAAACGATGGACCCTCAATATTCGAGGCCATCGTCTGTTGGTTTTGCCTGTAAAATCCCCATGCTTTCTATATGCCGTCTTCCTTCATCAGTACCTAGAGCATAAATCATTTCGTAAATTTTTTGGAGTGTGATATCCTGTTTATCATTTTCACGGTCAAAATGGTATTGAAGGTATGGGACATGTGCCCGGTAAAAATTTTCTTCGCCTATTGAATAATTATAATCAAATAATTCACGTAACTTGATGATTTCATTATCGGTCGCCTCGATCTCGAAATTCCATGGAGAACTTTCCCTGTCTTGTGTTATCTGCCCATTTGGAAGCCAAATGTAATATTTTTTCCTGTTTTCAGACACATCCATCCACCCTTTCCATATATCCTACGCTTATTTTTCACGTATTTCCCGACTTCATACGATGGAAAATTTTGTTTACAGAAGAACAAAGATGTTAAATAATAGATTAAAGTATCTTTCAAAGGGTAAAACATATAATAAGCCCAAGCATCCCTTAAGATTTTTATATGCACCCAGAGGTTTTTTTGATAACCTACATATAAAGAGATAACGGATTTCTAATAAATGTGAGGTGAGAGTTTTGAAGTTAATTGAAGAATTATACAATATGTATCGTGATAAGATGACTGGTGATGAAGAAGATATTGATATGCTTACTTTTGCGGTTCTGGAACAACTTGACCGCAAGGAAATTTTCGAATTGCTTCAAGAGATGGATGATCAAGAACTGACCAATTTAATGGGCCTTTACATTATTGAAACGTTAAAAGGGAAGTTCGCTCAAAATAGTTTGAACGACACGAAACCTACACATTTTCCGCCAAGGAATATTCATTAATACATACCTTGTCAGGTGTCCCTCTTTTGATGGATGCCTTTTTTATTGTTTTAACCAGAAAAAAAGCCCTACCGAAGTAGAGCTTTTCCTATATCTTAATGTCCTAAATACGCTCGCAGCATCCAAGCATGTTTGTTTAAGCTTTTCTTCATGCCTGTCAGCATATCAGCCGTAACCGGATCTTCTTCTTCGGCAACTGCGATGATTTCCAGGAACTCTTCGGAAAGCTTCTCAAAATCACTGATGACGCTTTGAACCATATCTTCTGTATTTTCATTACCTGTCGCTTCTTCGATCGTCGTTAATTGCATGTACTCTTTAAGGGTGGCAACCGGTTTTTCACCAATGGCCA
Source organism: Bacillus sp. B4EP4a (assembly GCF_006680105.1). Classification (NCBI taxonomy): domain Bacteria; kingdom Bacillati; phylum Bacillota; class Bacilli; order Caryophanales; family Bacillaceae; genus Bacillus; species Bacillus sp. B4EP4a. The sequence goes on from NZ_VHIK01000049.1 coordinate 17,506, forward strand.
ATAACCTTTCAGCCAATTCATCATAGTTGGATGTCACTTCTTTATATAACTCTTCCAATTTTTGGTGAAGTTCAAAGAAGTGCGGTCCATTCACGAACCAGTGGTAATTATGAATTTTCGTATAAAGAACACTGAAGTTTGCAATTTCCTTATTCACTAAAGTTCCTAATTTTTTCTGAGCCATAAATATCTACCTCCGTAAGTTGGTTATACCTTTATAATTCCCTCTATTCCAAAATTGAAACATTTTCTGACTCGGTTCTTATGCTAAAATGAATCTAAATTGTGAACGATAGGAGCTGTGATGTATGATTACGGTTTTAGTCATATCCATTATTGTGATTCTGATTGTATTGGCCTTATCGGTCCTAACAATCGGAAAGGGTTACAGCTACAAGCATACAGTCGATCCCATCGATTCTTTGCCTGAGGATGAGGGAAAAAAAGAAGAACCCGAAAAATGAAAAAAGTTCCTGTCACAAATATGACAGGAACTTTTTTATTAATCGAAAACTTTATGAAGATCTGCTTTATCTTGTGCAAGCCAGAAATTCATTAATTTCTTAGCCCCTTCAAGATCATGCAATTTTGCTTGGCCGCATTGTTTTTCGTTTGCAGCTGGAATTTCGGTAATTGTAACAGCATCCTTGAATGTATCTTCAAGAACATCGATGATTTCCGTCACTGTCGGCTCACCGCTGACAACAAGGTAATATCCTGTTTGACATCCCATTGGCGAAATATCGATTATATCAAAATGATCGTAGCGCTCGGAATGCTTACGGATATTGAATGCAAGCAAGTGTTCCAGGGTATGGATCGTATCCGGCTTCATCGCTTGTTTATTCGGCTGGCAAAAACGGATATCAAATTTATTAACAACACCGTCTGTTCCTACCTTATGGACACCGCAATGTCTAACATATGGGGCTTTAACAGCATTATGATCTAATTCAAAGCTTTCAACTGAAGGCATTTAATTCACTCCTTAATTGTATGTCATCTCTATTTTACCTTGAATAACAATATATTTCATCCTTTAAAATTAATTCTTATTATATCAATCGGAATACCTATATACTTATTCCTTTTTTACCCTTATTGGAAATTTAGAAAATATGCTATAATGAAGGGTAGCGAATTTACTCGAAAAGAGATGAAAGCATTGTGTTGAAAAAAATATTAATGGGAATCATCCGTTTTTACCAAGTTGCTATTTCTCCATTAAAACCGCCTACCTGCCGTTTTTACCCAACTTGTTCCCATTATGGTTTGGAAGCGATCAATCGGTTCGGACCGATAAAAGGAAGCTGGTTAGCACTCATCCGGATTCTTAAATGTCATCCGTTTCATCCAGGGGGCATTGACCTTGTTCCTGAAAAAAAAGAAAAAAGTGAGGACCAATAGAAAAAAACCTTGCTTTCTTTTGCAATCTTTTGTATCATACAGAAGTCAAATCGTAATCATTTCGTTTTTACCACATAACATTCAAATCGTAATCAATACGAATTATAAAGGAGCATTTCATATGAAAATCCGAGCATTGCTCTCACTTTTCCTTGTTACTGCGGTATTTCTGTCAGCCTGCGGCAACTCAAAGGGAGAATCGAGTAAAGAAGAAACCAAGGATGCCTTAAATATATATACGACGGTTTACCCTTTACAGTACTTCACGGAGGCCATTGGCGGGGAGTACGTAAATGTCGAGACGGTTTATCCTCCCGGAACGGATGAACACTCATTCGAACCCTCTCAAAAAGATATTGTAAAAATGGCTGAGTCAGACCTATTTTTCTATATTGGCTATAATCTAGAAGGCTTTGTAACCAAGGCTGAACCAATTCTAAGCAAAGAAGGCGTCAGTACGATTGCGGTGGGCGAAACGGTTCATCTTGATGAGCATGCACATGAAGAGGAACATGCTCATGAAGATGACGGTCATGACCATGGGGGCGTTAATCCGCATTTGTGGTTAGATCCCATCTATTCCATTGACATGGCTAAAACCATCAAGGACGAATTAACGAAAAAAATGCCGGAGCAGGAAGAATATTTCAACAATCATTTCAACGAGCTTTCCGAAAAGCTTGAGGCACTTGATGAAAAATTCGCGACGACGATCGAGTCGGGCCGTACCAATAAGATCATCGTTTCCCATTCTGCATATGGTTATTGGGAGGAACGCTACGGATTGGAACAAATTGGCGTCACAGGACTAACATCTTCAAACGAACCTTCTCAAAAGGAACTGGGGAAAATCGTAACCATGGCTAAAGAAGAAGACTTGAACTACGTCATCTTTGAGCAAAATATCAGTTCTAAACTAACCGAGATCATCCAAAAGGAAATGGGAGCGAAATCACTTGAGCTCCATAACCTTTCCGTGTTGACGGATAAAGATATCGAAGCTGGTGAAGATTACTTCAGTTTAATGGAAAAGAATGTTAAGACACTTCAAACTGCATTGCAATAGGAAAAAAAAGCGGGCCCATTGGGTCCGCTCTTTTTTTGTCCCCGCTATTTAATGAGTGTTTTCGTTATTCCTTTAAATGCTTTTCACGGATCTTTTCCATCTTCGTCATCAATTCGGTTCCAATCGTTGATTCGAATTCCGGATAGATGACGGTCATCTCATCCATCCATTCTTTCTTTTCTTCATCTGACAGTTTATAGATGTCGATATTCGATTTTTGCTGGATTTCCTTAAGCTGTTCCTGATTCAATTCATTTGATTTGATCCATAGCCATTTCGTTGTATCATCCATCGCCCGTTGGATTTGCTGTTGAATGTCCAACGGGAGTTTGTTCCAAAACGGCTTGTTTATCATGACGACATACCCTAAATAGCCATGATCACTGATCGTTAAATATTTTTGCACCTCATATAATTTCTTGGAATAGATATTCGAAATCGTGTTTTCCTGGCTGTCCGTTTCATTGATTTCAAGGCTTTTAAACGTTTCATTAAACTCCAGCTCAGAAGTTGTCGCCCCAAAATGATTGAATTGGCTTTCCAGGACTGCACTTGGCATGATTCTAAAATTCTTTCCTGCAAAATCACTTGGATGCCGTATCGGTTTACTGCTTGTAATCTGTTTATAGTTATTCGACCAAAATGCGAGTCCTACGATATCGATGGTGTTCAGCTGCTTAAGCAGCTCTTCCCCCACTTCCCCATTCAATGCTTCCTGCAACGCAGCGTCCGTTGGAAAGACGTAAGGAAGGTCCAATAACATCCATTTCTTTGATATGCTCGTAATTTTAGATGTAGTTGGAGCAATCATCTGCACCTTGTTTTCTTGTAATGCTTCGATTTCTTCATGATCACTATATAATGACTGATTAGGATAAACTTCAATTTTGACCCGATGATCTGTATATTCATCGACAAGTTGGGCAAACCGGTTCGCAGCTAGCCCTTTAGGTGTATTTTCGGCAACGACATGACTGAACTTAATCACGATTTGATCCTTCATCCCGATCTGCTCCTCATCCTTCGGCAAATTGAAACCGAAGCTTGTAAAGAACGATTGAAACGATATATACACTGCTATCAACAGCCCCAGGCCAATTAATAATAAGTACCCCCATAATGCACGCATACCGACAACTCCTCACCGCTCACTTCACATTATCACTATTCTATCACAGCTTTTTACTGTCGTAATACAATGCGCGAAAAATAGCGAAAAGTGATAGAAATTCTGTTACTATAAAGTATAGAAGTAATGGAGGAAAAACAATGGATAAATCCTTTCATATGCCCATTCAAATTAAAATCACCCTGCTATCATTCGTAATCGTCGCTTTTTCGATACTAATAGGCGGGATTTTTATATTCGGAAACATCGTTTCGGTCAGGGAAGATGAAATCGGCAAACGATCCATGATCACTGCCCATACCATTGCCGAACTCCCTGAAGTACAAAAATTGGTCCGTGAGCCCGAAGGATGGACGCAGCTCAATCCGATTATTGAAAACTTAAGGAAAATCCATCAAGCAGATTATATAGTTGTGCTTAACAATCAGCATATACGTTATTCCCATCCGGTGTTCAGCCAATTGGGGACCCCTTCGGAAAGCAGTGATGAAAGCGCTGCGTTCGCTGAGCACGAGTATCTTTCAAAGGCGGCTGGCGAACTTGGCATTTCCGTCCGCGCCTTTGTCCCGATCCTTGATAAAGATAGAGAGCAAATCGGCGTCGTTCTTGTAGGGAATATCTTGCCTACGATACCGGAGTTAATCAAGGATCTGAAAGGCGAAATCGCGATCATCCTGGTCCTTACACTTCTATTCGGGGTATGCGGCTCATGGCTCATGGCAAAAAGGATAAAAAAAGAGACCTTCCAACTTGAACCACATGAAATTTCACGGATGTTGGTTGAAAGGACAGCCGCATTCAATGCGATGCATGAAGGGGTCATCGCCATAGATAATAATGAAACAATCACGATTTTCAATGAAAAGGCTAAGCAAATATTCAATATCAATGGTGAAGTCATAGGCAAGAATATCAATGATATTATACACGATACCCGTCTCCCGGAAGTGCTCGACCGGACATCTCCCATCTTCAATCAGGAAATCTCCGTTCAAAACAGGAATATTGTAAGCAACCGGGTACCGATAAAGATTGCGGATAAAACGATCGGTGCTGTGGCCATTTTCCAGGATCGCACCGATGTGACGAAGCTAGCTGAAGAGTTGACTAGTGTCAAAGCATTCGTTGAAGCCCTGCGTGTTCAAAACCATGAACATATGAACAAACTTCATACGATAGCCGGATTGATCCAGCTAGGTAATCTTGACGAAGCGCTGCATTACATTTTTCAAATCACGGAAGAACAAGAGGAATTGACCAGGTTTTTAACGAAGCACATTCACGATGATAATTTAGTGGGGCTGATATTAAGCAAGATCTCATTGGGACGGGAACTCGGAATTGAGCTCATCATGGACAAGCACACGAAATTGGACCGCTTCCCCGCTGATTTGGATCATCACGATTTTGTTTTGATAATCGGAAACCTGATCGAAAACTCATTCGCAGCGTTAAAGCATTGTTCTGAGGACACAAAACAAGTTTATTTATCCATCTACCAGGATGAACGTCATTGTCAAATCGTGCTTGAGGATAATGGACCCGGCATTCCCGAGGACATTCATAAAGATATATTCGAGTATGGTTTTACAACAAAAGGTGCGGAAGGATCAGGAATTGGTCTTTATCTAATAGACCAAATTGTAAAAAAAGCGAACGGCGAAATGAAATTCACGACACGCCCTAACGAAGGAACAAGCTTTTTTCTTTCTTTTCCGATGCACGATATAGAGGAGAACCAAAATGACTAACGAAATTCGTGTACTTTTAATTGAAGACGACCCAATGGTCCAAGAGGTCAACAAACAGTTCATCGAGCGCCTGCCTGCCTTTAAAGTCGTTGATACAGCTTCAAATGGGCTTGAAGGTCTGGTAAAAATCAGGCAGTCTAATCCTGACCTTGTCATTTTGGACATCTTCATGCCTTCTTTAAACGGGGTTGATACACTTTATCAAATCAGAAAAGAGCAAATTGATGTGGATGTCATCATCATTTCAGCGGCAAATGATCAGAAAACGATCCGAAAAATGATGCAGAACGGGGCTTTTGACTATTTAATCAAGCCATTTAAATTCGATAGGCTAAAACATACGCTGGAACAATACTTCGCTTTTCGGATGGAGGTTGAACCTGACCATCAAATTTCTCAAACCCAGCTCGACCGAATTCTCTTTCAAAATAAAACACATTCTGAAGCGAGTCCGAAATATGATGTTCCCAAAGGATTGAATGGCGCGACTCTTGAGCAGGTGACGAAATTCATAAAGACCCAGCCTGGGTCACTTTCTGCAGAAGAAGTGGCTGATGGGATTGGTATCGCCAGAGTTACAGCAAGGCGCTATCTTGAATACCTGCATGGCGAAGAAGTCCTTCAGCTTGACGTACAGTATGGCAGCATAGGCCGCCCTGTCAATAGGTACCGGCTTAAAAAACCTTAAAACGCATGGGGACCGGCTCGGAACGGTTCCCTTTTTACTTTCATTCTTTACGCACCTGTCTTCCGGTCATAGAGGCCCCACTTTCTCTTCAAATGAAACAGCTCGCACTCCTGCAAAGCCGTCACTTCTTTTATGACATAGTCAGGCATGCCTCTTCTCAGTAGAATTTCCGCAATTAGGTACGGTTTTTTCATACACTCTCCCCTCCCTTTCCCTTGGTTGCCATTCATTTAATTCCATTATACAAAATAATCCAATAAAGAAAAAATAGACAAAACCCCATTTTCCGAAAAAAAATATGGTTTATCCGGCCATTTAAATGAATTTTCTAAAATCTTTAGGGTTGCGACCGACTGCCTGCCTCGCCACAAGCATCCAGCAGAGCCAAGGCTAGCCAGAATGCCAATCGAAACCTCAAACTGATATTTGTTATTTATCTATTAAAATCATTTACCAAAAGAGTGGGATTCCTGTCCAAAAAATACTAAATGGGTGAGTTACATAGACCGTGGGAGGTAAAAAGGAGGATTATCAATATTTGATCAAAAGAGGCGGTAATGCACCTCTTTTGATGTTTTCACTTGTACAGTTTACTATATGTAGTCAATTCCTTTAACCGCTTTTCATTGATGGCAAAACCGATTCCAGCTTTATCGGGAACTTGGATCATGCCATTTTCAACAATGACTTCGGGATCGATTATATCCTCTTCCCAATAACGAGATGAAGATGATATATCACCGGGAATCGTGAACCCTTTTAATGTGGCAAGTGCGATATTATGTGCACGTGATATGCCAAATTCAATCATACCGCCGCACCAAACGGGTACACCATTACCCAGGCATAGATCATGGATTCTTACAGCTTCCATCCAGCCGCCGACTTTAGCCATCTTAATATTGATCACCCCACAGCTCTGGAGCGACAGCGCACTTTTGGCATCATGAAATGAATTTATGCTTTCATCAAGGCAAATGGGTGTCTGCAGCTGTTTCTGCAAAAATGAATGTTCCACGATGTCGTCATGTCCAAGCGGCTGCTCAATCATCATCAGCTTAAACACATCAAGCTTCTGAAGATGTGGGATGTCATCAAGACTGTACGCTGAATTGGCATCCGCCATTAACGGGATATCAGGATAGGCCCGACGTATTTCCCCTAAAAACTCAAGATCATTTTCTGGATTGATTTTTATTTTATAACGCTGATAACCAGATCCGGAAAAATCCTCGATTTGAAGAATCGCGTCTTCTATATCATTGGATGCAACGACTACACCAGCGGCCACTTCACTTCGTTCGCCGCCAAACAGCCGTCCGAGATAGACTCCCTTCTGCTTCGCATATAAATCGAGGATTGCCTGCTCTAAAGCTGACTTCGCCATCGCATTCCGTCTGATTCCGCTCCATAGGTTCGGGAGCTCATCAGGATGCATGATCTGACCGGCCAATGTTAGCGGGATTAAGAAGTCATCCAACATATGAAAGCATGTCTTGATCGTTTCCTCGGTATACCAAGGACTTGTAAAAGGGACAGCTTCCCCGTATCCAATCAATCCGTCTTCATCCATGGCTTCGACAATTATCACTTCCCGATCGCTTACCGTTTCGAGATGCGTCTTGAATGACCGCTTTAAAGGCGCCTTAATGAGCTTAAGGGAAATGGAGGATAACTTCATTGCCATTCCCCCATTTCCTTCTTCAGTTCCCGTCTCAAAAGCTTGCTAGCGCCATTCCGGGGAAGCTCCTTACAAAAAATCACGTTCCGGGGAATTTTATAAGATGCCAAATATCCCCTGCAATATTCCAGCAGTTCGCTCTCATCAAGCTCTGTACCTTGATGCAAGACGACAAAGGCAAGTGGGACCTGTCCCCATTTTTCATCGTCAGTCCCCGTCACTCCCGCTTCGAAAACATCAGGGTGCTTACTAAGGACATTTTCAATCTCGGCCGGGTAGACATTTTCACCGCCGGAAATGATTAAATCCGAGCGTCGGTCAAGCACATATAAAAAGCCTTCCTCATCGAGATAACCAAGGTCCCCAGTATAAAGCCATCCATCGGTGATGGCCTGCTGTGTAGCGTCCAAACGATTAAAATAGCCTTTCGTCACATTCGGACCTGAAACCACGATTTCGCCCACTGCACCCGGTTCACACATAGTTCCGTCTTTCTCTATCCGTAACTGCGAAGGAAACAAAGGTTTTCCCGCCGAGCCGATTTTTGTCATGCTATACTCCGGTGCCAGTGTCACAATCTGTGAAGACGTTTCGGTCATCCCATATGATTGATAGACGGGAATCCCTTTCTCCTTACATACCTCAAGTAAATGGACGGGTGCAGGGCCGCCGCCCAACAGGAAACAGCGAAAGGTTTCCGGATAGCTTGTTCCCTTCATATCCTGCACCATCCTATTCAGCATCGCCGTCACGACCGAAATGATCGTCACGCCATTTTCCTGGATGCTCCGGTTTGCCTCCCGTTCATCGAAACGTTCTGCCAAAACGACTTTCATGCCATAAATCACATTTTTCATCAGGATGGATAAACCGCTAATATGAAAGATGGGAACCGCACAATACCACGAATCCTCCTCATGCAATCCAAGGTTCAGAACAGACCCGACGGCACTCCACCAATGGTTGCCGAATGTTTGGATCACCCCTTTGGGATTTCCTGTCGTACCTGATGTATACATGATCGTCGCGGTATCCTCAAGGTAAAACTCTTGAAGTATCTCAGCAGTGCCATCCGGCAATTCTTCCATTAAATGAAGGTTCAATTCGGGGAGAATCTCACCAATATCAGAGAGTTTGCCGGAGAAGGAGCCTTCTGAAACCAAAAAGGCAGTTTCACTATCCCCGATCTGCCAGGACAGCTCTTTTGCCGTTAGCTTATTATTCAGCATCACAATCTTCACACCGAGATAAAGTAATGCATGGATAACGACAACACCATCAATATGGTTACGGAGCAAAACCGCACATGAATCGCCAGCGCCCAAACCAATGCTTGCCAGCTTACCAGCCATTTTCTCCGATAATGTATGCAGTTCAAGAAAGCTATACGTATGACCTTCAAACTCAATTGCCGGGCGATCCGGTGAAAGATGCGCCCGATTTTTCAGCCAGTTCGGCAACTTTTCTTCTGCCATTGCTGCTTACCCTCTTCCATTTTGATATAGAAAACAGCCCGGCGATTTTCCGCCAAGCTGTCAGTCTCATCGATTCACGCGTTTCATTAAGGGAAACGAGGGAATTGCCCAAAGTCCGGAGTGCGTTTTTCTTTGAATGCATCGCGGCCTTCTTTTGCTTCTTCTGTTGTATAGTATAAAAGTGTAGCGTCACCAGCCAATTGTTGAAGACCTGCAAGGCCATCCGTATCAGCGTTCATTGCCGCTTTCAAGAAACGAAGTGCAGTCGGGCTCTTCTCAAGCATTTCTTCACACCATTTAACCGTTTCCGTTTCCAATTCGTCCAAAGGTACAACCGTGTTGACCAATCCCATATCCAATGCTTCCTGTGCATTGTATTGACGGCATAGGTACCAGATTTCGCGCGCCTTTTTATGACCCACGATACGTGCAAGGTAGCCAGAACCATAACCAGCATCAAAGCTTCCCACATTCGGTCCAGTTTGTCCGAAAATTGCATTGTCAGCAGCAATCGTCAAGTCACATACCACGTTCAAGACATTACCGCCACCAATTGCATATCCTGCAACCATGGCTACGACCGGTTTTGGAATTACGCGAATCAAACGTTGCAAATCAAGAACATTTAGACGCGGAATGTTATCTTCACCTACATATCCGCCATTTCCGCGTACTTTTTGATCTCCGCCTGAACAGAATGCTTTGCCGCCTACACCCGTTAAAATAATGACACCAATGCTTGAATCATCACGCGCCCTTGCGAATGCATCAATCATTTCAGCAGTCGTTTTTGGAGTGAATGCATTATGTACATGTGGTCGGTTGATGGACACTTTTGCTATCCCGTTATATTTTTCATACAAAATTTCATCATACTCACGTATTGTTTCCCATTGTATCGTCACCTTAATTCCTCCTTTTATTTCGCTTTAAAAACTCACTTATTATTTTACCAAACTTTTCTCCAACTTCCACATGAATCGCATGTCCCGCATCATTTATTATTTTCCATTCGGCCCGCTTCAGCTTTCTCTTCATTGAGTCCGCAATGTCACAAAACTTACGGTCGAGTTCACCGGTTACAAGGAGCACAGGGAAATCAAGAGTTTGCAGTTGTTCCCAGTATGAAGCCTGACTGCCTGTCCCCATACCAAGAAGGCTATTGGAAAGGCCGGCAGGGTCATTTGCCAACCGCTGCTCCCGAATGACCGACCTGGTTTTGGCCGACAACCGTTTTTGACTTTCAAACAGCGGGATGTTTTCCCATCGATCCACAAACGCTTCCATGCCATTTACAAGAATCCGTTCGGCAAGCTTCCTATCATTTTCCCTTCGGATTTCCCGTTCCCCTTCTGTTAATAGGCCTGGTGAAGCGCTCTCCAATATCAGTGTATCAACATACTCAGGATACAAACAGGCAAATCCCAATCCGAGCCTTCCGCCCATCGAGTATCCAAGGATATGGGCTTTCGGGAAATGTAACACATCCAAAATATACTTGATATCCTCAGCCACACGCTCCATCTCATACCTTCGATGATCGGCTGGTGACGCAGACATGCCATGACCGATGATGTCGACCATTATCATGGTATACCTGTCACTCAGTAGCGGAATGAGGAATTTCCATGTATCCCGATTTCCCGTAAATCCATGTAAAAGTACAAGAGGATCTCCATTTCCCGTTATTTCAACAGCATAATTGACATCCTTGCTGACAATATTCATGATATTTCCCTGTCTAACACCATTTTTATTTCCTGGGAAACAAAGCTCCACAAATTTCGATGCTTTTGTAAATTGGACTCTCTTTCTGTCGGTACTTCGATGATTTTAAGACCTTTCATTTCGAATGACTCCGTAAATACCTTCTCAAACTCATCCCAACTTTGCACCTTGTTGTATTTACCGCCATAAAGCTGGGAAGTATGGGAAAAATCAAGCCCATGAGGCGTGCCGAATAGCGTTTCGAAATGTTCCCTCTCATTCGCCTGCGGCAAGAAGGAGAATATGCCGCCGCCATCATTATTAATCAGCAATATCGTGATATTTTGTTTTTGAAGTTTTGCCGCAAGCAAGCCATTCATATCATGGAAAAAGCTTAAATCCCCGATTGCCAGCACTGTATTTTCCGATACCGTGCTTACGCCAAGAGCAGTTGAAACGACACCATCGATTCCATTCGCACCGCGATTTGCCATAGTTTTGATTCCTTTTCCATTATTCAAAAAGAAAGTATCCAAATCACGTATGGGCATGCTATTCCCGACAAACAGCGTCGATTCCAATGGCATCATATCAGCAAGCAGGGCGAACAGCTTGCCTTCACTTAACTCCGATTCATCCCTGACGGAGGCCAGGGCATCCTTCGTCGCTCCGTTGACGGTCTGCCATAAGCGAAGCCATTCATCATCAGGGGAAGCAATAATTTTATCAGCAATTTTTAAACAAAAATCTTTCTCTTCGCTGTAAATCATATTCGTTGCCAATCCGGCTGGTTCACGCCAGCCTGCTCCGCCATCGACGACCAAAGTGTTTGCCTGTTTTTGTTTTTTCATGAATAACAATAAGGGTTTAGAAACAGGCATTGCCCCGAAACGCAAGATCACTTCCGGCCTGAAAGCCGCTGTAGCCGTTTCATCGCGTAGAAACGTATCGTACGCATCAATTATGACAGCTTTGTCGTGACTTCCGCTCCTTAACTGTGAAAGGGGATCAGCCAGTATAGGAAAAGCAAGTTTTTCCGCTAATGCGACGATGGCCTCCTTCATCTCTGGATGCGGTAATTCGCCACATACGATCATACCTTGCTTAGCTTGTGACAATGTAGTTGCCACAGCTTCTATTTGTGATGCGGACAGTGACCGTTCTCCACTGTCAATCAACACTGCAGGCGTCATTTTATTTTGTCTGTACTCCTTTGCTTTCTCAAGATCCGGAATCAATGGTTCACGAAGCGGGAAATTCAAATGTACAGGCCCTGCAGGTCCAGCTGCCGCTGTAGCCACTGCTCTTGCACCGACCGTTCTGGCATACCGCATCATCCCATCCGTGCTTTCAGGAAGTGCCATTTCGACAAACCATTTTACATGTCTCCCGTAAAGATGTATCTGATCGATCGCCTGCGGGGCTCCGACATCACGCAATTCATGCGGTCGGTCAGCGGTAAGTACAATAAGCGGCACTCTTGAATAGAAAGCCTCAATGACGGCCGGGTAATAGTTTGCTGCGGCTGTACCGGACGTACAAAGAAGTCCAACAGGTTCTTTTAAGGCCTTAGCCAAACCAAGGGCAAAAAAAGCAGCCGAACGCTCATCCACATTAATATGAATTTCGATATCAGGATGTTCCACTAGCAACAAAGCTATGGGCGTGGATCGTGAACCTGGGCTCACCACCACATGCTTCACCTCATTTTGTGCCAGCTCATCGACGAATGAAGCAGCATACGCTGTCAATGCATCTCGGTCATTCATTAAGATTTCCTCCTAAAGCACTTAACATCGGATTGAATTTAATCCCTGTTTCGCGGAATTCACTTTCGGGAGTCGAATCTTCAACTACCCCGCATCCGGCAAAGAGGGATGCCTCATTGTTCTGTATTAGGGCAGAACGTATCCCTACAGCGAATTCCCCGTTTCCATACGTATCCACCCAACCTAAAGGACCCGCATAAAAGCCGCGTTCAAGATCTTCCATTTCCCGAATCCGGACAACGGCCTTTTCTTTTGGAAGTCCGCCCATAGCAGGTGTAGGATGGAGGTTCTCGACGAATTCAAAAATCGTGACACCTTCCTTGGATATACCGCGGACCGGTGTGTACAAATGCTGGATATGACGGTTTTTCATAAGTGTCGGTTCGGCAGGAACCATCACTTTTTCGCATACAGAATTAAAAGCATTGGATATCATCGACACGACATATTGATGTTCTTGTAAATTCTTTTGGTCATGCAGCAATTCTTCACCAAGACAAACATCTTCCTGCTCATCTTTCCCTCGCCCCATCGATCCGGCAAGACATGTTGAAAAAACTTCATTTCCCTGTTTCTTAATTAAACGTTCAGGGGTGGCACCTACAAAACAGTCACCGCCAGCCTCCAAACTGAAAATATAGCTTAATGGCTGCTCAGCAATCAATTGTTCAAGCACTTTCCCTGAATCGATGGAACGTTCAAAACCAAGTCTAAGCTCCCTTGCCAAAACGATCTTGTCGAGATCTGTCGTCTTGATTTCCTGAACAGCCTCTTCGACCGTCCGCTTCCATTTCTCAGGTTCGACTTCCCTCTGCATAACAAGGGAATTTGCACCCGATCCATTGCCATCCAAGCTTTCGAAAAGGAAAGCTTCCCGTTCATTTATCATATCTATGAAGAGTTTTTCTGAATCATCAGGCGAACAAAGTAAGTTTGTCGTTAAGTAAGCTTGATTCCCCACTATTGACAGCATGAAGGCAGGTATATAAAACAGGTTGTCCCCGAACTGATTCCACAGGAGCGTACTGTTAGTTTCATAATCAAAAGAAAAGCCCCCAAACAGTATAGGACCTGTCGCTTCTACATCGGTCACTCCTGTTTTGACAGCAGTATTCTGCAGTTTGATCCAGCTCTTTTCGACTTCTCTATAACGTTCGGCATTCGATGCCGCTTTGAGTTTCTTAACATTGCCTAAACCGGTGATGGTTATTTCCTTTGCAGGGTCCTCCCAGAAAAAGCGCTCACCCGCGTACCGTTCTCTTCCAGCTTGATAAAATGAAAGGGGGTTGTTGCAATTAACTTTCTTAATATGACTGAATAGAACTTGATCATTCAAGTCCTTCGCCTTTTGTATAGCTGAAGCCAGTCCCTGAAACTGTTCAGTTTCCTCTGAGATAGCCAAAAAAATCCCCCCAAATGTACATTTTAAAAGCTTTTTAACCTATTTAAAGATACACCTCCCTTGAACCTCATGTCAATAAAACGCCCCTTTACCAAACGATTCTTTCCTGCTTTTTTCCTTATTATATGAATCTTAGCGAATGTAGAGAAATATCCTTGATTCTGGAAATGCCCCATCCATGAATTCCAAATATCACCCTTGCCCACTTTTCCTGTATTTATTAGGATTACCTTTTGTGCAACATTTCAATATTTGTTATAATTTCGAGAGAACCAATAATGATTTTGAGGAGAGAAATAATGCAAACAGAATACGACGGACTTCCCCTTAAACGGACCTGGAAGATTTGGTGGGAGTTAATTCGTCCACATACACTAACCGCAGCTTTTGTCCCAGTCTTACTTGGAACTGTTATTGCACTTTTGGAAGATGGAGTGAATTGGTTATTATTCGCTGCCATGATGATTGCAAGTATCCTGATTCAAGCTGCAACCAATTTATTTAATGAATACTATGATTTCAAGAGAGGCTTGGATACGGAGGAATCCGTAGGCATTGGCGGCGGGATCGTCCGTCATGGGATGACCCCCAAACTAATCATGAACTTGGCCCTTGGCATGTATGCCATCGCCTTGATAATTGGAATCTATATCTGTGCCGCATCATCTTGGTGGCTTGCTGCAGTAGGACTGGTTTGCATGCTTGTCGGCTATCTTTATACAGGCGGCCCCCTGCCCATTTCATATACACCATTCGGGGAACTTTTTTCTGGATTGTTCATGGGCTTTTTGATAATCCTGATCGCCTTTTTCATTCAAACCGGTGATGTTTCTTCAACAGCTATCTTAATTGCCATTCCAAGTGGAATATTGGTCGGATTGATCAACTTATCCAATAACCTACGTGACCATGACGGAGATAAGGCACATGGCCGCAAAACGATGCCGGTAGTCATGGGTCGGAAAAACGCCTTGACATTCATGGCAATCATGTTCGCCTTCTCTTATCTATGGCTAGTTGGGCTAGTCCTTACCGGAAGCGTAACGGCGTGGATCCTCCTTGCCTTCATAAGCATCCCGAAAGCCCTGGCCGCAATCAAAGGCTTCGTAGGTAAAACGCAGCCGATCACGATGGTGCCAGCAATGAAAGCCACGGCACAAACGAACACCTTCTTTGGCTTACTCATGGCCATTGGATTATTCATCAGCTATCTTATATAATCTCCGAGGACTGAGCTCATCGCTCAGTCCTTTTTTTCTATCATCCGTTCCATATTGTTTTCCTATACCCCGATTCGGGTAATAGATAATACAACCATCCTACCATTATAAAATGAGATTTAGACTTTAGAAGGAGTGAATCCGATATGGCAACGAAACAACAAACGCAAAAATTTCAAAAAGAACTGCTTCAAGAAAAAAATGAGCTAAGTAATAGAATTCAAAATGATGAACAATCCGTTCTGGAGAAAAGCCAGACCGAATCCGTAGGGGAATTATCAGCCTATGATAATCATCCTGCTGACCTAGGAACCGAACTATTCGAGATGGAACGGAATCAAGCACTCGATGAGCATGCACAATCCGAAATGGAGAAAATCGATGAAGCTTTGAAAGCCATGGAGGAAGGTTCGTATGGCCATTGTAAAACCTGCAATAAGGAAATCCCCATCGAGAGGCTTGAAGCGATCCCAAGCACCCTCTACTGTGTCGAGCACGCCCCAGAACGGCCACTTTCACAAGACCGGCCTGTGGAAGAGGAAATACTGATTCCATCCAAGGGTGATCATTTTGAAAATCGTCATGGAATCAAAATGGTGGATAAAGAAGATAGCTTTGGTGAAGTTGCCAAATTCGGTACATCCGAAACACCATCCGATTACACAGGAGATCATGATAATTATAATGACCTTTATAAAACCGAGGATGAAACGAACGGGTTTCCTGAAGACTATGAAGGATTTGCCGCAAATGATATCGAAGGAAAAAATAGAGTGAATATAACGAACAAAAAGCAAAAGGAATATGAAGATACACTTGAAGAAGAAAATATAGAATCCAATCTTGGAGACATTCCCTATAAACAAAAAGATAGTTATATCAATGAAAAGAAATGAAAAAAAGAAGCATACATGAATGTATGCTTCCTTTTTTGTTATGACCCGTACGGGATTCGAACCCGTGTTACCGCCGTGAAAGGGCGGTGTCTTAACCGCTTGACCAACGGGCCAACTGGCGGAGAAGGAGGGATTTGAACCCTCGCGCCGCTCGCGCGACCTACACCCTTAGCAGGGGCGCCTCTTCAGCCTCTTGAGTACTTCCCCATGGCTCCGCAGGTAGGACTCGAACCTACGACCGTTCGGTTAACAGCCGAATGCTCTACCACTGAGCTACTGCGGAACAATGAATATGGTGGGCCTAAATGGACTCGAACCATCGACCTCACGCTTATCAGGCGTGCGCTCTAACCAGCTGAGCTATAGGCCCATATTTGGAGCGGGTGAAGGGAATCGAACCCTCATCATCAGCTTGGAAGGCTGAGGTTTTACCACTAAACTACACCCGCGAAATGGGGCGACTGATGGGAATCGAACCCACGAATGCCTGAACCACAATCAGGTGCGTTAACCACTTCGCCACAATCGCCGTAATTTTTTGAAATATGGTGGCTCAGGACGGAATCGAACCGCCGACACAAGGATTTTCAGTCCTTTGCTCTACCGACTGAGCTACTGAGCCACATATGTATCAAATTTAAAGAATGGCGGTCCCGACGGGAATCGAACCCGCGATCTCCTGCGTGACAGGCAGGCATGTTAACCGCTACACCACGGGACCTAATAATTGCGGGGACAGGATTTGAACCTGCGACCTTCGGGTTATGAGCCCGACGAGCTACCGGACTGCTCCACCCCGCGACGGTAATAATGAAACGATTTGCATCAAGTTTTCGTGTATATCGTTTTGTCCACATCCATTATGTAAGGGTGTTTCAAAACAACTTGCTGCTTTTTTGAAAAAAATGGAGGAGGTAGAGGGATTCGAACCCCCGCGGGATTTGACTCCCCTGTCGGTTTTCAAGACCGATCCCTTCAGCCGAACTTGGGTATACCTCCATGGCTTTTGAAAAGTGAATATGGTGGACCTTGTAGGACTCGAACCTACGACCGGACGGTTATGAGCCGTCTGCTCTAACCAGCTGAGCTAAAGGTCCTTATATTTATTGGTAGCGGCGGAGGGGATCGAACCCCCGACCTCACGGGTATGAACCGTACGCTCTAGCCAGCTGAGCTACACCGCCAATATAATATAAGTATCTGATTGAAAAATGGTGGAGCCTAGCGGGATCGAACCGCTGACCTCCTGCGTGCAAGGCAGGCGCTCTCCCAGCTGAGCTAAGGCCCCATTCATTAAAAATCACGTGGTCGGGAAGACAGGATTCGAACCTGCGACCCCTTGGTCCCAAACCAAGTGCTCTACCAAGCTGAGCTACTTCCCGCAATAAAAACATGGTGCGCCCGGCGGGAGTCGAACCTACAACCTTCTGATTCGTAGTCAGATGCTCTATCCAATTGAGCTACGGGCGCATATTATGATGGTGCCGAGGACCGGAATCGAACCGGTACGGTAGTCACCTACCGCAGGATTTTAAGTCCTGTGCGTCTGCCAGTTCCGCCACCCCGGCACATACGAAAAGTGGAGCGGAAGACGGGATTCGAACCCGCGACCCCAACCTTGGCAAGGTTGTATTCTACCACTGAACTACTTCCGCATGAAAGATGCGGGTGAAGGGACTTGAACCCCCACGCCTTGCGGCGCCAGATCCTAAGTCTGGTGCGTCTGCCAATTCCGCCACACCCGCATATAAAATGGTGAGCCATGAAGGATTCGAACCTTCGACCCTCTGATTAAAAGTCAGATGCTCTACCAACTGAGCTAATGGCTCGTGCTTGTACTATCTTAAAATGGTGCCGGCAAGAGGACTTGAACCCCCAACCTACTGATTACAAGTCAGTTGCTCTACCAGTTGAGCTACACCGGCAGGTGTAAAATGGTGGAGGATGACGGGATCGAACCGCCGACCCTCTGCTTGTAAGGCAGATGCTCTCCCAGCTGAGCTAATCCTCCATATGAAACTGCTTGGCGACGTCCTACTCTCACAGGGGGAAACCCCCAACTACCATCGGCGCTGAAGAGCTTAACTGCCGTGTTCGGAATGGGAACGGGTGTGACCTCTTCGCTATCGTCACCAAACAATGTTAACATTTTTTCAAGACATATATTATTATAACGTCTTTTTGAGAAAATGCAAGAAGAAATTTTCATTCCTTCAAAACTAGATAATAAGAAGGTATTTCATTTTTTAAAAAGCGTTGGTTAAGTCCTCGATCTATTAGTATCAGTCAGCTCCACATGTCGCCACGCTTCC
>NZ_VHIK01000005.1:0-272155 GCF_006680105.1 Bacillus sp. B4EP4a
TTACTCGTGAGTTTGGCGCGTTTACTCGTGAGTTTGTGCCTTTTACTCGTGAGTTTGGCGCATTTACTCGTGAGTCTGGCGCATTTACTCGTGAGTTTGCGCTTTACTCGTGAGTTTGGGGCATTTACTCGTGAGTCTGGCGCATTTACTCGTGAGTTTGCTCCTTTTACTCGTGAGTTTGGCGCGTTTACTTGTGAGTTTGCTCCTTTTACTCGTGAGTTTGTGCTTTACTTGTGAGTTTGCGCCTTTTACTCGTGAATTTGATGAAGAATCTAAATACCATTTATAAAAAAAGACGCCATAATTGACGTCCTCCCCATTCATTTCTTTACATGTTTTTTTAATACATAACCAATTTGGCTTCCCTTTTTCACTTTATACCATTCATCTTGTTGAGCCAGGATCGTTACGGCTTGGTCCCTGTATAGTTTCCCGACCGTTTCAGAAGATGCATTTTTATTTTCTTTAATATATAATTCGCTTGCTGTCACTATTCCCGGGGTCTTTCTAATGGAGACTTTCGTTGAAATGGATTTCTGATTGTCACTCTTATCCTTAGCGGAGATTGTCACCGTATACATCCCGTTGGACATATTTTTGAAATCCCAGGTTGCCGATTGTCTGCCTTTATGGAACTGCCTTTCAGAAAGGATGCCAACAACCTTACCTTTACTGTTTTTAATTTCCACTGTTACATTAGCGTTTTCATTAATTGTATAGGTTATGTTCGCTTTCTCGGTACTATAATCACCCGATGTATTGACATCGGTTATTTTCGGTGCCGACGTATCTTTACTGATCTTAATCGCCATTGTGGCCAAACCTTCATTCCCGCTTCGGTCCATTGCTGATATTTCTGCTTCATATGTACCGTTACTTACCGCTTTTGTGTTCCAGATTGCAGAATGGGTACCCTTTTTCATTGTTAGGTCACGGACTGGGGTAGCTAAGGCTTTCCCTTTACTATCTTTAATCGTGAGTGTTACCACAGCATCTTCTTTTAGGGAGTATGTGATTCCAACCTCATCATTTAAATGATCCGTCTCCGCTTTCATGTTTACTGAATTCGGTTCCGCCTTTACGACAGGTTCCGTTTTAGATCCAGCACCTGGTCCATATTCCTTTTCTATAGTTGTGTCAGGATAATAAAACCACAAAATCTCTTGATATGATTGGCCTGCTTCCGCTCTGTTTTTCGCTCCAAACTGACTTAGTCCGACACCATGCCCATATCCTGATCCTTCAATAGAGATTTTGGAAGGATTGGTAGATGAATGGTCAACCAAATAGCTTTTCATCACCTCTTGCCCGACCATGCCCCTGATTTTGGAAGCCGCTACATTAGTAAGCTTAACCGTTTGCTGCAAAAGTTTACCCCTGTCATCAACGAGATCTCTTACATAGAAATTCAGTTGGATGGAGCCTTTCGTTACACGGCCTCCCGTTTTTTCATCTGTAAATGTTAACAAGGGAATCTCCGTTATTTTAATATCTTTATTCGCATATCCATTATTCTTCAGCCAAACCTTCAGCTTCGGCACAACCGTTTTATCTTTTTCCTCTACACTTGCCCACCATTCTTCCGGTTTAGATAAATCCATTTTTGACAGGTCGATTTGCTGCTTGTCCAGCATTATCTCCCAATTGGTTTTCGAATCATAGAGATCTTCTTTTATAGATAAATATCCAAGGGGGTTGCCACTTGTCCAAACATTTGAATTCGATTCGGTCATTCCTCCATTGCTTGAGGAAAAGAACGCTTCGATTATTTCGCCATCATGTTTGATTACCATGCCCTTTGTCTGTTCAATGGCTGAATTAGTTCGATAGTGACCGGCAGCCCCGCCATATACTTGGTAAGAAACCGTATCATCAATTATTGCGGATTGATGGCGAAGTGCATAAGTTCGGGCGGCAATCGCCTGTGCCTTTAAGGCTTCGGCATGCCATAGAGCGGGCATCTCCAATGGGACAACGCCCTTTAGATAATCTTCCATGTAAACATGATTGATTGGCCGGATGTAACCGTCCTCCGCTGTAAATGAAAATGAGCCAAGATACGGACGGCCGTTTATGGACAATGAAGCATCAGGTTTAACTGGCATAACCTTAAAGGAAGCATAAGATCCCGTTTTCTTAAAACCTTTGTATACGGCAAGTTTACCCGACTCCACTTTCAAAGTCAGATTTTCCCCCGCCTTAATGAATATCTCTCCCCCTGAAGTACTGTAGTCCCCGGTTGCCTTTATTTTGACGCTGGTTCTATTCCCCAAATAATTCTTCAGTTTCACTTCCATCGTTGTATTCTCTTCCGCTGCCGTTGTTTCATGAGAAGGAAATGCAAAAAAAATGATAAAGAAAGCGATAAACAAATACCTTAAACTTCTCATTGCTTTTCATCCTCATTCCTATTCTATTTATCTTTCAAAGAATTTTGAATTAATCCTGTTCAATCCATTGGCATGGATAACGGCCTGGAAGATGTCACAGCTGCAGAAACCCCTGATGATTTCAGGACCACCTGGATCGCGGGCTTACTTGCAGGTACTCTTTTTACATTCTGTATGTACGACTCATTATCCTTCAATTCCAGCTTTATTGTCTTAACAAAATGGAATCCTCAACATGTGAAAAAATAAAAGCAGGACATGTAAGAAACCATGTCCTGCTTTTTAATGGTAAATGCTTGCTGCATTTTTACCCATTTCTGATGGATGACTTTTTTCTTTACTTCAAATACTTTTTCAACACCGGTTTCATATGATCGACAACGACATGGCTGCCGCCTCGTCCTTTTACATCTTCCATCATCCATGCCATGAGAAGTTCCGGGTCTTCTGTGTCCATGGCAACAAACCAGCCATTTTCTGTTCCGTCAGCATTTTTGGATGCCTTGATTTCGGCAGTTCCCGTTTTGGCAGCGATTTTGATGCCAAGATCATCTATTCCATGTCCGCTTCCCTTAGGATGTTCCACCACTTGTGTCAGCATCTTGGTGATCTGATTTGCTTGGTCTGCTGATATCGCATTTTCTTTCCATATTTTCTTTTCTGTTTTATCTCCTGTTATTAACGAAGGTGTCAGGATGTTTCCTTCATTCAAGAAGGCTGAATAGGTCATGGCGAGATGTAGCGTGCTCATTTGGACTTGCGCTTGACCATATCCAGCATCTGCCAAGCGTCCCTCACTGTCGATCTTACCGATGCTCGATGCTTTGATTGGATAATCGTAATTCAAAGACTCATCAAATCCGAATGCCTTGAGTCCATTTGTGAATTTTTCCTTTCCAAGCCCCAAAGCTTTTTGGGCAAAGTAAATATTGTCTGAATAAATTAATGCCTTTTCCATATCGATTGGAACACCGGGGTCCGACACCCTTGTAATGGAATGATCTTTCCATGTCGATTTGGCCCACGTTTTCCCTTGGATATTGATCGACTCTTTCGGATCCACACCATTTTCCAAAGCGATTGCCGCAGTGATGGCCTTAATGGTTGATCCAGGTGCAAACGTCGAACTGAAGCGGTTCAAAAGTGGTTTTTCCGGGTCTTCTTCAAGCGCTTTTTGTTCCGCTTTTGTTATCCCGAAAATATATTTATTAGGATCGAATGACGGACTTGAAACAAGTGCAAGCGTTTCGCCTGTCATCGGATCAATTGCCGATGCCGATCCAGTTTCGTTCTTATATTGCTCGAAGATATCCTTTTGAAGCTCGGCGTCGATGGTCAAGGTAATTGTTTCTCCCTCTTCAGCAGGCTTTTCAGCAATCACTTTTTCTTCACCATCTTCGGTTTTAATAAAGATTTTACCGCCAGGTTCACCTTTAAGCCGTGCTTCCAACACTTCCTCAAGACCTCGCTTGCCAATAACGTCACTTGCGGTATAACCTTTTCCTTTCAATTTCTCCAGATCTTCCGCCGATGCCTCACCGACATATCCAATTAGATGGGCAGTAGCGTCTTTATATGGATATATACGCTCTTCCGTATTATTGACAGATACACCGGCAATGCTCAATAGCTTTTCCAAGGTTGCGGCATTATCATTTGACATTTTCTTGATGGGCACGAAATAGCTTGGCTTTACCCATGATTGTTTTAATTTCTGATTCACTTCGTCGGTGGACATATTGAGGATTCCAGCGACCTTTTTAACCGTTTCGGAGTCGTTGGCCATTTTCTCTGGCACGATCCCCACTTCTGCTACCGTTCCATTCATGGCAAGGCCGCGTTCATTTCGATCGACAATTTCACCGCGAATGGCTGGATACGATTCAACCGATACCTTCTCTCCAGCTTTCAATTGTGGGAATATATAGCTTTCATCCCACTTGATGTACCAATTTTCTTCCTCGCCTTCCCCTTCCTTGACAAGTGTCGCTTTATGGTCAGAGCTGACAGCACCAGCCATAGTGGACATGTCAACGGTATATGAAAGGCTTACCTTTTCTCCATCTTTATGATTTTTCTCTTCTTTAGGCTGTTTATAGTCCACCTTTAATTGGTCGGCTTCTATGCCCGTATAGATTTTTTCATAACGGTTCGCAAATTCATCCGCACTGATTTCTTTCTTTGTCTCAGGTGACAGATACTCGTACATTTTTGCAAAATCTTGTTTATTCCAAAGCTTCGTGTATGCCGCAAAGCGATCTTCAGGACTTGGCTCATCCGAGCATCCGGCCAGAAACAATACGCTCATCAACAATAAGCTGGAAACTAAAACTAGTTTCTTCATGATTTCCTCCTAATGAATAGTTAGAATGATATACCTATAGTTTAGCAAAATATTAGGGGAATGGGGGATTTTGCACGCCGAATTTCTTCATTTTTCTAATTGACCATGTTTTTTCTAAAACAAAAGTCCTGTACAAGTGTACAGGACTTTTATATTAAAGCATTCTTTTTTTTCGGCTTTTTTTCTCTTGCAGCCATTTTTTCAAGAAGAAAAAGCCCAAGATTCCCGAAATGATTAGACCGCTAGTCGTAACAATGACAGCTACCCACTCGTATAAGGTGTAATTCATGTACGCTTTCCACGGCAATTTCCCTTTCCAATCTTCAATATATAGATTCATTCCGAATATCCCGGAAACAACCGTATAAATCGTTAATATTTGCAAGAGATAATTACTGCTTTTCCCAGACAGTTTATCTTGATTTTGATAAAGGTAGGAAAGTGTTTCCTTAACTTCTCTGTAGAGAGCGGAAATCCTGAAGGCTTCATCCGTTTTTTTGAATAGCTCCTTACCGATTGCCGTACTATTGACTTCAGTGAATAAGTACTTTGCAGAAAACTGAGTGATCATGAAAATCAACTGTTCCGTATCCGATTGATCTTTTTCCACATCTATCTGGGAATGTTCATGAGCCAATTTAAGCAGTACGATTTTATAATAGAAGAAAAGCAACACTGTATAAAAATGCTGGCCATACATTTCACTTGCCAGTTCCTTTTCCAATTTACCTGTCGCTTTCGTGACACAAGCGAAATGATACATGCTAGTTACATAATAGGTTTCCTTGCCCCACCTGTCATATACCCTTTCTTGATAATACTTTTCTATATAATCGGGGTTTATTGCGCCAATATATGGCTCACCATCATTGTCATACCCGTTCAGCTCACTGATGCGGAATAAATCATTTTTAGTGATATCACGATTCTCAGGGAATGCAGTATAGCTGACCACGTACATTCTTTCATCGATGAAGAAGGGCAAACTGCCAAAATAAGTCGGGTTCGCTTGTTCTTCATCCATATATTCCTCAATCGGCGGCAATAGTTCATTGAAGATGAAATCCTTCACCTGTTCATATTGATTTTCACGACAGCTTACTTTCGTTTTTTCTTCATCATCAGCAATCGGTTCGAGGATTCGGAATGTATCGCCAAAATAGAGCACATCATCATATGAAAGCTCTTCAGGCAAAGTAATGCGAAGATTCATCATGCCAATATGAAATGGGCATATGAAGATATCTATAGAGTTAATAATAAATGGGGTATTTAGATAGGGTGATTCGAAGGTACAATCAATATCCAGTTTTTTCGTGAAACGCCGCAAGCCTTCCTTCTGTTTTGCATTACCCGGAAATAAAATCGGTTCGATGTATGGCATGAAATACTTTTCCAATTTACGGTGAGAAACTTTATGGCCACCGTAAAATTGATTTTGTTGTTCCATATCTTTCAAGTTCAAAAAAACGAAATTGTCCTCAAACAACTTTTTCACAAACTTTTCAATCATATTTCCTTCAAGCGCAAATGGAAAAATGTACTGCTGGAAAGTTCGCTTTGTGGGATCATTCTTTACTTTCGCAACCATAAAATATATTCCTCCGATTAAACAGCGATAAACATAGGTTTAATTCATCTGTTTCTTATATTTACCCATGTATATACAAACAAAACGAAACATATTGTAGAAATAAAGTGGACAAATTATCCATATAAAAAAAGATCCCTCAAGCAAGTGCTCGGGGGCCATCGAAAAGAGTTCTGCAACCCTCTTCACTTTAGGGTACTAGAAACTGATGTTTCTAATGAAAAATCCGATATTCGGACCATTTTAGCATTTATTTAAAGTATGATAAAACACGAAATTCCTCCATATTTAGGCATTACCACTCATTATTATCTAATTAATCCTTATATACAGGGATTCCCAGAAGAAAATATAACTATAGGAATAATAACGAAAATTTTTTTGTTCATTATTTTTTTCCCTTTATCATGAAAATCACGTTTTAACTAATGAGAAATGGGTAAATAAAAAAAGCAAAGGAGAGACATCATGAAATCCGATAGCAATAAACAACACTTTAAATTTTTTGAAAGAACAAATAACGCTAAACCAAGTGAACGGAAACAAATGAGCGATTTCATCAAAAAAAAGATGAATGCTCAAAACTCTCATTTAAATGGTAAAAACTCATGACGGGTTGGATGTCATGAGTTTTTATCGTTTAAAATGCGATTTCATTTCCCTGAAGGTTGTGCTTTACACATTTCTTGATACCGATTACATTCAAAAAATGTTTAATTTTCTTCATCGAGGTTGCCTGATATTCATCTACAATGGAAAACTCTCTAATATAAGCGATTTTTTCTTGTATATCTGTATCTATATGATCTTGGCTGTATTCTTTTTGATCTGATTTTTTGCATGTGTACACCACAGCTTCACCAATATTCCTGGTTGCCTTATCAAAATAAAAAGAAAACACAATGGCACATTCATCATCGTAAAAAGAGGGTTGAACTTTCATATTAATATCCATCGTTAAACTTACACCTCTCTCCGTTTTGTTATTTACACTATAACAAAATCATTAAAAGGAAATAGGCGTTACAAACTACGCTCACGTTTCTTCCGCACCTAACAAATGGACTTTACACTCCCCATTCATAGATAATTATAACTACAGGAATATGCGTAAAAGAATAATCATTTAATAATAATAAAAAAACATCTTCTAATGAAGATGCTTGAATGATTGATAGGGAAGCTTCAGTACTTATTTATATAAACCTGGAAGTTCTGCGTAAAGGCCTGGTAATTCGCTTGGGACAATAACAAAAGCAGCGATGATAAGAAAAGATACGACTAATGCTTTAGTACTTTTTTTCATAGGTCATTCCTCCTTTTCTTTTAAAAAAATATTGGTTAAAATAGAAAATAATTCTATAGTTATATTTAACCACACTTCTTAAAACCATAAATTTCGACTAAAGATTCTATTTAAACCGTTCAGGACCTGTACATACCGCTTTCACCGATTTTTCATGACAAAATATAACTCTAGGCATATTTTAAGGAGAATCAAAATGGATTTTTTTGCAGTTGGACAAAAGATCAAAGAGCTACGTAAACAAATCGGGCTTTCCCAGGAAGAGTTGGCATCCGGTATTTGTACACAAGCACAGATCAGCAAGATTGAAAAAGGCGATGTCTATCCATATGCATCCACCCTCTACTTAATTTCCCAACGTTTAGGCGTTGATGTGAACTATTTTTTCGATATTGGAATGACCCCTAGGCTGGATTACGTTGAAGAAGTGATTTATCAATTAAAAATAGCCAGAAGAACCCGAAATTATGAGGAAATGCAGCAAATTGTAAAGGCTGAGGAAAACAGTCCCCTATTTCTTCAGAATAAAAAGAATCATCAATTGATTCTTTGGCACAAGGGAATATACGAATATGAAAAAAATAAAGATTTAGATAAAGCCATAGAATTCATTAATCAGGCCATCGCCATTACTCATACGACCGACAAAATATATTCGGAACGGGAGCTTGAAATCTTAAGCAGCCTTGGTGTAATGTATGTTGCCGAAGAACAGTACGAAAATGCATTCGCCTTGTTAAGGAAAGCTTTAGATCACTTGAAAGCCCTACCCTTTTTGACGGATAAAACGCTAAAAACACGCCTATCCTATAATTTTGGCAGAGTGTTAACACGCCTGGTCCGATATGAAGAGTCCATTGCCTGCTGCCAAGATGCCATAAAGTGGTGCCTCGAACATGATCAATTATATGCTTTAGCTGATTTACACTACCATTTAGGTTACAATTTTGAACTCATAGGTAACTTTGAAGAGGCAAAAGAGTACTTGGAAAAGTCAGCGTTTCTATTCAATTTACAAAAGAATCATACCTTTGTTACATTCATAAACAAAAAGTTAGACAGTTGGAAGAATGAAATGAAAATAAATTAATTCTATATTTTTGGCCATTCCCATGGGAATGGCTCCAATTTTTTAAGGAATGTACAATTTGAACGTTGCCTCCAGGCACCCGCTCCAGTCAACTTTGTTTTAACTTTTATATAGAACCCCATTTGCCTACAAACTGAGCCATTCACCAGGAATATGTATAATTTCACACGCATCATTTTCAAAACCTCCATTCTACATTTTAAATTCCAAGCCAAAATGAAGTATAATAAAGAGATGCTTCAAAAAACGCACATTAATAAAAGGTTCCAGCCCCTCATCACTTAGTTTTGTGAAGCGTGATGAGGATGAAGGATTTCAGGCATGGTTAACGTTAATGCCAGTTATTCCTGTTTATATCCGAACCGCTTATATTCAAGGGGATTTTTGACGATATTGACTTTTACAGGGTTTTTATGAATATACGGCTAGAAGCAGTGATGGTTTGTTCGATTAAATGTCTTAGAACGTAAAGAGAACGCCCATGGAAAAAGCCCGGCAATCGATCTCGGGATGTAATATATGCACGGCCCAAGAATAACGGGGGCGGGATTACGATAAGTTAAAGAACTGATGGTTCATGATCATACAAAAAATATAAATTTTGGTAAACAGGGCTTGTCCCTGAAGGAGGAGAGTATGGAGCGGGAGTTGTTGTTAGTTGGGGAGCGGCTGGCGGAATTTTTGGAGGCCGGGGATCCGGAAGATTCGGATGTGGTGAATCAAGGGCTCCAGTTATACCGTCAGGGGCTCGTCGATATTAAAGAAGAAGCGGTGGATACGATTGCGGCTGAGGTACAGGATGGGACACGCTTTAGGGCCAGGCTGAATCTGCTCTTCCCTCAGGATGGAAGCTGTACATGTGATTCAAGGTTCATATGCCGGCATCAAATGGCCGTTTTCTTTTCTGCATATTCTGAACACGCTAGTGTTTCCGAATGGCTGAGCGAATGGAAAGCACCAAAAAACACCTCAACTGCCCAAGCACTGCAGCAAGTCAAACGGGCAAGTGAATTACTTAAACAGGCGGCGGGGAATTCCATCATCTTAGATAAAAGCTACCCATCATGGAAGCAATTCGTCAATGATGCCTTTGCGGAACATGTCGAGCCCCATATAGGCGAGGCTACTTATATGATTGAAAATCATATACAAACTTACTTTAAACGCCTTAGCTCAAAAGCTCCAATGGAAAGGGAATGGAAGTTGCTTTATCATTTCGTTACGCAATTTTGCACGATGCAGCAGACACTAAGAATGATTCAGCTGCATAAAAGTGAGACGCAAACGATCAGGGTCTTTTATGCACTTGCCGTCGACCTAGCAGAAGAGCTGCATGAATCGGTACAGCCGCTTAGCAGGCAAGCGAGGCCCTTCGCCTTTGATCCCTTCGTTTTCAGCATCAAGGAAGATGTAGCTAAACTACTGGATGGAGGAGAAGGCCTGGAATACGAAAAGATCGACCTCTACCGGGAGATATGGAGCTACTTATTCTCCAACTCCTCATGGCGTAAAGAGGAACTGGAACGAATCAATAAAGAACTTCCCGACAAGTATATTGGCACCACTGAGAGGACGTCCTATTCCCTCGCAGCCATTCACCTATCCCTTTTGGAGAGCCATGATAAACAAGCGATTGAGTTTCTTCATGAATTGAAGAAGGAAGCCTGTCCATACATTTTTTATTGGCTGAATCTCCTGGCTGAATCTGACAACCGGTCACGCGCCATCCCTTTTATTGAATTCATCAATAATAATGTCCAGGAATTCCTTGCCGGTTTATCCGATTATTATAAACGGGTAGATTTCGTCCGAACGTTCACGACTTTAATTAACAGTTGCTGTTATAAATTAAAACGGACCGATTTGCTTGAGAAATTTTACAGGGCCACCCTTCCGCACAGCTATTGGAACTATGCAAATTTCCTTTTTGAACAAGGACAATATAAAAAATGGGTGGAGATGCATATTTACTCAGAAATCAGCATTGACTTAATCAGCAGTGAATCCATCAAAGAAGTGGTCTCAAAAGAACCGGAACTAATCCTGCCCCTTTATTATCATGCGGTCCAGGAAAAAGTTTCTTTGAAAAACCGGCCTGCTTATAAGCAAGCTGTCCGTTATTTAAAAAGGATGCGCACCATTTATAAAAAGAGCAAAAAGGAAGACGTATTCGATCGTTATATACTTTATGTAGCAGATTCAACCAAACGGCTTCGCGCTTTCCAAGAAGAACTAAAAAGGGGTAAGCTTATCGATGTTTAATCCAGGGAAATTAAAAATCAAAATAGCGGCTCTCGAAAACGGAACTTACGCCCTTGGTGTCGTCAATGAAGAGAATACCTTCCTCACTACGAATCATATACGCAGGCTGTTATTCAACTGGGATGACGCAAGCTTTTATGGTACTAAAATGACTACGGATATAGTGGATGGAAATCAAGTATTCATTCTTGACGCTTGGGGACTTCTCAACTTTTTTGCTAGGGAAAGCTTTAACTCCTTCATAGAATGGGAATGGTCCGAGTTATCCTCCCTTTGCCTATCAGCAGCGCCCGTTCTTCATGAATCCATTGAAGCCGGAATCCCCGTACCGGATTTCACTAATCTTCAGTTGGACTCCATCGGCTGGAAGCTGCCGGAAGAAGTGGAAGAGGAATTCGTCCCTTCCTTTTGGGAAGAAGAAATATCTTTGGATCTCCCTTCACCTGAACTGGAAACAAACCGTACTTTTATCGAAAAGTGGTATAACGGTGCCGCTAATATGTATTTAAAAAACTATTCACCCATGCAGCATAAATGGAGTGAAGCCGTCGGGGCATTAAAGGATACACGACTTTCTCCCGAAGAATTGCAGGCCTTTTTTGACAAAGACAGCTGGCAGGAATGGCTCGGTACCCTGCCCGATCCCAAGCCATTCACCATAGGTCTCCGTTTAACTGAGCCTCCTGATGGCAATGGGCCTTGGATTCTCGATGTTACCCTTCGTTCAAAAAGGGATGAGAATATCCTTGAAACATATACAGGAAAAAAACTGCCGCGCGGCTGGAATAAGTATGCAAGTGAAGTGGTGCGTGCTACGAAACGCTGGCAACTCGTCGTGCCATGGCTTGGGGAGAATGGCCGTCTGAAAAGGGAGATTTCGGAAACGGATGCATGGGAGTTTCTGACCGACGCAAGCGAAAAGCTCCTGTTTCTTGGCGTCGAAATTCTCCTTCCATCGTGGTGGCTTGCCTTGAAGGAGTCTTCATTGAAGGTCAAGGCGAAAGTGAAGAGCCAATCGAACCGCGGCCCGTCTTATGTCGGGTTAAAAGCTTTAATGGACTTCGATTGGCGTTTCTCATTAAATGGCAAAGAGCTCACCGAGGCGGAGTTCGAGGAGCTCGTCAATGAAAAAAGGCGGCTTGTCTTCATCCGCGGCCAATGGGTCAAGCTTGATCCAGCTTTCATTAAACAAATTCAGGAGCTGATGGAAACAGCTAATGAAAAAGGCATCCAATTGACTGACTTGCTGCAGCAGGAACTGTTGAATGGCATAAATGAAGATGGCGATGACGATTCTGAAAACGACGAAATGCTCCGGATTCAATTTGAATTGAACCAGGAGCTCCGTAAAATGGTTGGAAGACTCCGGGAAACCAAAAACATTTCCATCCTGCCCGTCCCTAATGCACTTCAAGGTGATTTACGCCCCTATCAAAAACTGGGCATGAGCTGGCTCCATTTTTTAAGGGAGCATGGTTTTGGTGCTTGTCTAGCCGACGATATGGGACTTGGAAAAACCGTCCAGATGATTGCCTACCTACTTCATGTGAAAGGCAAAGAAGGAGTGAGTAAAGAGCTCCCCACTGCCCCCAGGGATAAACAAAAAAGTGAACCGATCATTGTCGAAGAGGATAGTAGCACAGAGAGCAGTGATGAGGCTGAGATCATTACCACTACCCCCGAATCCGTCTCTGTACAATCGGCGCTCATCGTCTGCCCGACATCGGTCCTGGGCAACTGGCAAAAGGAATTGGAAAAATTCGCACCATCACTTAAAGTTCACCTTCATTACGGATCGAATCGTGCTAAAGGTGAAGCATTTACTAAACTGGCAGCCGATCATGATATTGTCTTAACATCATATGGACTGACCCACCAAGATGTGGCTGAACTGACCACCATCCATTGGAGCAGCGTTATCCTTGATGAAGCACAAAACATCAAGAATGCCCAAACAAAGCAATCCAAAGCGGTCCGCAAGCTAAACGGCAGACATCATATCGCCTTATCGGGTACGCCGATGGAAAACCGTTTAAGTGAGCTGTGGGCGATTTTCGACTTCATCAACAAAGGTTATCTCGGAACGCTAGGTCAGTTTCAGGAAAAATATGTGGCGACCATTGAGCGTGATGAACAGAAGGATAAAATCAAGGAATTGCAGCGTTTGATACAGCCCTTCTTGCTTCGCCGTACAAAACGCGATAAAGAAGTCGCTCTTAATCTTCCGGATAAGCAAGAACAAAAGGAATTCGTACCGCTTACCACCGAGCAAGCATCGTTGTATGAACAACTGATAAAAGATACATTCACTGATATCGAACAACTGTCTGCCTTTGAAAGAAAAGGCATCATCCTCCAGATGCTGAATAAGCTCAAGCAGCTTTGCAATCATCCAGCTCTTTACTTAAAAGAGACGGAGAAGGAAAACATCATGAAGGCACCTAACCGATCAGGCAAACTCGAGAAGCTGACCGAGATTATCGATGCTGTCCGCGAACAGGATGAAAGCTGTCTCATTTTCACACAATATATCGGGATGGGCAATATGATTAAAGAATTGCTGGAAAAACGATATGGCTTTGAAGTGCCATTCCTGAACGGGAGTGCGAACAAGAAGCAGCGTGATGAAATGATCACCCGATTCCAAGATGGGGAATTCCCCATCTTCATACTCTCGTTGAAAGCAGGCGGCACTGGACTTAATCTTACAGAAGCAAACCACGTGATTCACTATGATCGCTGGTGGAATCCGGCTGTTGAAAATCAAGCCACCGACCGTGCTTACCGAATTGGGCAACAGCGTTTCGTTCACGTTCATAAGCTAATCTGCACAGGGACCCTGGAAGAAAAAATCGACCAGATGCTTGATAAAAAGCAAGCCCTGAACGACGAGATCATCAGCAGTGACAACTGGATCACCGAACTTTCCACAGAGGAAATCAAGGACTTGGTTGCTCTTCAATAACCCGCTCTCACGATATGAAGATGAATGAGGGCAGGTTGTTAGCTACTCAGGACAAAAAAAGGGAGAATGCATATATGATATGCATTCCCCTTTTTTTATACATAAGCGTCCTGTAACTTTTAAACCCTTGAATACCTGGCATGGTCTAGTTCGAATACGTTTATATGATTCAAAAAAGCGATTTCACCATATAGAGAGCTGTGATCCAAATGATGATTGCAGAAATTTTATTTAATATTCCAAGGAATTTCCCGGATGTATCAACCTTTTTCAGCAATCGCCCCGCAAGACATAATCCATGGAACCAGCACCATGACACAAAGATGCACGTTATGGCGAATATCATTTTATCTTTCCCAGAATAAACAAGTGAGCTTGAACCGATTACACCTATCGTATCCAAGATTGCATGCGGATTCAGTAATGAGACTGATAGAGTAAACACAATTTGCTTTTTGGTCGACATCTGCATGGATTGGGCACCTGACTGTGAATTCGATTTGGCAAACCAAATCTGAAAACCCATATACAATAAAAATATAACTCCGATTATGATTAATGTAAGGCGCAACCAACCATATTGCATGACAACCAACGAAACACCTAAAATAGCTAACAGAATGAGCACTGTATCACAAATTGCAGCTGTGATCGTTGCTGGCAATGCTCTTTTTATTGTAGGTTGGATTGCTCCTTGATTAAAAATGAATACATTTTGCACTCCCAACGGAAGTATCAGCCCTAATGCCAATAATAATCCATGAAAAAATGGCCCCATACGAATACCCCCTCCCTTCATATTCAGTATAATGAAAACAACAAAGGAATTAACCATCCAATTGGTTGGTTTTCAATCCAACCAATTTAATGAATATAGAACATGAAAGGAGTGGTTTTCGCATGTTTATCGAATGGAGACCAAACCGGTCTTCCGACCAATCACTTCACCAACAAATAGTAGATTGGGTCAAACAACAAATTACACGAGGGGAATGGCCGGTTGGTACTAAGCTTCCATCACAACGCTCATTGGCCGACTCATTTGGTGTAAACCGAAGTACCCTCATCACAGCCATAGATGAGCTTATTGCAGATGGATTATTGGAAACTAAGATTGGGTCCGGCACATTCGTTTCAAATAATACATGGAATGTGCTCGTCTCCAGCAAACAGCCCGACTGGAAAAACTATGTCCGGAATGGCCTTCATGAACCTAATTTAAAAACGATTCAGGACATTAATCAGTATGAAACGGACACCGCCATCATCAGATTGGGCACGGGCGAACTATCTCCAGCTCTATTGCCTACAAAACAAATCGAAAAGACGTTGCGATCCACTTCATTTGATGCCCACTCATTAGGTTATTCCGAGCCCAAGGGTGATAAGAGACTTCGCCAATGTATAAGTGTTTATTTAGAAACAAAAGGGATCAACGCAAGTCCCAGCTCCCTCATGGTCGTTTCTGGCGGGCTTCAGGCACTCCAGTTGATTTCAGTTGGTTTACTTCAGAAGGGATCGTTGATTTTACATGAATCCCCTTCCTATTTAAATTCCGTTCACCCTTTTCAATCTGCGGGCATGCACTTATTAGGTTTATCAATACAAGGCCGGGAAAGTATTCCGACACAAATAAAGCGCATCAATGGAAGGAAAAAAGCGTCACTGTTTTATACTGTTCCAACGTTTAACAATCCAACAAATACTACATGGACAAAAGAAGAAAGACTAAACCTCCTATCACTATGCAAAAAAGAACAGATTCCTATTATTGAAGATGACGTATATAGTGATTTGTGGTTTGAAAAAGAACCACCGCCGCCTTTAAAATCTCTTGATGCAGATGGCCTTGTATTGCACATTGGCAGTATGTCCAAAACTTTAAGCCCCGGATTGCGTATCGGATGGATTGCTGGCCCGATAACTGTGATTGAACGTTTAGCGGACATTAAAATGCAAATGGATTACGGTTCCAGTGCACTTTCCCAACACCTTGTGGCAGAATGGTTAGCAAATGGTCAATATTCAAGGCATTTAGAGTGGCTAAGGCATGAGTTGATAGATCGCAGAGATTTTACATTAACCCTTCTCGATCAATATTTTAAGGAACTGGCTGAATGGCAAATACCTCAAGGCGGATTTTATATATGGTTAAAATTATGTAAACCCATCGTGAATCCAAACCTTTTCAAGCAAGCGATAAAGGAGAACATACTTCTTAATCCGGGATACATATACGAACCAAATAACCATACACATATACGGCTTTCATATTCATACGCCTCGAAGGATCAATTAGCTTATGGCATCCAAACCCTATCAAAGATCATTCGGCGGATGGTTTGACATTTTGAAGGATAGGAAACGCTCATCATATCGAGGAGCTGCCGTGGCAGCTCCATTATTGAGTAAAGTAACTTATTCGTACGTTCTCATACCCTACAATGTCCTGCAGTTCCAGAAGATGATATCACGGATTAGCAGCTTTCATTTTTACGTTCCGCCCTTTTTGCTGGATGATGAAAAAAGAATGGTGATGGCCATGATTGATCATGATATAATCGAGGATTGCAGTAAGCGCCTCACCCTTATTCGGCTGATACGTCCCTGAATTTTCCTCAATGATGATTTTTTCTTGGTGGGGGTCATAATTAATAGATGTTTTAGCACCTCTTTCAAAAAAAGAAAGGGTTACCCCCTGACATAGAGGAAAATCCTGATAGAGTGAATCTGAGCGGGGATCCTTTTCAAAGGGGGAATGGACGTGCTGAAGTGCATCAAAGAAACTCGGTTTTGTAAGATATGAACTGTCGCTTCCTCTCCTTTCGAATTTCACTGTAATTCCAAGACTACCTACTTTATTGCTGGATTTTTTCTTATAACTCATAGATACCCTCCTTTCAACAGGTTCTTTATACCTAATTCTTTCATACCATTCCATATACCTGCCTGATAATGAAAATACTTCCTCACTAATAGATTTCCATATTTGCACGGTGAAAACGCAGCAAACTACTCCATAAACATCACGAAAGAATTCATACTTCAAATCCATAATCCGGAAATCTTATTTCGTAAAAACAGCCCTCTTGGATAAGAGGGCTGTTTCTCATTATTTTTTAGCTTTATTGATGTTAAAGGATTTCTTCGATTCATTTCCTGCAAGATCGGTCACCTTAAATTCAATCTTGTTGTTGCCTGTTTTAAGCGGCAGCTCTAAATCCTCTATCTTCTTCTTGTAGGCACGCATTTTGTATGGTTCCTTGAATTCATGATAGAATACTTCGCTTCCGTTCAGGTAAAGACGGATTTCATCAAAATTATCCTCTACCGTCACATCCACTTTTGGATTCTTTCCTTTGGCTCCCACAGTTTCCGGTACACCTTTAACTTTTAACCCTGGCTTTGTTGCATCGACCATAATCGTCCGTTTAAAGGAAACCGTGTTATCCCATTTATCGGTTGCTTTAACCGTGAAGCTTTGGACACCATCTACAAATTTCTTTTCATATGAGAATTGATATTTATTATTCGTCTTGTTATACGTTACAGGTACCGTTTTATTGTCGATTTTAAATTCCGTTATTTCCGACGCTTCTTCAATTTCTCCCGTTATTTTGATTTTAGTTTTATTGTTCACGCTCAAGGCTTCAGGACTCTTGATCTTTACAGCTGGTGCATGATTATCGATCGGAGCCGAATCACTTGCTAATTCGGTTTCAGCCGTTTTTTCATTACCTGCATAGTCTATTGCCACAACCTGAACCTTATCCCCTTTTACATCAGGTAGGGTGAATTGTTTCGCATTCGCCGGGAGCGGTTCTTCCATGATGGATGCTCCATCGACTTGTACATCGTAATAAGCAAGCCCTGAACCATTCAAATTATCCTTACCTTGGATGGTCAATACATTACCTTTTTTCGAAATCTTGACTGTCGGCTTTACCGTATCGATTTTGATAGGCATTTTAAACGTCTGCCATTTCGCACCCTCGTAATCTATCATCGCTTTGATTTCAAAATAATAGACCCCATCCTTAGCGAGTGCATTATTGATTTTACCGTCCCATTTACGGGCTGGATCCAGGGTGTATGCAGTCCCTTGTCCGCCATCATAATAGTCCTTACGTACATTATTCTCTGTGCGAAGTTTCCGGACCGACTTGTTTTCACCATTCAATATATTGTATTCTACCTTTTTCGCATTCCTTAAGAATGATAGGACCGGCACGAAGTCATCCTGTGCACCATCACCATTTGGGGAAATTGCAATATTTTTGCCATTGAATGTTTTTCCCGCAGGGTCATAGCCGAGATAAGTGAAATCTTCACCTGCTGTCGATACTCCTCCTGCCATGCCATAGAAAGACTCTTTGTCATATTTAGTGCCATCCAGGATCGGGGCTTTGTCCCACTCTCCTTTAAACCCTACATACGGTACATTTAGTTCCGGATTCGTATCGGCTGGATCCTTCAATGAAATGAACCCTTCAACAAAATATCCGTTTGGAAAGACCTTGTCAATGTCTACAAGAGTTTGAAGGTCATCGCCAAGTACCTTTGCATCGGATATGTCCACTTTCACTTCGAATGTAACCGATTTTTTTGCAGGAACGGTAATCTTATTTGTATTTTTATTATTGATTTTAATCGAAGCGTTCTTAATTTCCTGTGCTTCCAGCTCATTAGCGGAATAACCCAGTTGTCCCTGGATTGCATAGTCCGTTTGGATGTTTCCTTTTACATCATACTTGACCGCTTTGTTGCTGAAGTTTTCAACCTTTAAAGTGAAGGCGAACTTATTGCCGATCTCCTTCATTGCAACCTTCGCTTCTTTCGTGAATGCCTCGGTCACGACAGCAGGTGTGGACAATGCGGATTGCAGCTGCATGACTCCGGCTCCCTGCCTGCGAGGCGAGTAAGGGTTTTCCCAGTCAAGGGCCTTATTGACGACACCCTGATCCGTTAATGGTTTTGAAGTATTCATCATCAGATTCTTAGCTAAATTAGCCCGGGCAGATCCATCTAATTTAAATTCTTTAT
This sequence comes from Bacillus sp. B4EP4a, assembly GCF_006680105.1. NCBI lineage: Bacteria > Bacillati > Bacillota > Bacilli > Caryophanales > Bacillaceae > Bacillus > Bacillus sp. B4EP4a. Next base: position 18,992 of record NZ_VHIK01000005.1, read on the forward strand.
CCACTCTTTCAAGAACCAGTGCCGAGCCTCCGGAAACATGTGGTGCCGCCATCGAAGTACCGCTCATCATTCCATATTCATCGTTGTTCAGCGTCGAATAAATTTGTCCGCCCGGAGCAGTGATTTCTGGTTTGAAATCCAAGTTCGGTGCGACTCCCCATGAACTGAATGAGCTCATTTTCCCTGCTTCTGGATTTACAGCTTTTGTTTTATCGCCATTAAAGGTAACCTTCACCTTTTCGCCATCCGTTAAGGCCGATTTCAGCTTTGCACCATCCGATTTCAACATGAACAGCTGAGGAATGGTGATGCTTGGATCTGTGGCCATGGAAATATATCCGTCAGCATTATTGTAAATGATGACTCCTGTCGCTCCTGCTGCCTGGGCATTTTGCGCCTTTTCTATAAAAGAAAGCGTGCCTCGCTCGATGAGGACGAACTTGCCTTCAACATCCACTTTGGAAAGCTCCTCCGGCGTCCCAAGACCTGCAGCCACCAAGTCATGTGTTTTATCCTTCAAAGTATTGGGATGTACGCTTGAAGCCGACATGAACGGAGCTTTACCTGCTTGTCCATTTATATCATAAGTCGCTGCATCCAAATCCATATAGTTATTCTCTACCGATGCCACTTGTACAGAATCGTAAGCAAGCCCAGGTGAACCTGAAACGCCAATATCCGGGTTCGAGGCCGATGGGTTTGCAAATCCATTTCCAAAGTGCGCCGAGTTTCCTGCTGAAATCGACATGAGGATCCCATTATCAACAGCCCTGGATACCGCCTGCTGCTCCGGATCTTCTGCCGATACAAAACCTGCAGTGGAGCCAAGGCTCATATTCAGCACATCCGCCCCAAGGATAATGGCATCGTCAATCGCCTTAATGTATATATCGCCCCATGTTGTCTGCATGTCGGGATCATTCCCGAAGACCTTTAGAGCAAGCAGCTGGGCTTCAGGAGCAACCCCTTTAATGCCGCCGTTCTCTTCATCTCCATTGGCACCAGCCGTACCTGCTACATGCATTCCATGCATGGAAGCCCCTTCACCAAGGTCAAGGATTTCTTCATTTTCATCCATGTAATTGTATCCATAAGGCACCTTCGCCGTATAATAATTGCCTAATAGATGGCTAGATTCCTTCATCCCGCTTATTTCACTTTCAGTCAGTTCAGCCTTAGTCTCGTCGTTCAGGACCATATCACGGTGAGATGGGTCGATTCCAGTATCAATAATCCCGACGACCATCCCTTCCCCTTTATATCCATATTCCCGCCAAGCTTCCTGGGCTTGGACAAGTTCTTTACTATAAAGCATCTCGGGTTTTTCTACAGGACGTTCATATTCATTCGCAATATGTACTTCAGCAACTTCAGGCATGGCTTCCACCTTTTTGATTTCACCATACTGAAGTTCACCACTGAACCCATTGACGACTGTCGTAAAACTTTCAAGTTCCTTGAAAGCTATTTTTTTCTCTTTCACCTTTTTTTTCAATTTCTTTTGATTAGCTAGCTTTTCGGACTTTAATTGTTGTTTCTTATTTTTTGATAACTGTTTAAAAAGTTTTCCTTCTTTCGAAGCTGTTTCTATTGCCGGGGCTTCCTTCATCTCTACGATGACCCTGACCTTCTCATTGCTTTTGTATTTCTTCCCCAAATCATTTTTCTTCAGCTTTATAATACTTTCCTGATTCTTCTTACCTGCATCGCCTGAGCCTGTCGGGGGATCTGGGAGCTTGGCTGCGGAAACGCTTGCAGTAAATACTAATAGAAAGATTGCTAGAATGGACAAGCTGCGTTTAATCACTGAACTTTCCTCCTCTAAAATAATCAATTTTTGGAATATTCTTACTGAGTATAAAAGTATCACAACTTTTGGGGTGATTTTAAGGGGTAATAGTCACTATTTTCCTATTTCGAACTAGGATTATGTTATTATTTTTCATATTTTAATAGATTTACAAGATAAACGACAAAAAGATGGTGATGTTAAACTAACATCACCCTTTTACTTCTAGTTTTTCATTCTTGGATCCAATGCATCGCGCAGCCCATCCCCCATTAGGTTAAAGCCGAGTACCGTAAGCATGATCGCAAGGCCAGGGAAAAGAACCGTCCATGGTGCCTGAATGATGAACGCCCTGGAATCAGCAAGCATTTTTCCCCACTCTGGTGCTGGCGGCTGTGCACCGAGACCGAGAAAACCCAGTGCTGCACACTCAATTATGGCAGTTGCAATCGCCAAGGTACCTTGAACGATGATCGGTGCAAGACTATTAGGAAGGACGTGGTGAAGGAGAATGCGGCCATCCCCCATTCCAATTGCCTTCGCAGCCGTTACATATTCCTCTTCTTTCACCGTTAAGACCCGTGAACGTAAAAGCCGGCCGAATATCGGGACATTGACGATGGCGATGGCAATAAGTGCGTTGCGAAGGGAAGGTCCCAAAACGGCTACGACAGCAATGGCAAGCAAGATACTTGGAAAGGCCAAAATGATGTCAAAGACCCTCGATATGATCGTATCTATCCACTTGCCGTAGTAACCGGCAATGATTCCTAAAAAAGACCCAACCACGACAGATCCGGCAACAGATAAGAAGCCGACCCCTATTGATATGCGCGAGCCATAAATGACCCTGCTCAAAATGTCACGTCCAAATTCATCCGTTCCGAACCAATGCTCCGCAGACGGGGCCAAATGTTTATCACTTAGCTTTTGCCCCTCAAATGAATATGGTGCAATAACGGGCGCGAAGATGGCGATTAAGATAAAAAATGCAACAATCCCCAGACCCACAAGGGCTACCTTATTTTTCCTAAAACTTTTCCATCCTTCCTTCCAGGGAGAGATGACTTTTTCCTCTGCCTCTTTTGGAGGAAGGATTGGCGAAGTATTCGTTGCTATTTCAGGCATGAGTTTCCCTCCCTATTTATACTTAATCCTAGGATCGATCGCTGCATACAACAAGTCCACAACTAGATTAATCATGACAAACAAAAAGGCGATGACGAGAATTCCGGACTGTATCACCGGATAATCCCGAGATAGTATTGCATCATAAATATATGTACCGATACCTGGCCACCCAAAAATGTTTTCCGTTAATATGGCGCCGCCTAAAAGTAATCCTGTCTGCAGGCCGATAACCGTCACCACTGGAATCAGGGCATTCTTAAGGGAGTGCTTGTAAACAACCCAAAACATTCTCATTCCTTTAGCACGAGCCGTACGAATAAAATCCGATCTCATAACTTCCAGCATGGACGAACGTGTCATCCTTGCAATAATGGCCATCGGAATGGTCGCAAGCGCAATCCCCGGCAAAATGAGATGTTTGATCACCTCGAAAAACTGATCAACCCTGCCAGCCATGAGTGTATCCATCAAATACAGCCCGGTTATGGCTTCAACGGGATCCCTGATATTATCCCGCCCTGTCGTCGGAAGTAAATCCCATTGAATTGAAACGATGTATTGCTCCATTAATCCCAGCCAGAAAATAGGCATGGACAAACCAATCAACGCAATCACCATGGCGACATAATCAAACCATGAGTTTTGAAACCAAGCTGATATTATCCCTGCATTCACGCCTATGACCACGGCGATGATCATGGCGATCAAGGCCAGTTCTATCGTGGCCATTAGGTATGGCCCAATTTCTTCAGAAACCGGACTATTCGTTTTTAACGAAACACCCAGGTCTCCCTTTAACAGACCTGATAAATAATCCCAAAACTGAATGAACCAAGGTTTATCCAGACCTAGTTCCTTTGTCATTGCAGCGACTGCCTCTTCCGTTGCTTGCTGCCCTAAAATCACCTGTGCTGGATTTCCAGGAATCGCCCGAATCATCATGAATACAATAAATGCCATTCCGAGTAACACTGGAATGAGAGATCCTAAACGTCGTACGGTATAGGAAAACAAAACAATCACCCGCCTTTTAAATAAGGGTCCTTCGAAGCGCCCTTGATCATTTTGAAATACATTCCATAACAAAACCGGGAAGCATGCAAGACTCCATACTACCCGGTTCGTACGGTTAATTTTCTAGTGAAACATTAACAAGGGATTGTGAACCAGTTGGATGTGGAACAAACCCTTTGACCGTCTTAGATCCGGCTAACTGCGGTAAAGAGTGTACAAGCGGAACCCATGGAGCATCATCATGGATGATTTCCTGTGCTTTTCCATACAGCTCATTTCGCTTGGCTTCATCTGCCGTGGACTGAGCTTCGATCAGCAGTTTATGGACCTCATCGTTTGCGTAACGGGCATAGTTGTTGGAGCCGATATTATCTTTATCCAATAATGTATAAAGGAAGTTATCCGCATCTCCATTATCGCCTGTCCAGCCCATCATGAAGGATTGGGCTTCACCAGCCTGCACTTTCTCTAAATATGCAGCCCATTCGTACGAAACGATATTCGCTTCGATGCCGACTTGTTTTAGACTTGCTTGAATGGCCTCAGCCACTTTTTGACCATCTGGCATATATGGGCGCGGTACCGGCATTGCCCATAGGTCCATTTTAAATCCGTCTTCAAGCCCAGCTTTTTTCAGCAGTTCTTTCGCCTTTTCTACATCGTAATCATAGTCTTCGACTTTATCATTGTAGCCAGAAACGGATGGCGGCATAGGATTCTTGGCAGGCTCTGCTGTGCCTTCATAAAAATTATCAATGATTTCCTTTTTATTGATCAAATGCGAAATGGCTTGACGCACTTCTTTCTTGTCGAATGGCGCTTTCTCAACATTAAAAGCAAAGTACCCGACGTTCATGGATGCACGTTCGAATATTTGCAGGTTTTCATCTCCTGTAACCTTACTGATATCACTTGGGTTCAACCCGTCCATCAGGTCGATTTCACCCTTGATTGCAGCATTTAAACGCGCAGAGTTATCTTTAATGACCTTAAAGGTGATTCCATCAAGTTTCGGCAGTCCTTCTTGCCAGTAGTCATCGTTTTTCACAACTTCAATCGTATCGCCAGGTTTCCATGATTTGAATTTGAAAGGACCTGTACCAGATGGATTTTTAGTGAAGTCATCACCCTCTTTTTCAATTCCAGCCGGACTGGCTATTGCAAATGTAGGCATGGCAAGGTTTTTCAGGAACGGCGCCTGCGGACGGTTCAAAGTGAATTCCACCGTGCTGGCATCGATCGCTTTTACTTCTTTGATAACATGGCCTTCATCACCTTCAAATCCTCCGAACATGGAGGCATAGTAAGCAAATTTACCCTCATCCTTACTTTTTGCCCAACGTTGAAAGTTTTTTACGACTGCATCTGCATTGAAATCCGTACCATCATGGAACTTGATTCCGGTTTTCAATTTGAATGTGTATGTTTTTGCGTCATCGGACACTTCCCATGATTCTGCAAGACCCGGATTGATTTCCGTATCATCTTCCCCATATTTCACAAGCGTTTCAAAAATCTGCTGTGTGACGATGAATGATTCCCCATCGGTTACGATAGCCGGGTCAAGACCGACAGCGTCTCCGCCTTTACCGTATATCAATACGCCGCCCTTCGCTTCACTCGATCCCCCTTTACCATCATCTTTTTCTTTTGATGTAGACGAGGAGCATCCCGCAAGCGCTAGCGAAAGAGCCAGGATACTAGTCAGCAATAATGCCAATGTTTTCTTCATATTCTTCCTCCTTATTATTTGCGAATTTATGTATACGTCGTGTCAATTGTATAAATGACAAGCAACGTAGTGACCAGGTTTATGTTCATTCAGGATTGGCTTTTCCGTACTGCATCCTGCAATCGCCTTCGGACATCTCGTATGGAATGGGCAGCCTCCGGGCGGGTTTGATGGGCTTGGAACATCTCCCTGCAGGATTACCCTATCCCCTTTGTATCCCACATCCGGGATCGGCACGGCTGATAGTAAAGCCTGCGTATATGGATGAAGCGGATCTTCATAAAGTCCTTCACTTTCCGTCAATTCAACTATATGTCCAAGATACATGACACCGACACGGTCGGAGATATGCCTCACCACTCCAAGATCATGGGCAATGAACAAGTAGGTCAAATCAAAATCTTCCTGCAAATCCTGCAACAAATTCAGGACCTGTGCCTGGATCGACACATCCAGTGCAGATACCGGCTCATCGGCAATGATCAGTTTGGGTTTGACTGCAAGTGCCCTCGCGATGCCAATACGCTGCCGTTGGCCCCCACTGAATTGATGCGGATACCTCTTAGCATGGTAACTGCTTAAGCCAACAACCCTAAGAAGTTCCTGCACACGGGCCTTTCGCGCCCTTTTATCTTTTACCCCATGAACGATGAGCGGTTCTTCCAATATTTTTTCAATAGTATGCCTGGGATTGAGGGAAGCGAATGGGTCCTGGAAGACCATCTGCATTTCACGGCGCATCTTTCTCATTTCACTGGAAGATAAAGCTGTCAGGTCCTTTCCTTCGAAATAAACATTACCCTCACTCGGCTCAAGCAATCGAAGCAATAACCTTCCCGTCGTAGACTTTCCGCAACCGCTTTCACCGACAAGTCCTAAGGTTTCCCCTTTATAAATGGAAAAAGACAAACCATCAACTGCCTTGACCTCTCCGATGGTCTTTCCCAGAACCCCTCCTTTGATTGGAAAATGCTTCTTTAGGTTTTCTACCTTAACCAATGTTTGATTCATGCAAGGCAGCTCCTTTCCCATCTTCATACAGCCAGCAGCGAACATGCTGACCCTCATCGAATTTCAATAGAGACGGGGTCTCATTTATACATTGCTCCATAGCATGGGAGCACCGGGGGGCAAACTGGCACCCGAGGTTGCTTGTCCCAGGTTTTGGCACATTACCCGGTATCGAGTAAAGGCGATCTTTCTTTATTCGCATATCAGGAATCGACTGAAGTAAACCGACCGTATAAGGATGCTTAGGGTTTTGGAAAATCGTTTGCACATTTCCTTCCTCTATCACCTTGCCGGCATACATGACAATGACACGTTCACACATTTGCGCCACTACCCCAAGATCATGGGTAATCATCATGATTGCCGTGTCTGTTTCTTTATTTAAATTCTTCATTAACTCTAGGATTTGTGCCTGGATCGTCACATCCAAAGCCGTTGTCGGTTCATCGGCTATAAGGAGTTTCGGCTCGCAAATCATGGCCATTGCTATCATGACCCTTTGTCTCATTCCACCTGAAAGCTGATGCGGATATTCTTTGAGCAATTCCTCGGCACGGCCAAGCCCTACCAGCTTCAACATTTCAACCGCTCTATGTCGGGCCTGTTTTTTGTTCCATTTTTTATGTATCCGAAGCGTCTCGACCAACTGCTCGCCAATAGTGAACACAGGATTCAAGCTTGTCATCGGTTCCTGGAATATCATCGCTATATCATTCCCGCGAATTTTTCTCATTTTCGCTTCAGAAGCATTTACGATGTTCTCTCCTTTAAAAAGGATTTCCCCTTCCACCTTACCAGCCGGCGAAGGAACCAGACCCATGATGGACAGAGAAGTTACGCTTTTTCCGCATCCCGATTCTCCTACAATCCCTAGAACCTCACCAGGATTGACATAGAAATCGATTGAATTCACGACAGGAATCACCCCATCGTCAGTACGAAAACTGGTTCGCAGCCCATTCACCTTAATAATTGGTTCGTCCATCAAATCACTTCCTATATATAACTTTTTTTCCAATTATATTATTGGGTTTATTATTGCATCAAAATTAAAATATTACAATATATTTTCTAAAAATTCTAATTTAACAGAATTATTTTTTTATTTTTCTCTTTTACACACATTTTGGCACAAAAAAATGACTGCTTATTTGCAGTCATTACAAGGGGGAAATCAGATAACTCGATTTTATTGAGGGTAAATCGAGGTTTCCAGCGGGGAAGAAGCTATATTAGCTTTTGGGGAATGAATGGATGAAAGATAATCTATATACTACTGTCGAGTTTGACTAAATTGTGCTGAAAAACTGTGCATGTATTTTTCATTATGGTCATATAAATACTTTTATTGTTTCCAATGCAGTAAGCATCAAATTGATCTGTCCTACGTTTTCACATGGGTCTTCACCACATGGCGGGATAAACCCACTCGTACATTTTCTTGAAAACAAACTTGCTTCCGTCCTGTGGCACGCCATCATACCAACCTCCACGTAACACTATAAACCAATATGTTCAAAATCTTTGGGCTTAACATCATTTTGTTTAGACCCAATGAATTGAACCCTCTCGGCAACCACTTCAGTTACATATACATATTTGCCCTCCTGATTTTCGTATCTCCTTGTTTGTATTCTGCCAGTTATGCCGATCGTTGCACCTTTTTTACAATATTGAGCAGTATTTTCAGCCGACTTTTTCCATATGATACACTGTACGAAGTCCGCCTCATAGTTACCGACAGTATTACGGAAGTTCCGGTTGACTGCTAACGTGATATTGGAAACAGCCTTGCCATCGGGTGTGTATCTTAATTCGGGATCCTTCGTAAGCCTGCCGACGAGGGTAACTTGGTTAATCATCTTTTCACTCCTTCCTCTTTAATATGCTTTAATCATACTCTTTCTTCCATCGATTAAAAAATCGAGGAAATGGTCTTATTACACCATTTTTCTTCATAAAAAACCGTTTGGATTGATGCAAAATCATTTTTTATTGACTAAAATCAGGTGAAAAGCGAATAGTTAACAAAATTAAATATTTTGCAAATTTTTATTCTATCCTTCATAATTTAGACAAATGTTGGGTTTTCATTTCATTAAGGGACTTTTTTTTAGTATGATATAATTACCTTTAAAAGGATTAAATCGATATGTACCAAAATTACGTTTAAGAGAGGTAATACCGCTCTTTCTTGCAAGAAACGGAGGAATTAGATGAAATCATTTAAATTGATCTCGTTGCAAATTGTTACTGAAAATTTAAACTTGATTGATATCGCATTAACAGATGGACTGATAATAAATAAAGAAAACGACGCCAGAACATGGTTACTGGAAGCCTTTGTAGAAGAAAATCATTTCAATAAGCTTCAACCCTCACTTCCCAATATAGACGGAGAGGTGTATATCCAGGCAGTCATTACCAAAAAGGACAATGAACCGGCTTTGTTCCACACGGTTTTACGAACAATAAGAAAAGTGGGCAACCATTATAGCCTTTTATTTGTTGGCCACATCAAAAAAACACGGAGCAAATATGCTGAACTCCTTCTTGAAGATTTGGTCCAAAAAGGTCTATCCGGCGATGAATTAATAAAAGAGTTCAAGCAAAAAATCCGCTCAAAGCCTAAATTAGCAACTAATAAATAAATACCCTTCCCATATTTCCCATCCCTAATCGAATGCACATAAAAAAGACTGACTTAGACGAATAAGGATACAAATCCTCTTCTTACCTAAGCCAGTCTTTGTCATTCTGCTAATTACTTATTGTCGTCGTCTTTTTTATCTTTAATCAAGTCATCCGCATCATTATCGACGTTATCATCGACGTTATCATCGACGTTATTATCGCCGTTATCAAGCACTCCATCATCATCGTTATCATTCATATCGTTATCATCGTTGTTATCATTTACATCATTGTTATCATCTTCTATGATGTTGTTATCATCTTCTGGTGCGGGATTGTTGTCATTATCATTCGTTCCACATCCAGCAAGGAACATAATAGATAATAAAGATCCCCCAATTAGTGCAAAAATTTTCTTCATCATTTTTGGCAACCTCCCTTCTTTCTTTATCATTAGTTATTTTGCCCGAATGTGAAAATAACTTGCGCCCTATTTTAAATTTAAAAAGAAAAATTCGCTTTGCTTAATCATAAAAAAATGCCGGACATATAAAATGTCCGGCATTCAAAGGGAGAATAGAAAGATCTAAAAACGGCTCTTGCTTTAAAAAAGCAATGCAGTGCTTTTTATATACACCGCTTCACGATTCCTTAAACCATTTTTCGATAAATACAGTTAAAACATTCCATTTCCCTTTCGCGGAAAATGAATCTTATTTGTCACCAAAAGCAAACATGATATCGGCTTCACATGCTGTTTCTCCATCTACCGTTGCCACTGCTTTCCCTTTACCCATTGACCCTCTCATACGCACTATTTCCACTTCCAGACGCAGCTGATCACCTGGTTTAACTTGCTTTTTAAAGCGGCAATTATCAATCCCAGCGAAAAAAGCAAGCCGTCCTTTGTATTCTTCTTGTTTCAAAACGGCTACAGCACCGACTTGCGCTAATGCCTCTACAATCAAAACTCCAGGCATAACTGGATAATCGGGGAAATGGCCATTAAAGAATTCTTCATTTGCTGAGACATTCTTCAATCCAACCGCTTTTTTCCCTTCATCTATTTCTATGATCCGGTCGACTAATAAGAATGGGTAACGATGTGGGATAATTTCCTTTATTTGTGTGATATCAAGCATACATGTTCCTCCTATGACTAAAATATTTCTAACATAACATAAACTCGCCCCTGTCATGTAGACAGAGGCGTAGTTGCCATGTAATATAAATCCGATAACGACAGCAACTACTTCAAAAAAACATGGAACTACGCGCCCTTGTTCACTATATCAATAATATGGGTCCATGTGGATTTTTGGAAAACATCCATTGCATGTCCTCCACCAATCACACTATATCCTAATAGTGCCCCGGATAATACAGCAATGAAAATCAATCCAATAACAATGAGTAAACGAAGCCAAATTGGCAAAAGACGGACCTTGATTCTACGATTCGGTTTCGCCTCAACTTCCTTTATCTCTTCTTCAATTTCTTGTCTCATTACACGATTTTGTTCCATATAGAATGTGAAAGCTCCTTTTAAGAAAACTCGCCGACTGATTTTCCCTATACACCAGAAATTCAGCAGCTATGCAAAATGATCGGCACGAATGATTCTCTTTGTTATGAATACATTATAACCGATTTGCTCTAATTCCGCAGGGAGACATTTTATTTACCAGATACCTTAACGGATTCCATTGACCAATCCGCTCATTTGATCAGCCATCGTTACAGCACGGGATTGAAATTGGTAAGACCTCTGAACATTGATTAGATCCGTCATTTCTTTGGAAAGATCGACATTTGATGACTCCAAAGACCCTTGACGGACTGCTGCCCGGTTGCGGGAATCCCCTGTTAATGCAGTCATGATATCGTCTTCAGTAACACCCAAGGCATTGAAGTTTTTGGGCAGTCCAAGTAAATTTTCGCCTAGCCGGTCAAGAAATTGCGTTTTCTTGACCGAGACGATTCCGAGCCCAAAACTCTTTTCGCCATATTCTTCCGTATCCACTATCAATAAGCCATTTTCTGAAATCTTAATGTCTTTAATATTCCCCTCAATGAGGATCGGTTCACCATTTTCATCAAGGACTTTATGTCCAGCAGAGGTAACGAGCATCATTCGGTCGTTAGCATTAGGAGATAAATAAAAGGCCCCATCCCTTGTAAGCCTTGTATTGACCCCTTTATCGTCATGAACGCTTACGGTGAAGAATTGGTCATCCCGGGTGAATGCAGCATCAAGGTTGCGGTCCGTCGTTTTTAAGGCTCCCTGTGAAAGCACCAATTGAGATTGGCTTATCATAGCACCTGTTCCTTGCCGGATTCCAGGTGTGGTCAATCTTCCTTTTTCCTTGGTCTCACCCGGTTGATTATTGAAACTCTGTGTCAATAAGTCATTGAAACTCGTTTGGGTCTTTTTGTAGGCGGTCGTGTCCGCATTCGCGATATTATTACCTATTTGGTCGATTTTACTTTGAAGTTGGTTCAGCGTATTCGTCGCCGTCATCATCGTCCGATTCATGGTTTTTCCCCTTACATGTTCAAATTTCCAAAATCATTTTTCCCTACTGTTTAATTAAAGCCTGCCAACTTCATTGACCGCTTTATCCAAACTTTTATCATAGGCTTGAAGAACCTTCTGACTCGCTTCAAAAGAGCGGTATGCCGACATCATTTCTGTCATCGTTCTCGATTGGTCAACATTGGAGCCTTCAAGAAAACCTTGCTTAGTAGAAAAACCGACATCTGCAGCAGCATATGCGCTAGGTAAATCCCCATCATTCACAGCCTTGTACAGGCCTTCCCCATCCTTCATGAGCTGTAATGACGGATCATCCGAATAACCGATGCCCATACGTGCGATTTGAACATTTCCTTCTAAAATAACACCGTTTTCCGCTACTGTGAATTGATCGCCATCAAGCTGGATCTTTTCATTATTTTCGTTCAATACATAATGACCGGAAGGCGTAGTCAGATAACCTTGCCCATCCAGGGTGAAACTGCCGTTACGTGTATAACGGATAGCACCATCACCATCCTGGACAGTAAAAAAAACCGATCCTTGCCGACCCGTTTCTTCATTGATCGGAAGGTTTTCATCAACCAAGGAAATATCCGTATTAAGCTGGGTTTCCTCCAATGTGCCCTGGGCAAATAAAGGATTCGCTTCCTGTACGTAAACACCCGTACTGAGCCCCCCAACCTGGGATAAGTTAGACATGCTCAATTTGCTCTCCGTAGGAACCGTTTTACCACCTATGTTGCTTATGAGCATTTCCGGAAAAGACCTTACACTCATTTGATCCGCTTTATACCCTGTTGTATTCGCATTGGACATATTGTTTGTGAGCAATTCTGTGCGCCTTTGCTGTGTAAGCATCCCGGAAGCAGCCGTATAAAAACCTCTTAACATCTTCTTCACTCCTCAATTTACATAACTTATCCCGTTCAATTTCTCATATCTATCTTATCGGTCATGAACATCAGTATCTTAAGGAAAAGGGACAGCATTAGGCAGAAGAATTTGTCTATATCGTAGGCTAGGTCAGATTTAAAGGAATGGTGTTAAATTCTCGATTAAAAGAAGAGGGCCTATTGCTCATCTGTACTAGAACTGCACGCACTTTCACTATGCCTCACGTTTGTCTGAACCTTAGACCCCTATCTTATGATGCGGATTTCCATCCGCTTTTTAGTTGAATTTGTGCCGTGGCAATTTATCCATATTATCAAGCATGATACCGGTTCCGATTGCTACACAATCCATTGGCTGCTCGGCAACAAGTACTGGGACCTTAAGTTCTTCAGCAAGGAGTAAATCAATCCCGTGAAGCAATGCTCCTCCGCCTGTTAAAATGACGCCGCGGTCGATGATATCAGCAGAAAGTTCTGGCGGTGTCCGCTCAAGCACGCTTTTTGCAGCTTGTACAATGATGGAAACCTGCTCGCGAAGAGCCTCCTCAATTTCTTCCGAGTTGACCGAAATGGTTCTAGGCAATCCCGATACCATATCGCGCCCACGGATATCGATGACTTCATTACGAGATCCAGGGAAGACGGTTGCAACCTGGATTTTAATGTTTTCCGCTGTGCGCTCACCAATAAGGAGCTTGTACTTCCGCTTGATATAATTTAAAATTTCATTATCGAATTTGTCACCGGCCATTTTGATAGAAGAAGATGTAACGATATCCCCCATTGAAAGAACGGCAATATCCGTTGTACCCCCGCCAATGTCTACGACCATATTGCCGCTTGGTTGAAAAATATCCATACCGGCACCGATAGCAGCCACTTTTGGTTCTTCTTCAAGGAATACTTTTTTCCCGCCGCTTTTTTCAGCAGCTTCTTTAATCGCTTTTTGTTCGACACTTGTTATGTTGGTCGGGCAGCAGATTAAAATTCTAGGCTTTGAAAGGAAGCCTTTCACATTCAATGTATTGATAAAATGCTTAAGCATCGATTCTGTTACATCAAAATCCGCAATGACACCGTCTTTTAAAGGACGGATTGCGATGATGTTTCCTGGAGTACGGCCTACCATTTTACGAGCTTCTTCCCCGACGGCAAGAACACGGTTCGTATTCTTATCAATCGCAACTACCGAAGGCTCATTTAACACAATTCCTTTACCTTTGACATGTATAAGAACATTGGCTGTTCCAAGATCTATCCCAATATCTCTAGCAAACATTTCTTAAATCCTCCTTGAATATCCTCACATATAACCTACTTCTGTCCTAATTGTTTATTTTACCATATTGCATTGGCACAAGTAAGTATGAATTATAAATAAACACTAATAAATACTATTATTCCCTTTTTTGCCAATATGTAAAAAAAATCGATGCCTTATGTACTAAATTTTCCGCATTTCCCCATAAAAAAAATCCCGGCATGGAACCGCAATCAAGGTTAAGAAAAAAGCTGACATTCACTTTCATGTCCCCTTATTCTGCCCCGATTGCCCTATTCACTTCCAATTGCCGGAATGATTCAAGTATCATTTAACGATTTCTTCTTCTCTTTCAGAACGTTTATATTTTAACTTTGTCGCTTCTCCACCTCTAAGGTGGCGAATGGATTTATGATAATCCAATATATCCTTCACTTCGTTAGCCAAATCAGGATTAATTTCCGGCAGCCTCTCAGTTAAGTCTTTATGAACCGTGCTTTTAGAGACTCCGAACTCTTTTGCAATGACGCGGACTGTTTTTCTAGTTTCCACGATATACTTTCCTATCTTGATAGTTCTTTCTTTGATGTAATCGTGCACACCACTCGACCTCCCCAAATTGGATGTGAGAAGTGTGAAATGAGATTCGTATTTTTCGAATCGAATACCGCTGCCCTATAAACAATGAAAGATAGAATTATTCACCTATTAGATAATTTGTAATAAACGATTCCTCACCTCAAACACTCTCTTTGCATGGTTTATAACATCTTATTAGCTTGGTTAAGAATATATGCCTAATGGGACAGGCGGTTTGGATATATTTCTGATTTTCATCTGTTTATTTTCATTAAGCGTAAATTATTTCCCGAGAAATTTGTCAGAAATTCAAAGGTTTCAGCATATTGGCCAATATTTCCTCGAAAAAAAAAAGGAAGCCGTTCAAAGTGAACGGCTTCCTTTTACCAAATTTTCAGTTGTTGTCTTTCGTAACGCTCTAGGTTTTTGTTTTGATTTTATTAAAAATCTTAATCTTAATTAGATTGATTTAACGAATCTTTTAAGGAATCGCTGTCTTCAGTTGTATCTTCACCAGGGACAGAGCCTTCCTCATCAGTGCCACTCTCTAAATCAGTGCTCTCGTCAGTTTCGTCAACTGCAGGTGTTTCCTCTTTATCAGCTTCAGATCCTTCGACTGCAGGTGTTTCTTCTTTATCAGCTTCAGACCCTTCGACTGCAGGTGTTTCTTCTTTATTAGCTGAATCTTCAAGTTCGCTGCCTTCAGCTTCAGTTGCCGATTGAATCGCAGAAGCTTGTTTATCAACAAAATCAAGTGGGTTTAAAGCAATGTTATCTTTTCTGATTTCGAAGTGTACATGTACGCCAGCCTCTTCATTGATTTGGCTTTTTCCAGCTGTAGCAATTGCTTGTCCTTGTTTCACTTTGTCACCGACTGCAACCTTAATGTCTTTAACAGATTGATAACGGGTAACAACTCCATCTTCATGCTCTACTTCAACTAAATTTCCAAGTAACGCATCGTCTTGAACTTTCGTTACATTTCCACTTAAGGAAGCTTTTACATCGAAAGTCTTTCCATCTTCCATTGCAATGTCTATACCTTTGTTTTGCTCATATCTATTGTTGTAGAATACCAATGCTTCTTCTTGTGCCTTTTCATCCGCATTCACATCATAAAACTGTTTCTTGATAACCGTTTTGTCCGCATCGGCTACAGGCATCTTGATTGTCTCAAGATTACTATTAACCTCTACAGAAGGCTCACCATAGTTTTTTCCTGTTTCAGCTGATTCCTCTTTACCATCTTTAGCTGAATCGTCAAAACTATTTTGTAATAAGAAGGCCGCGGCTAAGATTATGGCTGCACTTGCGATATAGATTGCTGATAATGCCCAACGTTGTTTTAGTATACGTCGGATTGTGGAAGTTGGTTTCTTTTCTTCCTCTCTCATATTAATCACCTCAGCAATCATTCTGAACATTTTGTTAAGATTATATACATTCAGGAAAAAAATTTTTTAGATTTATTTTGTGGAAATGAAACCGATTTTATTCGTAGAATGGTAAAATGTTTGGTATCTTACTGTTGAAGGATGTTTAAATCATGAAAAAAGCTTTTAAACTTGTGTTAACGTTATTGCCCTTTCTATATATGATTGCCATTTGGATAATGTCGAGCAACCCCGATGATATGATTCTTGATCTTCCCTCATCCTCAATTGACCGATTTATCAAAGAGGCACTTCATCTGGTCGAATTTGCCCTTTTGTATATATTATTAGTTTCCGCCCTTGCTGCAAACCAAAAACTGAAGCCTGGTTTAAGCCTGTTGGCGGCACTTGTGGCTTGCCTTTACGGAGTTATTGATGAATACCACCAATCTTTCGTCCCATACCGCTCCTCTACCTTAATAGACGTCATTAAAGATATCATAGGAGTAGCAGCAGTCTATTTTCATGTCCAATATCATTATTTCAAGCGTGAACGGGGCTTTTTGACCATTATAGAAAAATTAAGCGCAAAAAAATGAGAGATGGGGATTCCCATCTCTCATTTTTTTGCTGTCATCGTATTCAGCCACTTATTTGAAGACTGAACTTTGACTCCTTTATAATAATATTTCACGATGTCTTCATAGGTTTTACCTTCCCTGGCCATGCCATTAGCACCGTATTGGCTCATTCCAACTCCATGTCCGGATCCTTTTGTCGTGATGACAATCTGATTGCCCTGACGCTCCCAGTCAAAATCGGATGATGTCAGCCCGAGCTTCTCACGAATCTGTTTTCCTGTCATTTTCTTTCCTGCGATTTCCACTACACCTACGCGATTACCTGATGTTCTTTCAATGACAGTCCCTATTGATGTTCCCGAAGAAAGACTTACACCCAGTTTTTTTTCAAAATCGGCAGTATCCACTACAACTTTATTATAAAATTTTGGTGATTCTTCTTTATCCCACGGACTGGATACACTTTTTAAATAGGGATAATCAGCTTGCCAATAGTCCTCGGAATTCTCCGTGTAGCCATTACTGGTCGAAAAAAAAGTGGCAGTAATCGGTTTTCCTTCATAGGTTAAAATTTGACCCGCAGTTTCTTTTATAGCCTTGTTAATTTTTTGCATCTTCGATTTATAATCAGAGCCCCACTGTTTTTTCAGCTCATCATTATTCTTATAAACTTGGTGCATGACCGTATCGCTTACATCGGCACCATCCGGCAAGCCCAATCGACTTTCGCTTATAAGCTGATTGACAATGTAAGTTCTCGCTGTCAATGCTTGAGCCTTCAGCGCTTCTTCTTCAAAATCCGCTGGCATTTCAGCCGCAACCACACCAGTCAAGTACGATTCAATCGGCAGTTTTTCAATCTTTTTTGCAGATGTTCGGTAAACGGCAACTTCTACGGAACTCATTTCATTTGCTGCTACCTCTTTACCCTCATTCTTCACTTTCTTTTCTAATTGTTCGGTCAACTGCCCACTTGTCTTATCATTTGAAAATGGAAGCACAAGCACTGCCGGAATCATGATAATTACGAATGCTACTGCTATGAATAGTACGATCATCGGTTTGATTGCTTTCAAATTCCTGAGCCTCCCTACACTTGTTTTCTCTGCCGTATATAATCGTATCCAGCAGGTATCTTTACATAACAAATGTATGTCGAAGGACAAGCTTTTATGAATAGAAAAACGACATCTATTTAACTGTAGTCGATGAATCCGGATCAAGACAAAAAAAACCATTCACGGTTCAATGACTCGAACGTGAATGGTTCTATAAGCTATTTATGCGTTTAAATCTGCAATTTTTTTTGTTTCAGCAGGTACATCTTCGTTAATACGTTCCACATCTGCACCTAGGGATGCCAATTTACCATGGAAATTCACGTACCCTCTGTCAAGATGCTTCAGTTCTGTAACACGTGTAATGCCATCTGCAACCAATCCAGTCAGGATGAGCGCTGCTGCGGCACGTAAATCTGTTGCAGCTACTTCAGCACCTTGAATGTTAGTTGGTCCATTAACGATAACGGAACGACCTTCTATTTTAATATTGGCATTCATGCGACGGAATTCCTCAACATGCATAAAACGGTTTTCGAAAACGGTCTCCGTAATCATACTTGTTCCTTCAGCACGCAGTAATAATGCCATCATTTGCGATTGCATATCAGTCGGGAAACCAGGATGCGGCATTGTTTTGATATCAATGGCCTTCAAGGTTTTTGGACCGATAACGCGTAATCCATCTTCTTCTTCAAGAATTTCAACGCCCATTTCCTCCATTTTAGCTATAAGGGAAGTAAGGTGTTCAGGTACAGCTCCTTGAACAAGAACATTGCCGCCAGTAAGAGCGGCCGCAGTCATGAATGTACCAGCTTCGATACGGTCAGGTATAATCGTATGTTCAGTGCCATATAATTTATCGACACCTTCGATTCTCATCGTACCAGTACCGGCACCTCTGACTTTGGCACCCATTTTATTAAGGAGATTCGCAAGATCTACAATTTCAGGCTCTTTGGCCACATTTTCAAGAATAGTTATACCTTCAGCAAGTGTTGCTGCCATCATGATGTTTTCAGTGGCACCCACACTCGGGAAGTCAAGATACACTCTTGCACCCTTAAGTCTGCCTTCTACCTCGGCATCAATGAAACCATTGCCGACCTTCACTTTTGCTCCCATCGCTTCAAAACCCTTTAAATGCTGGTCGATAGGACGTGATCCGATGGCACAGCCACCAGGAAGAGCAACGCGGGCCCGGCCATTCCTTGCTAGTAATGAGCCCATCACTAAAACGGAAGCTCTCATTTTACGTACATATTCAAATGGTGCTTCTTCTAATAACTCTCTTGATGCATCTACAGTTACTTGATTGTCATGAAAGGCAACATCTGCATTTAAGTTGCGCAATACTTCATTGATTGTATATACATCGGAGAGCGTAGGAACATCTTTAATGATACTTTTCCCATCACTTGCTAATAATGTTGCAGCGATAACTGGCAAAACGGCGTTTTTAGCACCTTCTACTTTAACTGTCCCGCTAAGCCTTTTTCCGCCGCGGACGATGATTTTTTCCAAAAGTATTCCCCTCCGCGTCCATTTTCTCTATATTAATATTCAAACGTTATGATTGGTGTGCCAACTACAAAGTTCGTTCGGTCACCCAATCCTTCTGTCCGTAGCCCAAACTGCAAATTTAATTTTTCTTTTGTCAATGGTTGTTTAAACAAAGTTGAATGTGCAGATATAGATGTGAAGTTTGTTTCATGCACACTCTCAATTTCCCTTGCTTGGAACATATCTAACAGGTCTTCAGTTTTAGAGTTTAAAACCGAATCCATATTATCATTGATAGACCCTTTAATACAAGAAAAAATTGAAGGAGTTCCTATAAATAGGTCATTCACCCTGTTTTGGAACGTAGCAGTAAAAAATGCCGCATTGGCTTCCTTCCACTCTTTCCCCTCCACTTCGTAAATAACATAGGTAACTTTATCAAATTTCTCTTCCGTTGTCATTATTTTGATAGACTCGGTCAGACCTGAATCGACATTGTAAGTTAACGCCTCAGCCTTCCAGCCGGAAGCATCATCTTTCCGGTGCCATTGAAATTGAGGGTATTTTCGTTTTAAAGCTGTAACTTCGCTTTCAAACTCTTGTTTAGTTGTAATCTCTTTATTTATTTCTCTAGTGAGTACAGACCAATCCCCTATGTCCAAATCTTCATCTTTTTGTAACAGTCCCACCATTTTAACTATATCTGGTTTACTTTCTGCCACAATCGTACTATTCCCAATTAAAATCACCGTCAAACCGAGAAATACTATGTATGTTAACATTTTTTTGTTTAAATTAAACATGTTAAATCCCTCCCCTTTTACACATTCTTTCCATAAGGAGAGAGATCATACTTCAAGTTTTCCGACAATTGGTGACAACTTCCCCTTAAACTGGCAGGAAGCAAAAGCGAATACAAGAGAGTAGAATCATATTTTGCTATAAGAAAACTCTCACAGCTTATCAGTCATTACTAAACATATACGGAAGTTGGTTTGCAAATCCCAGGTAGTCGAGGAAGAAATTACTTACAACTGAACCGATGGCAACAGTTAATAAAATATATAAAACCCTGGCCTTGATGACCGAATTGGATCTTAACATTTTATCAAAATGTAATGCCTGTAAAGCCCACCAGGTAACTGCGATGAAAAACAAGTGTGCAATAATCCCTGTTAAAGCCTGCTGTCCCATTGCTGAAAACATGTACATACCTCCTAAAAGACACCCAAATTCTATTCTAACACAAAACTCCTGCATATTTGGAATTTAAAAGGAAGAATTGCAAAATATCTTTTTAAAACTGTAAATAGAGGCTTGATCCAATGGAACAAGCCTCTGATACAGGCATTATATCATTTACTCGAAATAAAGTCTGTAAATTCGCCAAATTGATCATGAATAAAATCAAAGGCAATATTTGGCGCCACCCCGAAAAGAATGGTGCCTATCACGCAAATGATCAACACGGCGTAAAGACCCGGACGAATTTTAATGACCTTCTCCGAATGAATGGGTCGGAAAAAGACCTGCACCAATAATCCGAAATAATACACATAGGAAACAATGGTTCCTGCAATCATGATTCCCGCAAGGACAAAATGTCCAGGCTCCGTTATGAATGTTCCTAGAAAAATATTGAGTTTGCCAATGAAACCTGTCGTCCCGGGAATTCCAGCAAGCGCCAGGATAAATACGGTGAATGCCATGGCAAGATACGGTGATTTCCTCCCCAGCCCTGCAAGAATGCTAATATCTTCTGACCCACTTTGACTGGAGAGCAGCTGAATGACTGCAAATACACCTATATTCATCAATACATAAGCCATTAGATAAAACCAGACAGTATCCAGCAGGAAATATCCCCCGCCCAATGTTGCCACTGCTACAAGCAGGTAACCCGCATGGGCGATGCTTGAATAGGCGAACAATCGTTTTAAATTTTGCTGCCTTAACGCAACCACATTTCCAATGATGATCGTCAGCCCCGCCAATGAAGCTATATAGATATTATTCTTTTCCAAAAAGTCGAGCGCTCCGAACGTATCACCCGAAGCTGTTAGGAATAACGAGAGAAAAATGCGCAGGATGATGATGAAACCCGCCATTTTCGAAATTACACTCAAGAAGGCTGTGACCGGTGTCGGTGCCCCCTCATAGACATCCGGCGCCCACATATGAAATGGGGCGGCAGCTATCTTGAAGGATACACCGACAAATACCATGAAGAAAGCGAGTCCCATAATGTATTGCAGCTGGCCGTCCGTCATTGCGGCCATCGTCCGGCTCATTTCGCCTAGATTGACGGAACCGGTCACTCCATATAAATAGCTCATTCCGAATAAAGTGATCGCTGTGGAAATGCCTCCGTTTATCACATACTTCATGGACGCTTCGTTGGACTTTCGATCATGCTTGCGTATTCCGACCAATATATAAGATGAAAGTGAAAGAAGTTCCAGTCCAACGAACAGCGTTATCAAATCACCGCTTGAGGACATGACCATCGCTCCAAGCAAAGCGGTCAGGAACAGGTAATAAAATTCCCCCCGGTGCTCCCGCAGCCCCTCTTGCGGTTCATATCCTTCAGCCAGAAGGATGATTAGGGCCGCTCCGAATAAAAGCAGCAGCTTAAAAGCTTTTGCAAATGAATCTAAACGAAACGTATCGGATAAGATACTGACCGTCTCAAAGGATAGCAGGCTAATTAATGACAAACATGCCAAAATGATTCCGGTTAACGCGAGCCATGCCAGTTTTCTCCGATCAAAGTGCTTCGGCCAGAATAGATCCAATATCGAAAGAAACATGGCCGTTCCAAGGATGATGAATTCCGGCATCATCGCTCCCCAATCATAAGAAAGCATCGTGTTCCAATCCATCCTTCATCGCCCCCCTAGAGCTAGCATCATGGCTTCAATCGTTCCTTGAAGAGGCCCGCCTAACAAATTTGGGTATACCCCGACAGTTATTATCAAACCGAGAAGAACCAATGCCGGCAAAAACTCCCAGCCCCTAAGGTCCCGTTTCTCTGTTTCTATCAAGCTATCATTTTTTCCAAAAGTCATCAGCATGACCGCCCTCAGTACATAAACAGCGGTTAATACCAGCCCGATCACACCTATTGCCGCAAGCAACGGCTGACTTTTGAATAAGCCAAGAAATACCATGAATTCACTGATGAAGCCGGACATGCCGGGCAAACCGAGTGAAGCCAGCCCGCTAGCTAACATAAATCCTGAAAAAATCGGCATCGACTTGGCCAATCCCCCAAGCTTAGGAAGCATCGTGGTTCCCGTCCGCTCATACAGCACTCCCACCAGGAAAAACAACAAAGCGGCAATTAGCCCGTGTGAGATGACTTGAAAAATAGCTCCCTGAATGCCCGCTTCATTCAAGGCTCCCAGCCCCATCATGACTATACCCATATGTGAGATTGACGAGTAAGCTAAAACGAGCTTGAAATCCGTTTGTACCAACGCTAGAAATGCACCATATAAAAAACTGAGGACCCCAAACAGGACAATGGTAAAGGCCAAGCTTTTATATTGTTCAGGAAATATCCCCATTCCAAACCGGATGATTCCATATGCCCCTATTTTCAATAGGACACCCGCATGTATCATGACTATGGATGGAGGTGCTTCTGCATGGACCCGCACCATCCAGCTGTGAAGGGGAAAGACGGGCAGCTTTATCGCAAATGCAACGAGAAAGGCGAGACATAAACCATATTTCATCGAACCGGATATGGGTGCAAAAAGCGAAACACCGCCCATTGTCATCATCTGTGTCAATGCCGCAATGTTAGTCGTACCTGTCCTGGCAAACAAAATCAAAATGGCCACCAATAAAACGGCCGAACCAATGCCATTATAAATCAGAAAACTATAAGAAGCTTTCTCCCTCTCCAGAAAGCCCCATCTACCAATTAAAAAGAAAGCAGGAATCAATGTCATTTCAAAAAAGATGAAAAAAAGGATCAAATTTTCTGCCGTGAAGACACCGAGCATTCCGATCTCCAGGATCAAAAATAACAAATAATACCCTTTCCAATCTTTTTTTATATAAATGGACGCGATTGCGGCCAGTGATGAAATGATTGTTGTCAGTAATATGAAGATGAGGCTTAATCCATCCAGCCCCAACTCAAAGTCAACCGTGAAGAGCTTGGGATCATACATCTCCAAGTTCCCAAACCTGATCCAATTCAACTTAATGTCAAATAAGGATAGGGCCACACCCGAATAATATTGGCTGCATAGAAAGAACGAGAGGAAAAGGGGAGGCAGTGTTCCGAAAAAGCCAAATTGTTTAATCGTCCTTTCCTCTTTTTTCGGCATAAGGGCAACCATCACTATGCCCAGCAGCGGTGAAAACACTAAAAGCGAGAGCAAATAGACATTCATCTTAGATACCCCCCAGTCACTGCAAAAATCACCAACAGTACCGCAAGTCCCAGAAAGGCTATCATGCCATATTGCTGTACCTGTCCCGTTTGCAGTTTAGACCCTATTTTCCCCAATCCTTCTATTGAACTTGTTACAGTGGAAACCAGGCCACCGATAATGAACCTTTCAATATAAGATAGGAATATACTAAAGCCTTTGATTGCATAACCTGCAGTAAGGTGGTAAATCTCATCTATATAATACTTATTTTCCAAAACCCTATATACCCCGGAGTTTTCTTTGACAAGCCATTCCCGAGGTAACTTCTTTTTAGCGTATATCATATAAGCAAGGTATATCCCGGCCAGCGATACAAGCACGGCCATCAACATGATCCAAACGGGCCCCTCACTATGGCTGGCGCCTAGAAGAGTTTCATTTCCCTCCACAAGCCACTCCCCAAGGAAAGTTCCAAACCACGGTGTTTGGATATACCCACCGATTACAGCAAGCAACGCCAATGCGAGCATCGGAATTAACATGATGGAAGGTGATTCCTTGACCTGTTTTACTTGACTGCGCGAGTCGCCTGCAAATATCATGAAAAACAGCCGGAACATATAAAACGCAGTTAAAAAGGAGGTAACCACCGCTAGACCAAACAATATATAACTACCATTCTCCCAGGCAGCCATCAGAATTTCATCTTTACTGAAAAAACCCGAGAGCAACGGAAACCCCGATATCGCCAAAGTGCCAGTCAAGAACAGCGGCCCAGTCCAATTCAACTTACCCCATAAACCGCCCATCTTTTCCATATCCTGTGTATGTATAGCGTGAATAACACTGCCTGCCGCCAAAAACAGCAATGCTTTAAAAAAGGCATGGGTCATTAAATGAAACACCCCGGCCACATATCCCGAAGTACCCAAAGCAAGCATCATAAAACCGAGCTGAGAGATTGTCGAATAGGCCAATACACGCTTAACATCCTTTTGCACTATGGCAATGCTTGCGGCAAATATGGCTGTAATTCCACCTGTTATTGCTACGACCTGCATCGCAGCAGAACTAGCCATAAATAACGGAAACATGGCCGCCACCAGGTAAACCCCTGCAGCAACCATGGTTGCTGCGTGTATCAATGCGGAAACCGGAGTCGGGCCTTCCATTGCATCCGGAAGCCATGTGTGAAGCGGAAATTGTCCAGACTTCCCAACCGCACCTATAAAAATCAAAATAGCGATTAAAGTCAGTTTTCCACTTGATATCATGCCCGATTGAACGGCTTGAAAGATCTCTCCATATTCAAAGCTGCCTGTTTCCCAGAATAGAAGAATGATGCCGATTAAGAGCCCTACATCCCCAATCCTGGTCATGATGAATGCCTTCTTCGCTGCAGCCTTAGCTTCCAGTTTATAAAAGTAAAACCCGATGAGCAGGAAAGAACCCACCCCGACCAATTCCCAGAAGATATAAAGCTGTAATAAATTAGGTGCCATGACTAGACCAAGCATGGCAAAGGTGAAGAAGCCCAGATAAGCATAAAAAATGGAGAATCGCACTTCACCCTTCATATACCCCTTCGAATATATCTGGACAAGCAGGCTGACAAGGGAAACGATCACAAGCATCAAGGCATTAAGCTGATTGATTTCGAATCCGGCTGTAAGTTGTGTCCCTCCGAAGGAAAGCCAATCTATCGATATATTATAAGTAGGTTCTTTAAATCGTTCTATCAGGACTAGCAACGATAAAACAAACGAAGCCAATGTACATATTATTCCTATAAAAGCCCCTCGTTCCCGCAACCGCCCGCCTGATAGAAGCAGAACCAGAAACGTGACGAGTGGAAAGATCGGTATGAGCCATGCGTGCTCCATCATCGTATCAAATCCCCTTCTTCATTTATATAAACCTTCAATTCTTCATTATTTCCATTTCATCGACATTGACCGTCTTCCGATTGCGATAAAGGGACATTAGTATAGCCAGCCCTACAGCTGCCTCGGCCGCAGCAATCGTAATCGTGAATAAGGAAAAAACTTGACCCGTAATGGATGGCGTTACCCCGAATTTACTGAAGGCGACTAAATTGATATTCGCGGCGTTCAGCATCAGCTCGATTGAAATCAAAACAATGACCGCATTTCTTTTCGTCAAGGCACCATACAGCCCTATACAAAATAAAACGAGTGCCAATACAAGGTAAGCCGACAAGGGAACTCCCGTCATGATCGATCTCCCTCCTCATCATCTTTTTTAGCCAATACGATGGCACCGACTAAAGCAACAAGCAGGAGTACCGACATCACTTCAAATGGAATCACATATTTTGAAAAAAGTTCGATTCCTATTTGCTTTGTATTTTCCTCATGCAAGGCCGTTGGCTGTACAGGTATATCCAGATTATAAATCCCCAGATAAACCGCCACGGCGAATCCAGCAATCGCTGCGAGCAAGGAAAATTTCCCCCAGCCCCCTTTAGCAGGTGCATCATTTTCCTGGTGCTTTGTCAGCATAATCCCGAATAGCATCACGATCGTGATTGCCCCTGAATAAATAAGGATTTGGACAATGGCGACAAACTCGGCCGAAAGCAACATATAAATGCCTGCAATGCCCAAGAAAGTAAAAACAAGTGCAATTACCATGTGCACCACTTTTGTTAAGGTAATCAGCAGCACCCCGCCTAATATCGCGACGAGTGCCAAACCAATAAAGGCAATTAATTCACCCGACAAACTCATACTTTATTCACCTTCCGGATATTTTCATCATTTTCATCCAGCCACTCCAGATTTTTAAATAGATGATCACGGCTATACTCTGCCAGCTCAAATTGATTCGTCATCACGATCGCTTCTGTAGGGCAGACCTCCGTACATAAATCACATAAAATGCAAATCTCGAAATTGATGTCATACGTATCGATGATTTTCCCTTTTTTCGATGGGTCCGGATGTTTCTTACCAGTTAATTGAATACAATCCGTTGGACAAATCGTCACGCATTGATTGCATACAATACACTTTTCAGGATAGAATTTTTGGATTCCGCGGAATCGGTCAGGGAGCGGAAGCGGCTCATTCGGGTAGTCATAGGTCACTTTTTTCCTCGTCAAGTTCTTTAATGTATAGGTTAAACCTTTTGCTAAACCAAGCATATAAATCCCTCGCTTTCCGACCAGCTTATGTTTCTAAAAAAGGTTAATCAATTCTTTTATTAGTGCCGTCAAAAATATATTTGCTAATGCAACCGGAAGCAGCACTTTCCATCCGAATTCCATCAATTGATCGGCCCTTATACGAGGAAAGGTTACACGAATCCAGACCAATACATAGAATACGGCACTGAACTTCAAACCGAACCAGATGGCTGCCGAAATAAAATCCAAAAACGGAATAGAATTCCATCCTCCTAAAAATAATACAGTGGTTAGCGTTGCCATTGCAAACATATACACATATTCGGATAACATAAAGAAAGCCCATCGAAATCCAGAGTATTCAACGTGATAGCCTGCAACAAGTTCGGATTCCGCTTCCGGAAGGTCAAAAGGAACCCTGTTCAACTCGGCAACCGCTGCAATAAAAAACACGATAAACGCAATCGGCTGAAGAAAAATGAACCAAACCTTTTCCTGGGCTGCAACTATATCATTCAAGTTTAAACTGCCTGTTAGGAGGACGATTCCCACTAGCGACATCACCAATGGGATCTCATAAGATATCATTTGCGCGGCTGCCCTCATTCCGCCAATCAAAGAATATTTATTATTGGAAGCCCAACCCGCAGTGACGATGCCGATGGTCGATATGCCGGATATCGCAATATAATAAAGCAGTCCGACACCTATATCCGCAAATTGGAAGGCATCGGTGAACGGCAAGGTGGCAAGGACCATGAAAGCAGGAGCAAAAGCAATTACCGGAGCTAAAATATATAACGGCTTATCAGCTTTTTTGGGTATCGTATCTTCCTTGATCAGAAGTTTCAAAACGTCAGCAACGGTCTGCAAGAGACCCCATTTCCCCCCAATTTGGTTTGGGCCGACACGCATTTGCATGAATCCCATGATTTTTCGTTCTGAAAGGATTCCATAGGTTACAAACCCTAATACGACGAACAGGAGCAGGACTGCCAAACCAAAAAAAATGCCAAAATTCAGTAGGCTTGGAGCGGAGTGGAGAAGATCCTTGATCATTTATCCATCAACCTCCCCTAAAACGATATCGATTGCACCTAATATCGTTATCAAGTTCGCCATATTTTCCCCTTCCAATAATTTCGGAAGAATTTGCAGATTATAAAATGAAGGTCTGCGAAATTTCAAACGGTATGGCTCCTTTTTCCCTTCACTCGCGATATAACAGCCTATTTCCCCTCTTGGCGATTCAATTCGGACAAATGCTTCACCCTTAGGAACCTTTATTATTTTAGGGACCTTAGCAAGGATCGGCCCTTCTGGAAATTGCTCAACCGCCTGCTCGATGATTTTCAGTGATTCTTCGATTTCTTCCATTCTACAGTGATAGCGTGAAAAGGCATCACCCTCTTCCCTTGTAGGAACATCAAATGTGAACCTGTCGTAAATGGAATATGGCTCATTTTTTCGTAAATCCCATTCCACACCTGTACACCTTAAGTTGGCACCGCTAAGCGAATACTGCAGAGCTTCTTCTTTCGTATAGATGCCTACCCCTTTAACCCGATTAACAAAGATTTCATTACCTGTCACAAGCTCATGGTAACCGGCAAGCTGCTCCCTCATATAAGGGACAAACTCGGCAACCTTCGCAATCCAGTCTTCAGGAGCATCCCATTTCACGCCTCCGACACGCATATAATTGAATGTAAGGCGCGCCCCTGACAATTCAGTCAATAAATTAACGATCATTTCACGTTCTCGAAATGCGTATAGGAAAGGGCTCGTCGCACCTATATCCAGCAAGTATGTACCCCACCAGACAAGGTGGCTTGCCACTCTGCCCAATTCCATTGCGATAACCCGCAAATATTCTGCCCTTTCGGGGATCTCCACCCCCATCATTGTCTCAACAGCATGGCAAAGCACATAATTGTTTGTCATTGCCGCTAGATAATCGAGCCGGTCGGTATATGGGATTATTTGTGTATATTGCAGATTTTCCGCTAGTTTTTCCGTACCGCGATGCAAATACCCAATGACAGGTGTTGCCTCTTTTATAATTTCACCGTCAATCTTGATGACAAGCCGAAAAACACCATGTGTACTCGGATGCTGCGGCCCGACATTGAGAAGCATTTCTTCCGTCCTTAACATTGGGCTTACACCTCCACATCATAAGGCTGATAATCTTTTCTAAGGGGATACCCTTTCCATTCTTCACCAAGTAAAATCCGCTTTAAATCAGGGTGTTCATAAAAGTTAATACCTAATAAATCATACGCCTCACATTCTGGCCAATTTGCTCCTGACCATAATGGGACCAATGATGGAATAACGGGAGAATCCCTATCAAGTTTCACTTTCAAGGCAACTGATTGGTTCATTTTGAATGAATGTAAATGTACATAGATTTCCATATGGGTTTCAAAGTCCGTACCATGAAGTTCCGATAAATACGAAAAGTTAAGCTGTTCATCGTACCGCAGAAATTTTGCTATTGAGAAATATGTATCCGGATTAGCCACTAAAGTGGGTACATCTTTTGATAATCTATTAATATAGTGCTCTAATAATGCCCCTTGTCCTATATGGCTCTCAATAGCAGAAACGATTTGATCCAGTTTCGACTGATTTGGGGAAAGTTCGCTAGGGGTGTTAACTTCCTCGCTTTCCTTTACAGCAGTCCTGCTCTTCGCAGCAGCAGCCGCTTTCGCTTTGGCCGCTGCCGCTGCTTTTTGCTTTGCTATATCCATTTCGCCTTCCAGCTTTTCCGCACTTTCAGCTTTCGCCTGTTTTCGGGCCAATGCAGCTGCCTTCGCCTTGGCCGCTGCCGCCGATTTTTGTTTCGCTTTATCCATTTCGCCTTCCGGCTTTTCCGCCGCTTCTTCTTTTGCCTGTTTTCTGGCTAATGCCGCTGCCTTCGCCTTGGCTGCTGCCTCCGCTTTTTGTTTCGCTTTATCCATTTCGCCTTCCGGCTTTTCCACCGCTTCTTCTTTCGCCTGTTTTCGGGCCAGTGCTTCAGCCTTCGCCTTGGCCGCTGCCTCCGCTTTTTGTTTTGCTAAGTCCTCCTTTTCACTCATCTATATCACCCGCTTTCCGGTTTTCGCCTCGTAACGGATTTTTTCTTTTAATTTATTGATCCCATAAATAAGTGCAGCTGGGTTTGGGGGACAACCCGGTATATATACATCGACAGGTACAATTTGATCTACCCCCTTGACCACTGAGTAAGAGTGAACATAAGGCCCACCAGCAGTTGCACAGGATCCCATCGCAATAACCCATTTCGGTTCTGGCATTTGTTCGTATAATCTACTTATTATTGGAGCCATTTTTTTCGTTACCGTTCCTGAAACAATCATGACATCTGATTGTCTGGGTGATGTCCGAAAAAATGAACCAAATCGGTCCAAATCATAATGAGAGGAACCGACACCCATCATTTCAATTGCACAACATGCCAAACCGAAAGTCATTGGCCAGAGTGAGTTACTTCTAGCCCAGCCTTTTATTTGCTCAAGTGTGGATAAAAAAATACTATGGCGCATTTCTTCCATTTCTTTAGGGGTAAGTTCATCCAACTTCAATTCCACTTTAACACCTTCTTTTTCCAAGCGTAGATTAGCCCAAGCATTAGGATCAGGACAAAAAACAGCATTTCAATCAAAGCAAACAGTCCGAGTTCATCATAGGCAACCGCCCATGGATAAAGAAAAACCGTTTCTACATCAAATATGACGAACATCAATCCGAATAGATAATACCTGACATTGAATTGAACCCTTGAATCCTGAAAAGGTTCGATTCCACTTTCATAAGTCGTATATTTCATATCTGTCGGTTTATACGGCCTTAGCAGTCTACCAAGAAATAAAGCGATCACAGGTAATAAAATGCCAAGACAAAGGAAAACAAATACAATTAAATAATTATTTTGGTAAATATGCAGCTGTCCCATGTTCATCTCCCTTTATGGATAATTCATGTTAAATGGGTACAATTCAAATTTGCTTGTCTTCTTTTTGGATACCGTTTTAAATATTATGCAGGGTAACATTCTTTTAGAAGCAACGTGAAAGGAGGGGGTATGAAGCAATAAATGTAAGCGTATACATTATAACATTAGGATAAAATCATGTCGACGAGTTAAGGTTTAAAATGGAAAATACTTTACTCTATAATTCGACCTTTTTTTCCTAATTCCGATATTAAATATCAATAATCCTCAAAAACTTTCTGGATAAAAAAACACCTGATCTTACCACGAATGGTTTGATCAGGTGCTTTCATAAATTAAAGTTATCGCATTTCTGCAATTTGGATTCGGTTGATGGCACGTTTAAGCGCTAAATCAGCTCTTTTGGCATCATTTGATCCATCATTGTTCTGCAATCTTTGTTCAGCACGGGCTTTTGCTGCTTGAGCACGTGCAAGATCGATAGTTTCAGCTCTTTCAGCAGATTGAGCCAAAATGGTTACCACATCAGGGCGAACTTCCAAGAAGCCACCATTTACAGCTACATAGTCTGTGTTGCTTCCATTTTTAAGACGGACAGCACCAATGGTAAGCGGGGCTACAGTTGGAACGTGTCCAGCCATGATTCCTAGCTCACCGCTTTTAGCTTTAGTGCTTACCATTTCAACTTCTGCATCATATACTGGGCCATCGGGAGTAACAACATTGACTTTAATGGTCTTCATTTCATTCCCTCCTAGGTCCCTTTAATTAAGCCATTTCTTTTGCTTTAGCAACAACTTCTTCGATGCGGCCAACTAGACGGAAAGCATCTTCAGGAAGTTCGTCATATTTTCCAGCTAGGATATCTTTGAATCCTTGGACTGTTTCTTTAACTGGTACATAAGATCCTTTTTGACCAGTAAATTGTTCAGCCACGTGGAAGTTTTGTGACAAGAAGTTTTGAATTCTACGAGCACGTTGCACGATTACTTTTTCGTCTTCGCTTAACTCGTCCATACCCAAGATCGCAATAATATCTTGAAGTTCTTTATATTTCTGTAAAGTTGATTGAACTTGACGAGCTACTTTATAGTGCTCAGCTCCAACGATTTCTGGGCTAAGAGCACGAGAAGAAGAAGCCAATGGATCAACTGCTGGGTAGATACCCATTTCAGAAAGTTTACGCTCAAGGTTAGTTGTTGCATCTAAGTGAGCGAAAGTTGTAGCTGGAGCCGGATCCGTATAGTCATCAGCAGGTACATAGATCGCTTGAATAGATGTAACAGAACCTTTATTAGTTGATGTGATACGTTCTTGTAATTGACCCATTTCTGTAGCAAGGGTTGGTTGGTAACCTACCGCTGAAGGCATACGGCCTAGAAGGGCAGAAACCTCTGAACCTGCTTGAGTGAAACGGAAGATGTTATCGATGAAGAAAAGAACGTCTTGTCCTTGTTCGTCACGGAAATATTCAGCCATTGTCAAACCACTTAGAGCTACACGCATACGTGCACCTGGTGGCTCGTTCATTTGTCCGAATACCATCGCTGTTTTCTTAATAACACCAGAATCAGTCATCTCGTAGAAAAGGTCATTTCCTTCACGAGTACGCTCACCTACACCAGCGAATACTGAAATACCGCCGTGCTCTTGTGCGATGTTATTAATAAGTTCTTGGATAAGTACAGTTTTACCAACACCAGCACCACCGAAGAGACCGATTTTACCACCTTTGATGTAAGGTGCAAGTAAATCTACTACTTTAATACCAGTTTCAAGAATTTCAACTGTTGTTGATAAGTCCTCAAAAGTTGGTGCTTGTCTGTGAATTGGATCACGACGCACCTCTGCTGTAAGTGGTTCAAATAGGTCAATGTTTTCCCCTAATACGTTGAAAACGCGGCCTAGAGTTACTTCACCTACAGGAACGGAAATTGGAGCTCCTGTATCAACAGTCTCTGCACCACGAGTTAAACCATCAGTGGAAGACATTGCTACAGTACGAACTGTATTATCACCTAGTTGAAGGGCCACTTCAAGAGTTAGTCCTGTACCAGACGCTGTATTTTCGATTCTTAACGCGTTATAGATCTTAGGAAGTTGTCCGTCTTCGAATTTCACGTCAACAACCGGACCCATAACTTGAGTAACGCGTCCTATATTCATCGTTTTCCCTCCTAACGTTGCTTATAACGACTATCGAGATTATGGAACGGCCAAGCTTCGTTCGGGCCGACCGTCCCCGTTAATGATTTTATTCTAAAGCTGCTGCACCGCCAACAATTTCCGTGATTTCTTGAGTAATTGCGGCCTGACGTGCACGGTTATATTGCAATGAAAGCGAGTCGATCAATTCTTTCGCATTATCGGTTGCATTTTTCATTGCAGTCATACGTGCAGAGTGCTCACTTGCTTTACCATCTAACAAAGCACCATAAATTAAACTTTCTGCGTACTGAGGTAGTAATACCTCAAGAATTTCTTCTGCATTCGGTTCAAATTCATAAGAAGTCAATGCTGCATTGGAAGTATCAAAGTCAGCTAAAGGAAGGACTTGCGTTTCCGTTACATCCTGCTGGATTGGGCTGACATAATGGTTATAGTACATATAAAGCTCATCACACAGTTCATTTAGATACAAATTCACTGTTGATTTAGCAAGGGAGCTAATGTCAGCGAAAGACGGCTGATCGGGAACCCCAGTTACTTCAAGCTCTACGTGCATATTACGGCTGACAAAGAAATCACGGCCAACCCTTCCGATTGCGATAATGACGAACTCATCATTGGATTTATGGCGTTCAAGAATAGTTTTATGAACGTGGCGAAGGATGCTACTGTTGTATGCACCTGCCAATCCGCGGTCCGATGTGATTACCAGGTAACCGGTTTTCTTCACTGGACGTGAGACAAGCATTGGATGAGATGCACCCGTACTTCCGTTCGCAATACTTGATACTACTTCTTGAATTTTTTCCATATATGGAACATATGCTTTAGCATTAGCTTCAGCACGGTTCATTTTAGAAGCAGATACCATCTGCATCGCTTTTGTAATTTGACTCGTCTTTTTCGTTGAAGTAATCCGAGACTTAATATCGCGTAAAGAGGCCATTCATTCTCACCACCCTTTATAAATTAGTTAGACCTTATTATTCAGAAATAACGAAGTTCTTTTTGAACTCGTTAATTGCAGCAACGATAGCAGCGTCTTCAGGAAGACCTTTAGTTGTGCGAATGTGATCTAATAATTCTGGATGAGAACGATCTAGGAACACATAGTATTCTTCTTCAAAACGAAGGATATCCGATACTGGAATATCATCTAGATGACCTTTAGTCAATGCATAGAAAATCATGACTTGTTTTTCAACTTTAATTGGTTTATTTAGATCTTGCTTAAGAACTTCAACTGTACGAGCACCACGGTTAAGTTTTGCTTGAGTAGCAGCATCAAGATCAGAACCGAATTGGGAGAATGCTTCCAATTCACGATAAGAAGCTAAGTCTAGACGTAATGTACCAGCAACTTTTTTCATCGCTTTAATTTGTGCAGATCCACCAACACGGGATACGGAAAGACCAGCGTTAATCGCAGGACGTACACCTGAGAAGAACAAATCAGATTGTAAGAAGATTTGTCCATCTGTGATGGAAATAACGTTTGTTGGAATGTAAGCAGAGATATCGCCTGCTTGTGTTTCAACAAATGGAAGCGCAGTAATTGAACCGGCACCTAAAGTGTCATTCAATTTAGCTGCACGCTCAAGTAAGCGGGAGTGCAAGTAGAATACATCCCCAGGGAATGCTTCACGACCTGGAGGACGGCGAAGAAGCAAGGAAAGTTCACGGTATGCTGATGCTTGTTTAGAAAGATCATCATATACCACTAAAACGTGCTTGCCAGCGAACATGAACTCTTCACCCATAGTCACACCAGCATATGGAGCTAGGTATAAAAGTGGTGCTGGTTGAGAAGCTGATGCAGATACAACAATTGTGTAATCTAGTGCACCATTTTTACGTAGTGTCTCAACTGTTCCACGAACTGTTGATTCTTTTTGACCAATAGCAACATAAATACAGATCATGTCTTGGTCAGCTTGGTTAAGGATTGTATCGATCGCAACTGATGTTTTACCAGTTTGACGGTCACCAATGATTAACTCACGTTGTCCGCGTCCGATTGGTACTAGAGCATCGATTGCTTTAATCCCTGTTTGTAATGGCTCATGAACAGATTTACGGTCCATAACACCTGTAGCAGGGCTTTCGATTGGACGAGTTTTTGTTGTAGCGATTGGGCCAAGACCATCTAATGGTTGTCCTAGCGGATTCACGACACGTCCGATTAATTCTTCTCCAACTGGCACTTCCATGATACGGCCAGTACGGCGTACTTCACTGCCTTCTTGAATGTCTCTGAATGGTCCAAGAATAACAACACCTACGTTATTTTGCTCAAGGTTTTGTGCCAATCCCATTGAACCATTAGAAAATTCTAAGAGCTCCCCAGCCATTGCATTATCTAAACCATGAACGCGAGCGATACCATCACCAACAGTGATTACTGTACCTACATCGCTTACTTTAATTTCCGACTGATAGTTTTCAATCTGCTTTTTAATCAGCGCACTGATTTCTTCAGCTTTGATGCTCATGAATTTCACCCCTATCTGTGAATATTAACCTAATAGTTGTTTGCTAAGGCGATCAAGCTTCCCGCTTATCGTTCCGTCATAAATACGGTTACCGATTTGAAGTTTGATGCCGCCAAGAATACTGCTATCCGTAACATTAGTGATACGCAAATGACGTTTGCCGATTTTTGCAGCAAAAGCTGAAGACACAGCTTCCGCTTCAGCTTCAGTTAAAGGATTAACTGTATAAACAGTCGCGTCCGCAACTGAATTTTCTTCATTCGCAAGTTCAATGAACTCTTGTGCCATAGCAGTCACTTCACCTGTACGATGACGCTCCACCATTAACATTACAGTATTTTGAACGGAAGACGAAAGACTTGCAAATGCATTTGCAAGCAATGTATTTTTTGCATCGCTAGTCATTTTAGGATGAGCCAAGAAGTTTAATAGCTCTTTATCATTTGTGAAAACGTCATTCACTATGCGAAGCTCTTCTTCAAGTTGGTTAATGAGATTTTGCTCTTTCGCAATTTGGAAAAGAGCTACAGCATAACGTCCTGCTACAGTTATATCGCTCATTTACCTTCTCCTGCCTCTTGAATATATTCATTGATTAGTTTTTCTTGATCAGCTGATGAAAGTTCTTTCTCAATCACCTTAGAGGCGATCATAACAGATAATGAAGCTACTTGCTCGCGTAAGGCGGCAACTGCTTTTTCTCTCTCTTGAACGATTTCACGTTTTGCTGATTCTTTAACACGTTCAGCCTCTGCACGCGCTTGATTAATAATATCTTCGCGCTGTGCTTCGCCTTGTTGCTTAGCATTCTCTATAAGTTGTCCCGCTTCAGTGCGAGATTGTTTTACGATTTCACGCTGTTCTTCTAAATATTTCAGTGCTTCTTTTCTACTAACTTCAGCTGCTTCAATTTCATTCGCAACATGCTCTTCACGTTCTTTCATGATGCCCATTAGCGGACCCCATGCAAACTTCTTAAGCAACGCTAACAAAATAATAAAGATTACAAGCTGGTATATGATATCCCCACCATTAAAGTGGGCTGCTTGACCAAGAACATAATTGCTTGTTAACACGCTCGGTTCACTCCCTTCATGAGATTCACTATTGAAGTTCTGTATTTTCGATTGACAGTATCACTGTCATAAATGTTCACTTTAACACAGAGCAATGGCGAAGGGTCTCCTTGGATCATCTTCGCCATTATTGAACTTTTTCAAGTTATCTTATTTACCCATTACAATAAACGCGATAACTACAGCGATGATTGGAAGTGCCTCAACTAACGCAATACCAACGAACATTGTAGTTTGAAGCATACCACGAGCTTCTGGCTGACGAGCCATTCCTTCAATTGTACGCCCTACGATAAGACCATTACCAATACCCGCACCTAGTGCACCTAATCCAACTGCGATAGCAGCAGCTATAAGACCTAAAGAACCTGTCATGATAAATTTCCTCCTTGAAATGTTGTTTTATTTTTTCATCAATATAATGTTCAAAATGAACAATATTTATAATTAATGGTCGTCACTTACTTTATGGGAAAGATAAACCATCGTTAACATAGTAAAGATAAAAGCTTGAATGGAGCCGACAAAGATACTAAATCCTTCCCAAGCTAACATTGGTAATGCAGCAGTGGCTGCACCCACAACACCACTTGTTCCTAGTCCAGCAAGTAAAGTTAATAGTAACTCACCCGCATAAATATTCCCGTAAAGCCGCAATCCTAGAGTTAACGTATTAGCGAACTCCTCAATAATCTTTAACGGAAACAAGAAACCCATTGGTTGGACATAAGTTTTGGCATAATTTTTCATGCCTCTCATCTTGATACCATAATAATGAGTTAAACCCATTACCATAACTGCCAAGGTTAAAGTTATTGCTGGATCTGATGTAGGTGATTTCCACCAAAGTTCATGCCCTATTACAATCGAGAACGGCAATCCTAACATGTTTGAAACAAATACGTACAATATTAATGTCATTCCCAACATAAGGAACTGACCACCCGTACGCCAATCCATATTGCTGTTGATGATATTTTTCACAAAATCCATAACCCATTCGATAAAGTTTTGGATTCCTGTTGGCTTCATCGCAAGTTTTCGAGTTGCTGCTACAGCAATAATGAAGACAATGAGACTTGCGATAGTCATCATAAGAACATTAGCCAAGTTGAAATGTATTCCAGTATCCATAAATTCCCACATAGGAGCTTCATGATTCAACAGTATTCACCTCTCTTCTTTACTACCTACGTATGTTTTGCATAAAATAATCTATCATAATGACAAAGTAAACTGTCATTAATCCCACTACCACGCAGACCACTTGAAACTCGTCAGGATATCTCAATGCAATAATTGCAGCTAAACCCGCTACAGACATTCTAGTTAAACTACCAAGGGAGCGCGTTTTCTTACCTTCGGCAACCTCTTGAGCGAACTTTTTGTTCTTTTTGACCATTGACCAGAATATAAATAGGCTGAAGGCTGTTCCAAGCAATAATCCTTGGAAGACTGAATCATGTGAAGTGAAGCCCACCCCGAGTACATAAATACCCATTAAATACAACATGTATTTTAGCTGCCTATTGAACATTTTTTCCAATTCTAGCATTTTGTCATGTAATCTCCCTAGAAATATTGTAGTATCTGTGTTTAGCTAGGGAATTTGCCCGTAACAAGTCCAAATAGAAGGTCAAAAACTAGCTTCTATTTGACACGTTATTAACGTATGAAACCCCTCTCATTTTACATCCTTAGTTAGCATACAATAGGCAAGAATCAATGTCAATGAGTGGTTAGTGAAATTTGTCACAGGTTTGTAATTATTAACGAATTGTTCACAAATTATCTTTTTTATACTATTGACATCCATTTTATTTTACTTATTATCCTCTATTCACTCAATAAGTAACGTCTTTTCTATCCGATCTTCCCTTCCACCCTTTCTCGCAAAGATTATCGCTTTATACACTCCCTTAGGCGGCAAGTTCTTTTTCAATACATCTTTTTTGATCAAACCGGAAGGTGCCGATTTGGACCAATCCAAATATCCAGCGAATTTCAAGCTATCTTCCTCATAAAGGGCAATACCGAATTCTTCAGCCCCACGCGGAAGGTACATTTCGTATCGATATGTGCCTTTCTGGTCCCCTTGGCCAAAATCAAATCCCATTATCCTTGGGTAATCAGGCTCTTCCTTTACATATAAATAAGGAAGGGATATTCTTTTGGTTCCTTCCATTATAATGAGGTATCCATCAAAGACTCCTTTTTTAAGCTCGGCTGGGTTGACCTGCAGCCCCACTTTTATCCGTTTTTTTTCCTTCGGATTCAAAGTAAGGGATTTCGGCAATTCCCAAGTAAGTCCCGTCTCTTTCAATGGAACCATGAAAGAGTACTTCCTCATTTCCGTTCCGGTATTTTCTATGACTATCGTTTCATGATGCTCTTCAATTCCTTCTTTTTTCGTATACATCCCAAAAGACAATGAGCTTGGACTCAAGAGCGTGTCCGCTTTTAATGCTTCGTCGACCCGGATGCGTCCAGCCCCCTGTTCATATGTGTGATACAATTGATTCTTAGATTTCCTCAATGGTTTGGAAGTGCTCATCAATGCAGATTTCACTTGCTCCGGGTTCCATTCGGGGTGTTTTTGCAGGATTAAGGCGCATGCTCCTGCAACATGCGGTGCGGACATACTTGTTCCATCCAGGGACATATATCCTTTAGGGATGGTACTTTCAATTTCCACTCCCGGTGCCAATACGTCAGGCTTTATTCCCCATGATACGGTTACCGGTCCCCTGGAGCTAAAATCTGCGAGCTTATCCTGCTCGTTCTTATAAACAAATTGAACGGTTTTGCTCTGCCCTTGCTCCATGATTTGCTTTAGCTGTAATCCATCTCTTCTATTAATAGAAGCAGCTGGGATGTTCATTTCTTTTTCCAAGCTTCCAGTAAAGGTCCCGCTTGTATTATTATAAACAATTACCCCCTTTGCACCTGCCTTCTCTGCATTGGATACTTTCTGCTGGAAGGTAAGTGTGCCACGTTCCATCAACACAATCTTATCCCGAACATGTTTCAGGTCCTTTTCATTACCCAGACCCCCAAATATGACATCCTCGGAAAACGTCAGGTTCCATTTTTTAGAACCTTGAAACACGGTTAAATGCGATTGATGCTTTTTCGACCCAAGTCCGTAAATCATATACGGAACCCTTAAGGGAGGAGTCGATGCCCCAACGGAAATCGCTTTTTCCGCTGTTCCGGGTGAGCCTACGGTCCATACAGCAGGACCGGAATTCCCGTTGGATGTCACGGCAACGATGCCGCTTTCCACAGCTTTATTCAACGCAAGTGAGATAGGTAAATCAGGGCCATTGATGTTATTGCCAAGAGAGAGGTTCAATACATCCACCCTATCCTTCATGGCTGACTCAATAGCCATCAAGACTTGGTCTGTATCTCCTGCACCACCTGGTCCCAAAGCTCGATATGCATATATCTCCGCTTCTGGTGCGACGCCTTTCATTTTTCCATTGGCTGCAATGATGCCTGCCACATGAGTCCCATGTAATGTATCCAGGTCGCCTTGATTTTTGGTTTCCATCGGATCTTCATCACCATCTACCAGATCCTTCCCTCCTTTATAAGCACGTTGCAAATCTGGATGTGTATAATCGATTCCAGTATCTATGATTCCTACTTTTACCCCTTTCCCGGTGATCCGGTGATTCTCCTTATCAAAGAAACCCCTGACCCTTCCTCCTCCTATGTATGGGACACTTTTATCCAACACCGCTTGATAAACGGTTACTTCCGTTACAGCCTGAATTTCATCCTCCTTTTTAAGTTGTTCTATCTCATTCATTTTCCCCTGAACGGAAAATCCTTTCAGGGCAACTGAATAAACATTCCGTAATTGAAGAGATGGATATTTCTCAAGCAGTTTTTCGATTTTTTTTCGTTGAAACACCTTATCCATCGTGACAACAACCGTTACTTCCTTAGATTCAGATAGTTTTGGTAAAGGCGGCAGAATGACGGATGCCAATCCCTTTTCATTTTGATAAATAAATATAAAAAGGAAAACAAACACTATGAACGTTTTCTTTCCCAACATAATCATCCCCTTAGCTGTTATCTTTTCTCAACAACCTTGGAGTATGCAAATAAAAAAAGGAAAAGCGCATGGCTTTTCCTTTTTTATGAGTCAAATCTAGTTGGTGGCATGTCTGCTTGCTTAAAATAGTAACGGATGGCTTCAGCGATGCGGACCGAAGCATTTCCATCCCCATATGGATTTGAAGCTTTGGACATTTTTTCGTGCACCTCATGATCGGTGAGCAATTCATGTGCCAAATTATATATGTTTTGTTCATCAGTACCCGCCAATCTTAAGGTTCCAGCAGCAATCCCCTCAGGACGTTCGGTCGTATCCCTTAAAACTAGGACAGGTACACCAAGTGACGGTGCCTCTTCCTGGATTCCTCCAGAATCTGTCAAAATCAGATAGGCTCTTGAAGCGAAGTTATGGAAATCCAATACATCCAGCGGTTCAATCAAATGAACCCTCGGATCGTCCCCGAGAATTTCGTTTGCCAATTCCTGAACAAGCGGATTTAAATGGACAGGATATACCACTTGAACGTCATCATGCTCAGCAATGATTTTCTTCACGGCCCTGAAGATATTCCTCATGGGTTCGCCAAGGTTTTCCCTGCGATGGGCTGTAAGCAAAATGAGCCTGTCTTCTCCAAGTCCATTTAAAACTGGATGGGAATACGTGGAACGTACAGTAGTTTTTAAAGCATCGGTTGCCGTATTTCCCGTTACGAAGATATTATCCTTCTTGTTTTCGTTCAGCAGATTCTCCTCCGCTTTCGAAGTCGGCGCAAAATGCAAATCTGCCATAGTACCTGTAAGCTGCCGATTCATCTCTTCCGGATAGGGGGAATACTTATTCCATGTGCGCAGCCCTGCTTCTACATGCCCAATGACAATTTGATTATAAAAAGCTGCCAGACTTGCGACAAACGTTGTGGTTGTATCACCGTGTACAAGAACAATATCAGGTTTGGCTTCCTTCATTACTGAATCAAGACCATTTAATGCTCTTGTTGTAATGTCAGCAAGCGTTTGCCTTTCCTTCATTATGTCCAAGTCATAGTCCGGCTGTATCGAAAATAGTTCGAGAACTTGATCTAACATTTGGCGATGCTGAGCCGTAACAGCAACGATCGGCTTGAAATATTCTGGGTGTTTTTGAAATTCGAGTACTAAGGGGGCCATTTTGACAGCTTCTGGTCTCGTCCCGAAAATGGTCATGACTTTTATCGGTTTATTCATTCGTGACACCTCAGTTTCTCTCCTTATTTTGTGCCGAATAAACGATCTCCCGCGTCTCCAAGACCTGGAACGATATACCCGTGTTCATTCAGTTTTTCGTCAAGACCCGCAATATAAATATCAACATCAGGATGGGCTTCTTTTAATGCTTCTACACCCTCTGGAGCTGCAATCAAACACATGAATTTAATATTGACTGCACCGCGCTTTTTAATGGAATGGATCGCTTCGATGGCTGATCCGCCAGTGGCTAACATCGGGTCAACGACAATGCATTCCCTTTCAGCCAAATCGCTTGGCATTTTCGCATAATACTCCACCGGTTTCAATGTTTCAGGATCACGGTAAAGTCCAACATGTCCGACCTTTGCAGCAGGAATCAGCTTAATGATCCCGTCCACCATCCCTATGCCTGCACGTAAAATAGGGACGATACCCACTTTTTTACCAGAAAGCATTTTCACTTTCGCTGTGCTTACAGGCGTTTGGATTTCCACCTCTTCCAGCGGCATATCCCTCGTGATTTCAAATGCCATCAATGATGCAACTTCATCCACTAGTTCACGGAATTCTTTTGTTCCTGTATTTATATCACGTATATAGGCTAATTTGTGTTGAATTAACGGGTGATCGAAAACATAAACTTTTCCCATTTAGCATCTCTCCAATTCCATTGCTTAGTTTTGCGCTTTTTTATGATTTCCCTAATCGAATAGAAAAATTTTCGTGTCTTTTAAAATTCACTTCAACCTATTTTACAGAAAAAAGGTTCAATCTTCAATAAAGGTTTAGATGTCAGACCTATTTTCACTATTCGGATTCTTCTAACACCGGCCTTCCATAAGATACAAAAAAACCGCTCCCTTTAAAAGGGAGCAGCTACGTAATTACAATGAAGGATATAATTCAAATTTGTTCGCTAATGATTCGACACGCTGTTTTGCTTCTTCAAGTTTAGCTGCGTCTTCATTATTTTTCAAAACAAGTCCGATGATTGCAGCTATTTCATCCATGTCTTCCAATCCGAAGCCACGTGATGTCACCGCCGCAGTCCCAATACGTATACCGCTGGTTACGAATGGTTTTTCCGGGTCATAAGGAATCGCATTTTTGTTCACGGTAATACCGATTTCATCCAAAACATGTTCTGCGATTTTTCCCGTTAATCCAGTAGAGCGCACATCAAGAAGAATCAAGTGATTGTCCGTTCCATCAGAAACAAGGGTGAACCCTTCTTTCTTCAAACCTTCGCCCAAGCGTTTAGCATTATCGATGATTTGTTGTGCATATACTTTAAAATCATCTTGAAGCGCTTCGCCAAATGCAACAGCCTTAGCGGATATAACATGCATCAACGGACCGCCTTGAATTCCAGGGAAGATGGATTTATCGATCTTCTTACCGAATTCTTCTTTACAGATGATCATCCCTCCGCGTGGTCCGCGAAGTGTTTTATGAGTGGTTGTCGTTACAAAGTCAGCATAAGGAATCGGGCTTTGATGTAATCCAGCCGCAACTAAACCTGCAATATGCGCCATATCGACCATTAAATAAGCCCCGACTTCATCTGCAATTTCACGGAATCGCTTGAAGTCAATTTCCCGTGGATATGCACTTGCACCCGCTACGATCAATTTCGGTTTGTGCTGACGCGCTTTTTCCAATACATCATTGTAATCGATACGGTGATCTTTTTCGTCTACACCATATTCAACAAAATTGTAGTTAACACCACTGAAGTTAACTGGACTTCCATGTGTTAAGTGACCTCCATGCGAAAGGTTCATCCCAAGCACCGTGTCTCCAGTTTGAAGAACAGTAAAGTAAACGGCCATATTGGCTTGAGCTCCAGAGTGAGGCTGTACGTTCACATACTCTCCTCCGAAAATTTCTTTCGCACGCTCACGTGCTAGATCTTCAACGATGTCTACATACTCACATCCGCCATAGTAACGTTTTCCAGGGTATCCTTCTGCATACTTATTAGTCAAGACCGAACCTTGTGCTTCCATGACAGCTTCACTCACGAAGTTTTCAGAAGCAATAAGCTCAATCTTACTTCTTTGACGCCCTAATTCCAGTTGAATTGCGTTAAACACTTGCTCATCTTGCTTTGCTAAACGATTCATTCCGTAATTCCTCCTCAAATTGTGCGTGATTCGCTTTTTAGTATTTATGTGCAACATGCCTTCAAAAAAGCATGAAAAAGCCTTACCAATAGTTATTAGAAAATTCTACTCCATTTTAACATGTCTAATTTAGAAGTGATAGTCTAATTTTATCGAACGTTAAATGTTTTTTTATTTAAAAACGTTCGTATTTAACATCGAAATAATGCTAAATAGCTCTTTCACCCTATATTTCATAAGCAAAATCACCATTCTATTAGCACTATAAAGTAATGTTTTTTTTGTGAAGAGCTTTACGATTTCGCTCGCATTCAATTAAAAAACAGCATTCCCCATCCGAGAAATGCTGTCCCACTTACCCATTAAGTACAACTTTTGTTATCAGAAATGTCCTGATAAACGGCCCGCTCCCCGCCAATCAGTTTCGGACGCGTTTTTGCCATGGTCACATGTGCATGTCCTATTTCTTTAATGGCAGAGCGAATTGGAACCGCCACATGCTTCAGATGCATGCCAATGAAGGTGTCCCCAATGTCTATCCCCGCATCTGCTTTAATATGTTCGACGACGACAGCATCTTTCCATTGTTGGTAGGCGTACGTCGCCATCGATCCCCCAGCTGTTCTTACAGGTACAACCGAAACTTCTTCATAATCATATCGAACCGCGGTTTCTCTTTGCAAAACCAAGGCCCTGTTTAGATGTTCACAACATTGATATGCAACCTGAACACCCGTTTTCCCTTGAAAATCCCTAACTACGGAAAAAATCATTCCTGCAACATCGAGCGTCCCTTCAGTACCGATCCTTTTCCCGATCACTTCACTTGTACTGCAGCCGATCACCAGTAGCTGTTTCTCTTTTAAAGCTGTCTGTTCTTGAAACTCATGTAAAAGTTCCCGAAACTGGTTTTCCCATATCTCAAGCTCATTTGAAAATGTAGCATCACTTGTCATGAAAACGCATCCTTTCAATAAGAAAACTTGCT
Organism: Bacillus sp. B4EP4a; assembly: GCF_006680105.1. Classification (NCBI taxonomy): domain Bacteria; kingdom Bacillati; phylum Bacillota; class Bacilli; order Caryophanales; family Bacillaceae; genus Bacillus; species Bacillus sp. B4EP4a. Next base: position 63,739 of record NZ_VHIK01000005.1, read on the forward strand.
ATCGGTAGAAAAGGGGTCTCTCCAAAAAACCATAAGAATTAGCTATGTTTACCTTCATACTCCGCAATCTTACCGATCCTGTTTTGATGACGCCCGCCTTCAAATTCCGAAGTCAGCCATGTTTGTGCAATTTCCCTGGCCAGACCCGGGCCAATGACGCGTTCCCCCATCGCTAACATATTGGTATCATTATGCTGGCGGGTCAATTTCGCACTATAGACATCATGAACCAATGCACATCGTATTCCTTTAACTTTATTGGCAGCAATGCTCATTCCAATTCCAGTTCCACAGATTAAAATGCCTCGATCGAACTCACCCCGCGCCACTTTTTCAGCAACCGGCAAAGCATAATCAGGATAATCCACCGACGTACTGCATTCACAGCCAAAGTCCTCAAATGGAATCTGTAACTCATTTAATAAATTCTTTATTTCTTCACGAATATGTATACCACCGTGATCCGAAGCAATCGCAACTTTCATCATAATCCTCCTCTAGCTTTTTCATTTGATTTTATTGTGTCACAAAATTATGAAAAGATAAAGGATGTCCATCCTTTTTCCCCGCAAAGAAGCAGGAAACCAACTCGGGTTTCCTGCAGTAAAATGTCAAGTGTGAAAGCGGGTAATGGTCCTGTTAACCATTTTCCACTTGCACTTTAAGTTCCATTGCCGATTTTTCGACATTTTCCATGACTAGCGCTTGTTTACTTGTCGTAGCCGTCACTTCTTCCGCTCCAGCAGATGCTTATTCTGCAATAGCAGCCACTTCTTGGGACTGCCTTGATCCTGCACTTTGCATTGACGGGCAACAAGCTTAGTAATATCTTTTACTGCAGCGACCACATTATGTACCCCGTTTATTCTTTAAGCCTTTTCTCTAATTCTTCTATTAATTCCTGCAACTCCCTGAACGTTTCACGGTAAATGCCTTCAGAACCGCCAAACGGATCTATTATGTCTCTATCATATTTATCCTCAATAATGAATTCTTTTAAAGTAAAAGTCTTATCGATCATTTTGGGGTATGCCCGGGTAATGACCGATTTATGCCCTTCCGTCATGGTGAAAATATGAGTCGCCCATTCCATTTCCTTCTTGGATAAGGGCGTTGAATGATGATTATGCACTATGTCATTTTCAACCAATACATTTTTAGCATGCAGCGAAGCATCCTGGCCTGATGAAGCATACACACCTGCGGACTTCACTTCAACACCCGCAATATTCTTATTTTTCAATATCGCTTCTGCCATCGGGCTTCTGCATGTGTTACCTGTACATACAAATAATACTCGGATCATTTTTAACGCCTCCTTTTTTATTCATTATAAGCTATCGCCCGTTTATTATAGTCAAAAAAATCACCGTCATTATGTCCGAAGAAAAATAAAAACCGCCCCAGTAATCGGAACAGTTGAGGAAGGAATGATATGAATTCAAGCGGATCAAAAAGAGAATAATAATTTCAATCCAAACGCACACAAGATGCTTCCGCCAAGAATCTCACTATACACGCCAAGCAAGCCCTGCATTTTTCTACCCAGTAAAAGCCCAGCCCACGTTAATAGAGTGGCAGCAAACCCAAAACAAAGAACGGTTAAAATCGTTTTTGCACCGTAAATTCCCAGTGTCAATCCTACCGAGAAGCTATCCAGGCTTACCCCTAAAGCAAATATGAATAGACCTTTCCCGATAGGAGCCAGCATCTTATTTTCCCTGACACCAGCTCCATCCTTTTTACCAGGGATAAACATCTGTATACCAAGAATGATCAACAATAGACCGCCAGCGTATGTAGCAAAGGTCCCGAATTTTTCTGAAATGAAACGGCCTGCCCCCATTCCAAGCAAGGGCATCCAAATATGAAAAATGCCTACTGTCAGTCCTATAAAAAGTATTTGCCTCAACCTTAGCTTAAACATTCCCATTCCAAGGCCGACTGAAAAGGCATCCATTCCCAATGCGAATGCCATTAGCAATAAGGTGATGATTTCTCCAGCAAATGTATTCATTCAAATCCCCCTCGGACGTGCCTACTACATGTTATGCATGTCCGAAAAGAAATAGAAGGATAAATCAGTCCTTATTACACATGTTCCTTGATGATTTGATGGCCTGCAGCCTTCTCAAGCCGGTTCATGACCGCAGCTCCTATTCCATGGTCAGGAAACATTTCACTAAAAATGACATCGACCTCCAGATCGTCAAACTGTCTTAAAGCATCATATAAGCCTGTCGCAACAGTATGTAAATCCGCTAACGAACCTGGGACAACCACATAATCCGCCTTATAATCCTGTTGATGTTCATAAGCCGTTATGATGCCCACCTTTAACCCGTCAGTTCTTTTTTCATCCACAAGCTTCTGAAGGAAAGCTTGATTACCCTTGACTAAATATAGAGGGGCCTTCGGAGCATAGTGGGTATACTTCATGCCTGGGGCTTTTGGCGCCGTTTCCTGATTCTTCAATGCGACATCTTGCCTGACTTCCCCTATTACCGCTTCCAGCTGTTCCAGGGTCACCCCGCCTGGCCTTAAAATAACAGGTACTTCCACAGTGCAATCAAGTACTGTGGATTCTACGCCCACACCCGTAGTCCCGCCATCGACTATGCCTGCAATCCGGCCCATCAAGTCATCTTCAACATGTTTTGCTGACGTGGGGCTTGGTTTCCCGGAAGTATTTGCACTTGGAGCCGCAATGGGCAAATCACTTGCACGAATAAGGCCTAGGGCAACCTGATGATCTGGCATCCTTACAGCCACCGTGTCCAATCCAGCTGTCACAAGGTTTGATAGCTGGCCCGGTTTTCGTTTCATGATCAAAGTCAAAGGACCCGGCCAAAATTCTGCCATTAGCTTCCTGGCCTGTTCCGGAATCTCTTCTACAATACCTGACAACTGGTCATCGGAGGCTATGTGAACGATCAAAGGATTATCACTCGGACGCCCCTTCGCCTCAAACACTTTTTTGACTGCCTCATCATTTTTGGCATTCGCCCCCAGTCCATAAACGGTCTCTGTAGGAAAAGCAACCACTTGATTTGCCTTTAACAATTCAGCTGATTGTATAATCTGGGGATAACTTTGTAAATTATCCACATTTTTATCCACTGACCAAATTTTCGTTTTCATCTTGAACACCATCGCCTTTTAACGTTTCTTATTTTATATAATTGCTTTTATATGAACGATTCTCTCAAATTATTGTAATAAATTCACTTAAAGATACTTTGAAAGTATAAAAGAACTATACACATAATTCAAGTGTTATCCACAAATTGGGGATAACCACATCGAATCCGTGGATAAGTTTGTGGATATTAATGATTAATGACAGACTTTTTTGATTTTTTGTTAATAACCCTGTGGATATGTTTACAAAATTATCTGATTTTAAAAAAAGAGGGCATCTGCCCCCTTTTTAAAATAGATCATTGAAGATTTCTGCAAACAGAGACTTCACTTCCACCTCAGGCTCCTTTTCCCCTTCATATAATTGTTGACCTTGTTTATTGGATGCCGCAAGTTCAACCTGTTTTTCTTCAACATTCCCATCAATGGCTTCCTCCGTCACTTGTTCCTTATCTTTTGCTTCTGTCACTTCTTCCTTATCTTTTGCTTCTGTCACTTCTTCCTTTACTTCCGGCTCTGTAACCTCTTCTTTTACCGTTTCTTCCAGTACTTCTTTTACGCTCTCCTCCACTACCTCCTCTTCAACTACTTCCTCGGGCCCTTTTTCCTTATTAACCAGCACTTCTTCTTCAACTTCTTCCTCTGCACCCTCTTCATTTGTTGCAGCATACGCCTTCCCTTCCGAACTCAAGGATCCTTCACCCTCTTCCTCGACAATCGGACTTTGACTTACAGCCGTCCCATTTGAAAAATCCAGGAAACATAATGGGGGAAATAGAACACACCACCAATTTGCGCCTTCCCCCTCCCCAAGCGTGATAATCACCGCTTCATAATCCCCTGCCGGATATAAATACTGCCCGTAGAGTTTTGTCGGAAATTCCGCTTGTCCAAAATCGACTTTAACTGACTGCTCCATACCCTGTTCCTTTATAACTGCCTCAGCCGTCGCTTGGATATCCGGTAGATGCGAGGTGATCACATCCCTCGCTTCATCCAAAGAAGTAAGTTCTTGGACCCATTTTGTGATATCTTCATTTACCTCATCCCTAATCAGCCGTTTAACCGCTTGATCCTTTTCTGCATCACTATTAGCAAGTATCCGCAGACGAATCGCCTCATCCGGAATCACCTTCGTAGCTTCTGCACCGACCATCTCCGCTTTAGGCATATATATACTTACGATCGTTCCTATAGTTAAGATTAATAGATAAATAATGGCTAAATGTTTAGTTTTCATCGCCTTCGCCCCCTCACATGAATTAGTCTCACCATTTTCCAGCTATCTTAAACTAGTAAAAATAAAAAAAGTTGATTGCTGGAAATATAGATTCCAAAGGATAATGAGGGTGGTTTCCATAAAAAAATATCCGTCTCAAAAGGAGAGACGGATCAATTTAATACAGCGAAGACCATTCGATCTTTCTCATTAATATCATTTACAATGGATACTTCTGCGGCAGGAAAGGTTCGCTTCAATAAATCGGCAACCGCCTCACCCTGTCCAGTGCCCACTTCAAAACCGATCAGCCCAGGCACCTCCATGATCAGAGGTAACTGCTCCATAAAGCGGCGGTAAAAATCCAGCCCATCGATACCGGCAAATAATGCACGATGCGGTTCATGACCTGTCACGACTACTGACATGGATTCATGATCATCATCTGGTATATATGGGGGATTCGATAAAAGGACGTCCACCTTCTGATTTATGTTTATGAAAGGCAAAAGCAAATCACCTTGCATGAACTCCACTTCGGCACCAAGTGATTCGGCATTTTTCCGCGCCACCTCAAGCGATGGTTCCGCTATGTCCGTGGCCGTCACCAACAAGTTTGATTTTTCAAGTTTCATCGTTATGGCGATTGCGCCGCTGCCGGTCCCAATATCAGCTAAACGAAGCTTCTGTCCCTCCATAAAAATGGCCGGGATTTTACGTAAAGCATAATAAATCAATTCTTCTGTTTCAGGTCTCGGTATGAGCACTTCTTCATTCACAAAGAAGGTCCGTCCATAAAATTCTTCACTGCCGATTATATATTGGATGGGCGTTCCCTCAGCATGCAGCTCAATAGCGGCCTTAAATTGCCCAAAATCCGCTTCGCTAAGCTCATCATGAAGGTTGGCCAGCATTTGGGAGCGAGTTTGTTTTAAAAAGTGCTGTAACAGGATTTCCCCAGCATTGGCATCACGATCATTTTCCTTTAAAAAAGAAGAAGCCCATTTAAGGGCTTCAAACACTTTCACGGCAGAATTACTCATCTGCATTTTCCAGCCTTGAAGATTGGTCTTCCATGATTAATGCATCAACGACTTCATCCAGTTTACCTTCCATGATTTGATCCAATTTTTGAATCGTTAAACCAATACGGTGGTCGGTAACGCGGTTTTGCGGGAAGTTATAAGTGCGAATCCTTTCGGATCTATCGCCCGTTCCAACGGCAAGCTTCCTATTTTGATCATATTCCGCCTGTACTTCGCGATGGATTTTATCGTACACCCTGGCACGCAAAACCTTCATTGCTTTTTCTTTGTTCTTGATTTGTGATTTTTCATCTTGACAGGATACAACCGTATTAGTCGGAATATGAGTCAAGCGCACCGCTGACATTGTCGTATTGACACTTTGCCCTCCAGGACCGCTTGATGCAAAGGTATCGACACGAACATCCTTATCATGGATTTCAACTTCCACTTCCTCAGCTTCAGGTAACACGGCAACCGTGGCTGTTGATGTATGAATCCGTCCGCCTGATTCAGTTTCAGGTACCCGCTGAACGCGATGCGCTCCATTTTCGAACTTCAATTTTGAATAAGCACCATTGCCATTAATCATGAATATGATTTCCTTGTAGCCGCCAAGCCCTGTAGGACTTGCTTCAATGACTTCAGTCCGCCAACCCTGCACCTCGGCAAAACGGCTATACATTCGGTATAGACTACCTGCAAATAAAGCCGCCTCATCTCCGCCTGCCGCTCCGCGGATCTCCATGATCACGTTTTTATCATCGTTAGGATCCTTCGGAATAAGCAATATTTTCAGTTTATCCTCAAGGCCTTTTATGGTCTCATCAAGTTCATTGATCTCTTCTTTTACCATTTCACGCATATCCGCATCAAGTTTCTCCTCCAGCATCGCCTTCGCTTCCTGGAGTTGCTCACGAACCGCTTTATATTCTTTATAAGTCGATGCGGTCTCTTGAATGCTGGATTGCTCCTTAGAATATTCCCTTAGCTTCTTAGAGTCATTAATGATCTCCGGGTCACTTAATAGTTCATTCAATCTTTCATATCTATCTTCTACTGCTTGTAAACGATCAAACAAATTATTCACCTCATAAATTTTCCAAAAACATCTGAAACGATTTGGAAGTAATCCATCTTTTCTAACTATAAATAAGTAGCTCAGTGCCCCAGCTCAGTTCACTTCTAGGTTAATTATAGTATAGGTGAATAATCAACGTCAAAGAGGATTCAAAAATGTCGTTATTTCTTTAATTTGACATCTAAATTATATTGAGGCACAACCCTGTTTATCATACTTTGTATTCGCTGCATTTCCTCTTTTCTCTTTTTTTCCGTCTTGATTTGGCCTTTATCATGGACCGTAACATGTATGGTATTTCCATTAAACCAAACGGAGCCCGCCTCATAATTAGTTTCAGAATCAATGACTCCGCGGATTTCATCAATTTGCTGCCCCATGGATGGAGAATTATTGGATGTATGATGCGGTGTGTTGAGGAGCTGATCTGATGGCCGTTCCGTTTCATTGTCCCAATCTTTATTGGATACTTGATTTAAACCCTTGCCAACAAGATCCCTGCCATCACGGGATTGATCCCCATATTCCGAATCATTATTTATTGCATTGTCATTTTGGCCGCATGCCGTTAGTACAGCAAGCAGAAAGGCCGTCATAATAAGCAGTTTCGATTTCATATTTTTTCCCTCCATTTTGACTGGTTAAGAAGAACATTTCCCCGTTAGCCTGCCCAAAATGGGGCAATATTTATCTTCTATTTCCCTTCCATGTATTGGTCATGAACCTCAGCAGTTTTACCACCACTTATAATTATTCCCAACCATTTCTTCATAAAAAAAGCACCCTACGATCTCATTGGATCATAGGGCACCATCATTCAAATATGTTCTTTGATCCCAACAGCCTGCTTACCCGGAACTTCGTGATGATGGCGGCAGCGGGGCTCGTATGATTCCGATGCACCCACAAGGATGATCGGCTCATCATAGGAGGCCGGCTCCCCATCTATCAATCGCTGGGTCCTGCTGGCAGGTGATCCGCACACTTCACACACAGCCTGCAGCTTAGTCACCGATTCTGCAAGCGATAATAGAACAGGCATAGGACCGAATGGTTCACCTCTGAAATCTTGATCGAGTCCAGCCATGATCACTCGATAACCGCTGTCCGCAAGATGCTGGGCAACCCCGATAATTTCATGATCAAAAAATTGCACTTCATCTATTGCAATGATATCCAGGGGCTTGTCCAAATACTTAAAAATATCCGTTGAATGGGCAATCGGTTTTGCCATCACAGAAGAGCCATTATGTGATACGACAGCCTCTTCCGCATAGCGATTATCAATAGCTGGTTTAAATACAGCTATTTGCTCTTTAGCAAATTGAGCACGGCTGACTCGTTTAATCAATTCCTCAGATTTACCTGAAAACATGCTTCCGCAAATTAGCTCGATCCAGCCTGTTTGTTTCATTACATACATGGAAACAGCTACTCCCTTCCACCTGTCGATCCCTTGGCCATAATTGAAGTCGACCCGGCTTTATAAAAATTCTTACTTGTTTATGGAAAAGAAAAAACAGGCAAGAAAAATACTTGCCTGTTTTTTAAAAAGTCCGGCTTATTTAATACCGTATTTTTTGTTGAAACGATCAACACGTCCGCCAGCTTCAGCGAATTTTTGACGACCAGTATAGAATGGATGGCACTCTGAACAAGTCTCAACTTTGATCTCTTCTTTAACTGAACCAGTTTCAAAAGTGTTTCCGCAAGAGCAAATTACTTTTGAAAGCTTATAATTTGGATGAATTCCAGTTTTCATTCTTTTCAGCTCCTTATGCCCTGAATCATTCGAAACAGAGTTATATACTTCAAGTTGAGGGAAAAGCACCCTCACATTTATTGTAAAAACACATGAACTCATTATAACAACTTAAGACTAGTTGTGCAACTGTTTGTTTCTTACAGGGTTTAAGAACGTTTTACGCTCGCTGGCCCCTTTTTCATTTCTGACATCTCTTCATCCAGCTTACTGAAAAATTCTTCATTACCTTTTGTCTGTTTTAGACGGCGAAGGAATTTCTCCGAGAAATCAGGTGAATCTGACATCGTTTTCCTAATGGCCCATAGTTTATCCAGGCGATCTTTAGGAATTAACAATTCTTCTTTACGAGTGCCTGAGCGACGAATATCGATAGCCGGGAAGATGCGTCTTTCGGCAAGGGCACGATCTAAATGCAGCTCCATATTGCCCGTACCTTTAAATTCTTCATAAATGACATCGTCCATTCTTGAACCCGTATCTACCAATGCTGTAGCAAGGATCGTCAGGCTGCCGCCTTCCTCGATATTCCTCGCCGCACCGAAAAAGCGTTTTGGACGGTGGAATGCAGCAGGGTCAATACCCCCTGATAGTGTACGCCCGCTCGGCGGAATGACAAGGTTGTAAGCACGGGCAAGTCGAGTGATGCTGTCCATTAAAATGATGACATCCCGTTTATGCTCCACAAGGCGCATGGCTCGTTCTAACACCAGCTCAGCCACCTTGATATGGTTTTCCGGCACTTCATCGAAAGTTGAACTTACCACGTCTCCTGCGACTGAACGTTCAATGTCTGTCACTTCTTCCGGGCGTTCATCGATCAACAGTACAATCAATTCCGATTCGGGATGGTTTGTGGTTATCGCATTGGCAATTTCCTTGATGAGCATCGTTTTACCGGCTTTTGGCGGTGCGACTATCAGACCACGCTGCCCAAAACCGACCGGTGCCAGGACATCCATAATCCTGGTCGATAAGTTCTTCGGTGTCGTTTCCAGTTTAATTTGCCTGTTTGGATACAGCGGTGTTAAACCTGGAAAGTGGACACGCTCTTTAGCTGATTCCGGATTATCGCCATTGACTGCTTCAACATGCAGCAATCCATAATAGCGCTCGTTTTCTTTTGGAGGCCTTACCTTACCGGACACTTTATCTCCATTTCGCAAATCGAATCTGCGGATCTGTGAAGCAGAAATATAAATATCCTCCGAGCTTGGAGAATAATTAATTGGACGCAGGAAACCGAAGCCCTCTGAAGGTATGATCTCTAAAACGCCCTCCATGAATAGGAGACCATCCTGCTCAGCTTGTGCTTTCAGGATAGCGAAAATAAGTTCCTTTTTTGAAAGTTTGCTGTAATAGGAAACTTTATATTCACGCGCGTGCTCATATAGATCCTTTAGTTTCATGTTTTCTAAATTAGAAATAGTTAAATTCATTATGACACCACACTTTTATTAATTAAACGTTTTCACCCATACTGAAAAAGAAATGGTTTGTTAGATGGAAGAAAAACCGCAATCCATGTACCCGACCAGAGTTTTCTTAGAAAGGATGATACATTTTTACATGTAAAGAAGAAAATTATTTGAAGGCTTCTTGAAGTTTGGAGTGAAAGGGCAGATTTTAAATTATTAATAGTAGACCAAGCTTTATTTTACTTTTTTTATTTTAATTATTCAACTTAAATTTTTTTAAAGAGAAAGCGAGCGATGAAACCGCTCGCTTTTTAAAAGTGATTTTTCTAAAAAACGCTATCAGTCAATCAAACCATTCGGTTTAATCTTAAGACTGTGACGCCCATCAATGAATCGAACGGTACCAGATTTAGCACGCATGACCACGGATTGTGTTTCACCGTAATGCCCTTTAAATTGTACACCGCGTAAAAGTTCTCCATCAGTCACACCTGTTGCAGCAAAAATTGCGTCATCTCCGCGAACAAGGTCTTCCATTCTGAGGACTTTTCCTAAATTAAGGCCCATTTTTCCACAGCGTTCCACTTCTTCATCACTATGAGGAACGAGCTTACCCTGAATTTCCCCTCCAAGGCATTTCAAGGCAACGGCTGCAATAACTCCCTCTGGAGCCCCGCCAGATCCGAATAAGATATCAACACCGGTAAGATCAAAGGCCGTATTTATGGCTCCCGCTACATCTCCATCGTTGATCAACTTGATACGTGCCCCCGCCTCACGAAGTTCATGAATGATCTTCGAATGACGATCACGGTTCAATACTGTTGCAACCACGTCTTGGATATCTTTATTCTTTGCCTTGGCTACCGCTTTCAGGTTGTCCAATACGGAAGCATTGATATCAATCTGACCAACAGCCTCGGGTCCGACAGCTATTTTATCCATATACATATCCGGGGCATGCAGCAAGTTCCCCTTATCGGCTATCGCCAATACAGCCAATGCATTCCAGCCGCCAGATGCAACGATGTTCGTTCCTTCCAAAGGATCAACAGCAACATCCACTAGCGGCCCAAGACCAGTACCAAGTTTTTCGCCAATATAAAGCATTGGCGCTTCATCCATTTCCCCTTCACCGATTACAACCGTTCCTTGCATGGGAATAGTATTGAAAACATCCCGCATTGCAGTTGTTGCTGCATCATCTGCTTCGTCTTTCTTTCCTCTTCCCATCCAACGAGCTGAATTCAGTGCCGCCGCCTCTGTTACGCGGACAAGCTCCATCGATAAACTTCTTTCCATTTCCGGTTCCCCCTCATGTACACTAGCATGATTTATTTATATATTAGTATAACACATTATATCATATATAGTAACACAATGAGGTAACAAGAAAAGGGATCAGCTTTTAAGCTGCTCCACTTCTTCTTGCGTCATTTCTTCACGCCAAATCGTCGCTCCCAAACCCGAAAGTTTTTCAACAAGATGGCTATATCCGCGATCTATATGTTCAAGCCCGGTCACTTCCGTAATCCCTTCAGCCATTAATCCGGCAATTACAAGAGCCGCTCCGGCACGTAAATCGCTTGCCTTCACTTTTGCCCCATGAAGTTGGACAGGACCATCGACGACGCCTGCTCTGCCCTCGACTTTGATCTTCGCATTCATGCGTCGCAGTTCATCAATATGCTTAAATCGTGCCCCGTATATCGTATCGGTCACCATGCTAGAACCGCTTGCTTTTGTTAAAAGGGAAGTGAAAGGTTGCTGAAGATCTGTTGGGAATCCAGGGTAAACCAATGTCTTGATATCAACGGGTTTATATTTTTCTCCCGGTGAGACAAATATCTGGTCATCACCCGCTTCAATATTAATCCCCATTTCCCTTAATTTAGCAGTCAATGACTCCAAATGCTGGGGAATGACATTATCGATCAGAATCCCTTCACCAACAGCAGCGGCTAAAATCATGAAAGTACCGGCTTCAATCCGATCCGGTATGATCGTATGCTTGCACCCATGCAAACTTTCCACACCATCAATACGAATGATATCCGTTCCTGCACCCTTTATTTTCGCTCCCATATTGGTCAACAGTGTGGCAACATCAATGATTTCCGGTTCTTTCGCAGCATTTTCAATCACAGTGCGGCCTTTGGCCAAAACGGCGGCAAGCATGATGTTGATCGTTGCCCCAACACTAACGACATCCAAATATATGCGTGCTCCCCGAAGCTCGTCCGCCCTAAGGTAAATGGCTCCTTGTTCATTCGTCACTTGAGCGCCTAGTGCTTCGAACCCCTTAATATGCTGATCTATCGGACGGGGTCCTAAATGGCAGCCTCCAGGCAAGCCGATTACTGCCTTTTTGAATTTACCAAGCATTGCCCCCATCAAATAATAAGAGGCACGTAACTTCTTGACCCTTCCATTGGGAAGAGGCATTGAAATCATCCTGCTTGGGTTGACTGTCATTTCTCCTTCATCAAAGGATACCTCACCGCCAATTTCCTCCATTAACGCTTTCAGCATCTGTACATCCGAGATATCAGGCAGGCCTTCAATCGTTACGGGAGAGTCCGCTAAAATTGTTGCCGGAATAAGGGCAACCGCACTATTTTTTGCTCCGCTGACACGAATGCTTCCCTTTAAAGGATAGCCACCGGCAATTTTAAGTTTTTCCATAATAAACTCCCTTCCACGCTAAGCACTTAGAAGCTACTTTCAAAAGTAATATTTTACCACAGGAAAATTGCATAATCCGACAACATTTACTATCTAGTTCTTTAGTTTACACAAAAGTAGAAAATTCATGTAAAAAAAAGATAAAAATTTCTAATTTATGTTAATTTTGTTAAAAGGGTGCAATCTATAGCGACTTAGCGGCAAGGCATTATGCTTCAGTGCGTGAATTCCAATCATTCAAGAAAGCTTCAATCCCTTTATCCGTTAATGGGTGGTGGAATAATTGCAATAAAACTTTATAAGGTATCGTTGCAATATGTGCCCCTTTAAGAGCCGCTTCTGTAATATGCATCGGATGGCGGATGGAAGCTGCAATGATCTCAGCGTTGATATCATGGATCGCAAATATGTCAGCAATATCCGAAATTAAATCCAAACCATTTTGGCCGATGTCGTCCAAACGTCCTAAAAATGGCGATACATAAGTTGCTCCTGCCCTAGCTGCCAATAAAGCTTGGTTGGCACTGAAAATAAGCGTGACATTAGTTTTGACACCTTGTTTTGTAAGTGCTGAAACAGCCTTCAGGCCGTCTGGGGTCATTGGCACTTTAATCGTGATATTAGGTGCAATAGCAACGAGTTCCTTGGCTTCAGCCATCATTCCTTCAAAATCAAGCGCAATGACTTCAGCAGAAACGGATTCCTTAACAAGGCTTGTGATTTCTTTTAGCCGGTCATGGAAAGAAACGCCCTTTTCTCTTGCAACAAGGGATGGGTTAGTCGTAACACCTGCTAAAACGCCAAGTTCGTGCGCTTGTTTGATTTCTTCCATGTTTGCTGTATCTATAAAGAATTTCATAAAATATCCTCCGTATGTAATCGATTTTTTACTTCCCTATATGCCTCTGAATTCTAATTGTTCTAAAAATGGAGCCCGGATTCAGCCCTGCATCTAAAAGAAACCATTAGGGGGGAGCCCCCCAATGGGAATATTGCCTCTATCATCCTACATTTAAAGGGATGGAACCCTTATGTTACGTTTCTAAATTATGCTTTGCCGTTTGAACCGAATTCACGTATTTTGCCGATTACAGTTTCTTTAATCGCTTCACGGCCAGGTACCATGTATTTACGAGGGTCGTACACTTCGGAATCGTTATTCAAAATTTCACGAACCGCTTTTGTGAACACAATTTGATTTTCCGTATTCACATTGATTTTTGATGTTCCAAGAGAAATCGCTTTTTGGATATCTTTCGTAGGTATGCCTGTACCGCCATGAAGAACAAGAGGTTTGTTCGTTAAATCCCGTACTTCTTCCATTTCTTTATAGCCTAGGTTAGGTTCACCTTTGTATGGTCCGTGAACGGATCCCAAAGCTGGAGCAAAACAGTCGACATTCGTTTCTTTAACTAACTGTTCACATTCTTGAGGGTCTGCATATACGACTCCATCAGCGATTACATCATCTTCTTGTCCGCCAACCGTGCCCACTTCCGCTTCAACCGAAACATTCCGTGCGTGAGCGAATTCGACAACCTTCTTGGTTGTTTCGATATTTTCTTCGATCGGATGATGTGAAGCATCGATCATTACTGAAGTGAATCCGGCTTCGATAGCTTCCTTACATTTATCAAAACTTGAACCATGGTCAAGGTGAATCGCCACAGGAACAGTGATTTTCATGTCTTCCAACAATCCTTGAACCATCATGACAGTCGTTTTAAAACCACCCATATGACGGGCAGCACCTTCGGAAACTCCAAGGATGACTGGAGATTTTTCTTGTTCTGCAGCAGCTAAAATGGCTTGAGTCCATTCAAGGTTATTGATATTGAATTGACCTACTGCATATTTTTCATCAAGGGCTTTATTCAGCATATCTTTCATAGAAACTAAAGGCATTTGATTTCCTCCTACTAGTGGATGTTATGATTTTTAAAGTTAATTCTTTCTAGATATTCCCTAAAACCAAAGTAGCATACGCTTATAAATCAGAATATCTCTCCTCTTTTAGCATATCAATACATCAAAAAAACAGCAACAATTAGCACTATTCCATGCCTCAAATTTTATTCCAAAAAAACACGGCCCATCTAAAAAAAGATAGCCGCAGCAATTACCCCGTCAATAATATTAAATTTTCAAGACCGTTAACTTGATTGAATCGGTAAGTATTCTCGAACGGCCTTTCTAATATCATCAATATCAAACGGCTTTGCAAAGTGTGTCATTGCCCCTAAATCCTTTGCTTCCTGAATCATATCAAGTTCACCATATGCCGTCATGATTATGACCCGGATGTCCGGATCGACGACTTTCATCCTTTTCAAGATCTCAATGCCATCCATTCCCGGAATCTTCATATCCAGCAATACAAGATCAGGTGAATGATTATTTAGCACTTCCAAGGCTTGAATGCCATTAGCCGCTTGAAATGTTTCATACCCTTCTTTATGTAAAACCTCGTTCAATAAAATACGAATCCCGAATTGATCATCAACAATCAATATTTTCCCTGGCATTTTATCACCTCTCCGCTTCCCGATTCATCAATAAAATATATTAGCCTATTCGGCCATATTACCCGAAAAAGGGTAGTTACATAGATTGCGTTAAATCACTTTAGGTCCAACGCATTTATTCCTTCATGATTTCTATGTTCATATTCGATAATTGTAACAAAATTCCTGCTATATGGCTAAAAGGAATTTTATTTTTTTTGTTTTTTCGACCTATTTAGTAAATTCAGCCCTTTGGATCAAAAGCCCTGAAACCTGTCAATGCAAAGGAAAGTCCTTTATAATAAGTATATTATTTTTTAAAGGAGTCCCTGATCATGTTAAAAATTTTCTCGACACAGATAAGCGGTTTATTTAAAAAAATGATTGAAAATGAGGCCTTTGAAATGGAGGATGCCGGACGCTTGCTCGCTCAGGCTGCGGTTGGGGACGGTTCTGTGTTCATTCACGGTTTTGGTGAAATGCAGGGCGTCACTGCCGAGGCTTTGAATGGGGCAGAACCCTTTCCTAAGGCAAAAAGATATGAATCAGGAGAAACTTTTTCCAGAGAAGATCGATTTCTTATATTCAGCCGCCATTCGGACGATTCAGAGGCATTGATGCTGGCAAAACAACTCAAGGAAAAAGATATACCATTTGTTGCAGTTTCTACATCCGTCCCTTCTGAAGAAGATTCTCTTTTGGAGTTGGCTGACGTTCATATTGATTTACGTATCCAACGGGGATTGATTCCCGATGAAACTGGAAATCGATATGGGTACCCTACCCTCATTGCCGCTCTTTTCGCTTATTATGGGATTAAATTCACTCTTGAAGAAATCATAAAAGAATATGAAGATGAAGAATGATATCTTCATCCTAAACAAAAAAAACAGCCACATGGGCTGTTTTTTTTATTAAAGATTTTTACCGTACTTTAATGACATACCGACAAAGTCACGGAATAGCGGCTGCGGACGGTTTGGACGCGACGTGAATTCCGGATGGAATTGAGAAGCCACAAACCAAGGATGATCTTTTAGTTCAACGATTTCAACTAGACGACCATCTGGACTTGTACCGGAGAACACGAATCCTGCCTCTTCCATAGCTTGACGATAGTGGTTATTGAATTCATAACGGTGACGGTGACGTTCATAAACAACCTCGTCATTATATGCTTCGTATGCTTTAGTTCCTTCGATAAGCTTACATGGATACAGACCAAGACGCAGTGTTCCGCCCAAATCTTCTACATCCTTCTGCTCAGGAAGAAGATCGATGATTGGATCTGGAGTATCTTCCTTAATTTCTGCTGAATGTGCTTCTGGCAATCCCAGGACGTTGCGTGCATACTCAATGGACGCCAACTGCATGCCTAAGCAAATTCCGAAGAATGGTTTTTTTGTCGTGCGGGCAAATTCGGTCGCTGCAATTTTCCCTTCAATTCCACGATCTCCAAATCCGCCAGGGACAAGGATTCCATCTGCATCTTGAAGAAGTTCAGCAACATTTTCTTTAGTTACGTCTTCGGAATTCACCCAGTCGATTTCAACATCTGCATCAAATGCGTAACCAGCATGCTTAAGTGCTTCCACTACAGAAAGGTAAGCATCTTGCAATTCAACATATTTTCCGACTAAGGCGATTTTCGTTTTCTTCGATAAAGAAGTAACCTTTTTGACTAGTTCCTTCCAATCTTCCATATTCGCTTCGCCACAGTCCAATTGCAAGTGATCACAAACGATTTGGTCCATATTTTGTGCTTGAAGCGCAAGAGGAATGGAGTAAAGTGTATCCGCATCAAGACATTCGATAACAGAATTTTTATCGATATCGCAGAATAAAGCGATTTTATCCTTCATATCTTGTGAAATCGGGCTTTCTGTACGTGCAACGATGATATTTGGCTGAATGCCAAGACTGCGTAATTCTTTTACACTATGCTGTGTCGGTTTTGTTTTCATTTCACCAGCAGCTTTGATGTAAGGAACCAGTGTACAATGGATATACATAACATTATTGATGCCGATATCACTCTTGATTTGGCGAATCGCTTCAAGGAATGGAAGAGACTCGATATCCCCTACAGTACCGCCAATTTCAGTGATGACTATATCGGCATTCGTTTCATTACCTGAACGGAAAACGCGTTCTTTAATTTCATTCGTGATATGGGGAATGACTTGAACCGTTCCACCTAGATAATCGCCACGGCGTTCTTTCCTCAGGACGGTTGAATAAATTCTGCCTGTAGTCACATTGCTGTGTTTTCCAAGGTTGATATCAATGAAACGCTCATAGTGCCCTAAATCCAAATCCGTTTCAGCACCATCATCCGTTACAAACACTTCACCATGTTGATATGGACTCATCGTACCAGGATCCAAGTTGATATAAGGGTCAAACTTCTGGATCGTAACATTCAATCCCCTATTTTTTAATAATCTACCTAAAGAAGCGGCCGTTATCCCTTTTCCCAAGGAAGAAACTACTCCACCTGTCACAAAAATATATTTTGTCATCTTATATCCTCCTATAGAATGTTTTCTTCCAATTCTGTTCTTCACATCATTAAATCGGAACCTGAATCGAATCTTCCGCCACATGAGCGGTTAAAAGCTAAAAACCGTAAACCAGTACAAACCATTAATCACTTAAAGGTCTTTAGTGAGAGTCATGCAGGATACATGAACAAGAATAAATTTCCTTAAATGACGTAAACATAAATATGTTCTCTATAGTTTTTACAATTCTACGAGAAATCATTTTTAAAAATAAAAAAATGATGTCATTTATTCATTCCATCATTAAAAACAAAAACGCTCCGCTTACAATAAAAGTAAGGGAGCGATATAATTTAATCATTGTGTCCTTTTTTAAGGAGCCCAAAAATGATTCTACAAATTTCGCCTCAAAAAGTCAAGGGCGATTATTTATTTCTCATCCTCTTCATTCAAGTCATCTTCGTCTTCATCTTCGTCCTCATCATCTTCAAGGACAAATGCATCATCTTCGATTATTTCTTCTTCCAGATCGTCGTCATCATCCACGTCATCATCCAAAAGCACTTCGTCGATGACTGGAGAACCTAGAATATCATCATCGTCGTCATCTTCATCCTCGTCCAGATCATCGATATCTTCTTCAAAGTCAAGGTCTTCGTCTTCAAGTTCATCGAAATCGTCGATAACGACAGCTGCCTTTTTGGCTTTCTTTTTCTTTTTAGGTTTTACAACATGTACGACTTCTTCTTCGATTTGGTCAACCGGGTACCATGTTTTTAATCCCCAGCGGTTGTCTCCAAGTGAAGTGAAACGGCCATCCACATTTAAATCCGTATAGAATTGTGCAATTTTCTTTTCCACTTCCGCTTTAGATAAATGGTGCAGCGAAGCTAATTCACTTATTAAGTCTTTAAATGGAATCGGTTCATTTCTTTCCACTAACAAATCATATGCCATCTCTATTAAGGACATTTCCAACAATTGCTCTTTTGAGTATTGTTTTAAACTCAAATTCCGCACTTCCCTTCTCTATTCAAACACTGAATTCCGTGTTTTTTCACATAAAAAAATAATCTAAAACAGTAGTTCGATAAAATAACGACAATTCCTGCTAGACATATACTCCATTATAAACAATCTAAATGGGTTTATGCTAGTTCTATATGATACTTTCACACATTTACCTTATTGTCTATCATTCACAGGAAACCAAAAGGTAAATATCATTCCTTTTTCTTTTTGGATTTCTGACGATATGCTGCCGTAAAAAAGACAACCGTCAGGATAAAAAAAGAAATGGCACCCAATTGATGCTCATACAGCTCAAATAAAAAAATGATGGCAAGAATGTAACCTATGATTAATCCAATCATTTTCAGGTTCATTTTCTCAACTCCAATAGGGCTGATTCTTCATTTTTGCCCCTTTTCCAAATAATTATAAGGTAAAATCCTCATTTTGTTAAAAAAGAGGGGAATTATTAAAAAAAGAGGCCCCTAAACGTTCGGAGCCCCTTCTTGGTTTACATATTCCTTCGATATTGACCTCCTACATCATATAGCGCCCTCGTTATCTGCCCCAGACTGGCCACTCTCACACAGTTCATGAGTTCGGCAAAGATATTTTCCCCATTCATGGCTGCCAATTTCAGTTTAGTTAGCGCCTCATCCGTGAACTCTTTATTTCTTTCCTGGAATGCCCGGAGATTCATGATTTGCCCTTCCTTTTCTTCCTTCGTTGCACGGGCAATTTCCATGCTGTTCACCGCTTCTTCGGAAGGAGGATTAGGATTCAAATACGTATTGACACCAATGATCGGCAATTCTCCCGTATGCTTTTTCATTTCGTAATGCATCGATTCATCCTGGATTTTCCCGCGCTGATACTGCGTCTCCATTGCACCCAGGACACCGCCTCGATCGTTGATGCGATCGAATTCTTGCAGTACGGCCTCTTCAACCAGATCCGTCAATTCCTCTACGATGAAGGCACCTTGCATCGGGTTTTCATTTTTTGAGAGACCATGCTCCTTTGTAATGATCATTTGTATGGCCATTGCCCGGCGCACGGATTCTTCGGTAGGCGTCGTGATGGCTTCATCGTACGCATTAGTATGCAGGGAGTTACAGTTGTCCTGCAGTGCCATTAAAGCCTGAAGCGTCGTTCTGATATCATTAAAATCAATTTCTTGCGCATGAAGGGAGCGCCCAGAAGTCTGTATATGGTATTTGAGCTTCTGGCTACGGTCATTCGCACCATATTTATCCCGCATGACAGTCGCCCAAATCCTTCTTGCCACCCTCCCGATAACCGTATATTCCGGGTCGAGCCCATTTGAGAAGAAGAACGACAAATTCGGAGCAAAGTCATCAATATTCATTCCGCGACTTAAATAATATTCGATGTAAGTAAAGCCATTCGCTAATGTAAAAGCCAGCTGCGAAATGGGATTGGCACCCGCTTCTGCAATGTGATAGCCGGAAATGGATACAGAGTAGTAGTTCCTGACTTTGCGATCGATGAAATATGCTTGAATGTCCCCCATTAACCTTAAAGCAAACTCCGTAGAGAAGATGCATGTATTCTGGCCTTGGTCCTCTTTCAGAATATCCGCTTGAACAGTTCCGCGTACCGTTTGAAGGGTATAAGCCTGCACTTCTTCAGCTTCGGCATCAGTAAGGGGACGGCCTAACTCTTCTTCTTTCCGTTGAATCTGCTGATCGACTGCAGTATTCATATACATGGCCAAAATGATTGGTGCCGGTCCATTGATGGTCATGGAAACAGATGTTGAGGGGTGGCAAAGGTCAAAGCCTGCATACAGCTTTTTCATGTCATCCAACGTACAGATGCTGACTCCGCTTTCCCCTACCTTTCCATAGATATCAGGCCGGTGATCAGGGTCCTCACCATATAAAGTTACAGAATCGAAAGCCGTACTAAGCCGTTTAGCAGTATCATCCTTTGACAAATAATGAAAACGCCTGTTGGTTCGGTCGGGCGATCCTTCACCAGCAAATTGCCGCTTCGGGTCTTCCCCTTCACGCTTGAATGGAAAGACTCCAGCTGTGTAAGGAAAGAAGCCCGGAACGTTTTCACGGAATACCCATCCTAAGATCTCACCATAATCCACATATTTAGGCAGTGATACTCTCGGAATCATTAAACCTGATAAACTTTTGGTTTTCAGCTTTGTGACGATTTCTTTATCCCTGACTTTCGTTACAAACTGCTCCCCTGCATACTTTTCTTTTAAATCCATCCATCCAGAAAGGATTTTTTTAGATTCAGGTGATAAATTCAAAGCGGTTTCCTTTTTCAGTTTTTCTAAAGAAGCCACCATATCGTCGTTGTTATCATTTTCCTTAATTGCATCAATTGCTCCTTCAAGCTGGAAAAGCCTCCGGGCAATACGTACTTGTTCAGCCGCACGCTTATGATACGATCTGACCGTATCACTGATTTCACGTAAATAATACCGACGGTCAGTAGGAATGATGACATTTTGCTTGTAAACATCCGCTTCTTTCGAAAAGGCCGTACTCCAAACCGTCCCTGATTTTTCATTAAGCTTTTCAATCAGTGCAGCGAATAATGCATTGGTGCCTGGGTCATTGAATTGGGAAGCGATCGTACCGTATACTGGCATTTCTGATGGATCTTGATCAAAAAGTGTACGGCTTCTTTGGTATTGCTTTTGAACTTGGTTTTTTGCATCCTCGGAGCCTTTGCGCTCGTATTTGTTAATGACTATCAAGTCTGCATAATCAATCATATCGATTTTTTCAAGTTGCGAAGGAGCACCGAATTCACTCGTCATTACATACATGGATACATCGCATATTTCGGCAATTTCTGCATCTCCCTGACCAATTCCGCTCGTTTCAACGATGATTAAATCAAAGCCAGCTGCCTTCACGACTGAAATGGCATCTTTTATCGCCAAAGACAACTCACTTTTTGAATGGCGCGTGGCTAGGCTCCTCATATAAACACGCTCTGAAAAGATCGAGTTCATTCTGATCCTGTCACCAAGCAGGGCACCGCCCGTTTTCTGTTTGGTCGGGTCTACAGATAGAATGGCGACTCTCTCGTCTGGAATTTCGTTAATGAACCTTCGTATCAATTCATCAGTCAATGAACTTTTTCCAGCGCCGCCAGTCCCTGTAATTCCTAGAACGGGAACCTTCTTTTCGGAAGTCTTGATCTGCTCAAAAAGACTCTCCACCGCTGCCGCTGATTCCTGTGAAACATCGAGTCTATTTTCGGCAAAGGTAATAAATTGGGCAATGGCATTTGTTCCCCCGGCAATCAATTCATTAAAACGTTCTTGTAAAGATGGTTTGACTGTCGAGAAATCACACTCCTCCATCAATACGTTTATCATTCCTTGAAGCCCATATTCCCGCCCTTCATCAGGCGAAAAGATACGGGCAATCCCATAATCATGCAGTTCTTTAATTTCCCTTGGGATGATGACCCCGCCGCCGCCGGCAAAAATCCGAATGTGCTCGGCTCCCTTTTCCTTCAGCAGATCATACATATATTTAAAATATTCCACATGTCCTCCTTGGTAAGATGACATGGCTATGCCTTGAACATCTTCCTGGATGGCCGCATTCACGATCTCTTCTACCGAACGATTATGACCTAGGTGAATAACTTCTGCCCCGCTGGACTGAAGGATTCTCCTCATTATATTGATGGATGCGTCATGTCCATCAAATAAACTCGAAGCTGTGACGAATCTAATATGGTTCTTCGGTTTATACACCTCAACTGTACTCATATAGCTCCTCCTTATTGAAACTTATTTATATCAGTGCTTTTTGGAACCCGATACATTTTGAATCAATAATTGCGTCTGCAGTTCAACATACTCTTGAAGCGTATACTGTTTATGCAAAGCCCATCTTCTAAAACTCCACATCTGTCCCTGAACGAAAATGTTATGTGAAACAAGGCTTATTTGTTTTTCCGTTAACGAGAGCTCCCCATTCTCGACACATTTCGTTATCACTTTTTCGAACATGCCAACCATCCGAATTTCTTTGTTCAGAACATATGGTAAAGCATCTTTCGTCAGGGCCTTCACTTCCTGATACATGACCAACACTTCGTCCTGCATATCATCCATCACTTTATAAAAATAGGCGATCGTCAGCTTCAAACTTTCAAGTGTCCCATCACTCTGTTCTATTTCTTTCTGAAGCTTTTCCTGGACTTCATCATAGATAAAGTCACAAACGAGATATAATATATCTTCCTTGGTTCGGATATACTCGTATAACGTGCCAATACTAAAGCCTGCAGCTTTGGCAATTTCCCTGGTAGTCGTACGGTGAAATCCCTTTTCCTTAAAAAGGGTAACCGCACCTTTAATCATTTGTGTACGCCTTTTTTCAACCAGCCGCTCATCCTTTACAGATGCAAGAACCTCTCTTTTTTCCATTTCCAAACCCCTTTTGAAAGCCCATTATTCAATTATCAAAGACATTCTGAAGAAATTGAAAAGGGAATTCCGGTAAAGGCAGTGCCTCATCGGAAAACCTCAGTTTCAACCTTATTTAGTAACCATTCGTGAGATGACCAGTTTTTGAATTTCCTGTGTACCTTCGTAAATCTGGGTTATTTTCGCATCGCGCATATACCGCTCCACTGGATAATCCTTTGTATATCCATAACCCCCGAAAACTTGCACGGCCTCCGTCGTCACTTTCATTGCTGTATCCCCAGCAAAAAGTTTGGACATCGCCGACTCTTTTCCATAAGGAAGGCCCACTGATTCCAACCACGCAGCCTGATAGGTTAATAGCCTTGAAGCCTCAACACCCGTTGCCATATCCGCCAATTTAAAACCGATTCCTTGCTGTGCAGAAATTGGCTTGCCGAATTGGACGCGCTCTTTTGCATAACCAACCGCGGCATCCAAAGCACCTTGGGCTATGCCTACAGCCTGGGCTGCAATTCCATTACGGCCGCCATCAAGCGTCATCATCGCAATTTTAAAGCCTTCTCCTTCTTTTCCAAGGAGATTTTCTTTAGGCACCCGGCACTCATCAAAGATGATTTCCGTGGTCGGTGATGAACGGATTCCAAGCTTCTTCTCTTTTTTACCAACACTGAAGCCCGGGAAGTCCTTTTCAATGATAAAAGCACTCGTTCCTTTTTGTTTCGATTCAGGGTCCGTCAATGCAAAGACGACATATGTATCCGCAATCCCGCCGTTCGTAATGAAGATTTTTGAACCGCTGATAACATATTCATCACCTACAAGCTTTGCAGTCGTTCTCATCCCGCCTGCGTCTGAGCCTGAGCTAGGTTCAGTCAGTCCGTATGCACCGATTTTTTCACCCTGTGCCATCGGGCGAAGGTATTTTTGTTTTTGTTCTTCAGACCCAAATTTATATATTGGCCATCCTGCGAGCGAAGTATGGGCTGATAAAGTCACCCCAGTGGATGCGCAAACGCGGGAAAGTTCCTCAATCGCTATGCAATATGCTAAGTAATCACTGCCAATTCCGCCGTATTCCTCAGGCCACGGAATCCCAGTCAATCCAAGCTCAGCCATTTTATCGAAGATCTCACGGTCAAATTGTTCTTCTTCATCCCTCTCGGCAGCAGTCGGAGCCACCTCATTCTGGGCAAAGTCGCGCACCATTTTCCTGATCATTTCATGTTCTTCCGTTAGTTTAAATTGCATGAATATGCCCTCCAAATTTTTCGTAATTATAGATTCTTACTGATGACCATTCTCTGTATTTCGCTGGTACCCTCATAAATTTCAGTTACCTTTGCATCCCTGAAATAGCGTTCGACCGGATATTCCGTTGTATATCCATAGCCTCCGAACACTTGGACTGCTTCAATCGCCACATCGACAGCCGTCCTCGAAGCGAATAGCTTAGCCATTGCCGCCTCTTTACCGCAATTCAATCCCTGCGAGCGTAAATAAGCCGCCCGATAGACCAGTAGCCTTGAAGCTTCTATGCCCGTTGCCATTTCGGCCAGTTTGAAACCAATTCCTTGTTGTTGCGCAATAGGTTTGCCGAATTGCACCCTGCCTTTTGCATATTGGACAGCATGTTCCATGGCACCCTCAGCAATTCCCAGCGCTTGAGCGGCAATCCCGATCCTTCCAGCGTCCAAGTTGGCCATTGCGATCTTAAAGCCTTCACCTTCTTTGCCAAGGAGATTGGCTGTAGGGACTTTCATATCCTCGAACGTTACCTGTACGGTACTTGAGCCATGAAGGCCCATTTTACGTTCATCTTTACCGATGATTAAGCCTGGCGTCCCTTTTTCTACGACAAAAGCGGAGATTCCCTTGCTTCCCTTCTGAGGGTCGGTTGAAGCAAAAACAATAAACACATCCGCTTCCCCGCCATTGGTGATAAAAACCTTGGACCCATTTATTCGATATTCTCCGCCTTCCTTGACTGCCACTGCCTTCGATTTCAAACTCGCAGCATCGGAACCTGAGCTTTGCTCAGTCAAGCAAAAGGCGCCTAAATATTTACCAGCGGCTAACTTAGGCACATACTTTCGCTTCTGCTCTTCCGTTCCAAAATAAACGATTGGATTTGTTCCAACAGAAGTATGAACGGACAGTATGACACCGAGAGTGGGACTTACTTTGGAAATCTCATTGATGGCAATGATATAAGACATGAAATCCATACCCGCGCCACCGTATTCTTCTGAAATCGGAATTCCCATCAAACCAAGCTCACCCATTTTTTTCAGAATCGCTTTTGGAAACACGCCTGTTTCCATTGCCTCGATATGAGGAGTGATCTCATTCTCCGCAAAAGCGCTTACCATTTTCCGCATCATTTCCTGTTCTTCTGTAAACTTGAAATCCATCCTTCATCCCTCCATAGCTGCACATCTTTCCATGATTAGTTATATTCGTAAAAGCCACGTCCTGATTTCTTGCCTAGCCACCCAGCTTTTACATATTTCCTTAACAGCGGACACGGTCGGTATTTATCGTCTCCCAGCCCTTGGTGAAGGGTTTCCATTATATACAAGCATGTGTCTAGCCCAATGAAGTCAGCTAGCGTAAGCGGGCCCATCGGATGGTTCATTCCCATTTTCATTACGTCGTCGATCGCCTCTTTAGTAGCGACGCCCTCATATAGTGTATAGATGGCCTCATTGATCATCGGCATTAAAATCCGATTAGCTACAAAACCTGGAAAATCATTGACTTCCACCGGTACCTTGTTCAAGGATTCAGCCATCTTTTCAACTTCTTTATAAACTTCATCCGATGTAGCAAGGCCTCGAATGATCTCAACCAGCTTCATGACCGGAACGGGGTTCATAAAGTGCATGCCAATTACCTTTTCCGGCCTTTTCGTGGCAGCGGCTATCTCGGTAATCGGAAGCGAAGAAGTATTTGATGCAAGAATGACGTGTTGCGGTGTGATTTCATCCAACTCGGCGAATATTTTTGTTTTTATTTCCATGTTTTCCACCGCAGCTTCAATCACTAAATCTACCGCAGCCGCATTTTTCAAATTAGTCGATGAAGTCAACCGGGAAAGGATTGCATCTTTCTCCCCGGATTCCATTTTCCCTTTTTCAACCTGCCGGGAAAGGTTCTTGGTAATTGTCCCTAACCCCTTTTCTACATATTCATCTTTTAAATCGTGTAAAAGAACTTCATAACCGCTCATTGCACAGACCTGGGCAATGCCAGATCCCATCTGTCCCGCACCAATGACCATCACCTTTTGAATGCCCATGAAAATCCCCCCTCATTTATCTATGAAACTATTATCCTTGCTTAGGCACTTCAATTAAAATGGCATCTCCCTGACCGCCGCCACTGCAGATCGCCGCGATGCCCAATCCCCCTCCGCGGCGTTTCAGTTCATGCATCAGCGTAATGATGATGCGGGCACCACTTGCCCCGATTGGGTGACCTAATGCTACAGCCCCTCCGTTTACATTCACTTTTCCCGGCGCGATGTTGGCAATTTTCCCACTGGCCAGTGCAACCGCTGCAAATGCTTCGTTCACTTCAAACAAATCAATTTCCTCTATCGACTTACCTGTCTTCTTCAGGAGTTCATTTATGACCAAACCTGGCGTTTTAGGGAAGTCCTTTGCTTCCACTGCCACTTCTGCATGAGCTAAAATATAGGCAAAAGGCGTTTTCCCTTCTTTTTCCGCACGTTCCTCACTCATCAGTACGAGTGCACCTGCCCCATCATTGACACCTGGTGCATTACCTGCCGTAATGGTCCCCTCATTATTGAAGGCTGGACCTAATTTAGCTAACTTACCAGCAGATGTATCTTTTCTTGGCGCTTCATCATGTTCGATGGTAATTGGTTCGCCTTTTCGTACCGGCACCTGTACGGAAATGATTTCTTCTGCAAGAATACCGCCATCGATTGCCTTTATCGCCTTTTGATGACTCTCGTAAGCCCAGCTATCTTGTTCCTCACGGGTGATTTCAAGATCATCGGCAGTACTGTTTCCGTAAGTCCCCATATGGACGCCCGTAAAACTGCAGCTAAGTCCATCCGAAATCATCGTATCCTTCAGTTCCCCATCACCCATCCTTAGGCCCCACCTTGCTTTCGGAAGGATATAAGGCGCATTGCTCATCGATTCCATTCCGCCGGCAACAATGATTTCCTCTTCACCTAAGCGAATGATCTGATCAGCCAATGTGACACTGCGAAGTCCTGATGCGCATACTTTATTAATGGTTTCCGTTTTCACTTCCCAAGGCAATCCAGCATGACGGGCTGCCTGGCGGGACGGTATTTGGCCTTGTCCTGCTTGAAGCACATTCCCCATGATGACCTCGTCTACTTGGCTGCCTACAATCCCTGCCCGAACAAGTGCCTCTTTGATTGCTATTCCACCAAGTTGTGATGCCGTCAAACTGCTAAGGCCACCGCCAAATTTACCAAAAGGTGTTCTCACACCGCTAATAATCACTGTTTTCGCCATCATTATTTCCCCCTATAAGTAACATTGATTGAACGCTCGCTCAATTTGGAGTTAAAAAAATAGTGTTGTAAGCGCTTAATAATATATTATATTACACATTTTTCTCAAAAATGAAAATATTTAGTTTATAAATATTTGAAAATATTGCCTGCTTCCATTTGATCCAACCCATTTGGAAGAAGCAGGCAATTCCATTTTAAATTAAGAGGCAATCGATTTATTTTCACCAATGACCGCTTTTTCTAGTAGTTCAGCTACATCATACGTTTTAACATTTTCCTCAACTTCTTTTGCTTTCGTCCCATCAGATAGCATGGTCAGGCAATAAGGACACCCTGAACTGATCACTGTTGGACTGACGGCTAGCGCTTGTTCGGTACGGGCCACATTAATGCGGTTTCCTGTTTCCTCTTCCATCCACATCAAACCGCCTCCAGCTCCACAGCACATACCCTTCTCTCGGTTACGCTCCATCTCAATAAGTTTCACACCATCAATGGATTGCAAGATTTCACGCGGCGGGCTGTAAACTTCATTGTACCTTCCCAAGTAACAGGAATCATGAAATGTAATCGTCTCATTCACCGGGTACTGAGGCACCAACCTGCCTTCACTGACAAGTTTGGCTAACAGTTCAGTATGGTGATACACTTCCGCTTCCAAGCCAAAATCCGGATACTCATTCTTAAAGATATTGTATGCATGCGGATCGATCGTCACGATTTTCTTAATTTCATTCTTCTGGAACTCTTCTATATTTTTCATTGCAAGCTCCTGAAAGACAAACTCATTACCCAATCGACGGGGAGTATCCCCTGAGTTTTTCTCCTTATTTCCGAGAATTGCAAATTTGACGCCCGCTTCATTCAATAATTTAGCAAAGGAAAGGGCAATCTTCTGGCTACGGTTATCGTACGATCCCATTGAACCTACCCAGAATAAATACTCGAATTCTTCGTCTGCCTTATTTAATTCCTTTACGGTAGGGACACTGACATCTTCCCGAAGGCTTCGCCAATCTTCCCTCTCTTTACGGTTCAGTCCCCACGGGTTTCCTTGACGCTCAATATTCGTCATGGCACGTTGCGCATCAGGATCAAGTCTGCCCTCTGTCAACACTAGATAACGGCGCATATCGATGATTTTGTCGACATGTTCATTCATTACCGGGCATTGATCTTCACAATTCCGGCATGTGGTACAAGCCCAAAGCTCTTCTTCCGTAATGACTTCGCCAATCAGGCTCGGACTGTAAGCCTCGGTTGCTGCAGCAGATTCCTGCGCCCCCTGCGCGGCACCAGCCAAAGCTATCTTATTTCCCTTCGTATTTCCAAAAACAAAAGATGGCACCCATGGCTGCTTCGTTGTAACGGCAGCGCCTGTATTTGTTAAATGGTCACGCATCTTGATTATGATATCCATCGGTGACAGCATTTTACCGGTACCTGTAGCCGGGCACATATTCGTACAGCGCCCGCACTCCACACAGGCATAGAGGTCCACCATTTGGTACTGCGTCAAATCTTCGATATATTTAGCACCGTAATATTGATTGCCTTCTTTGTCGAAAACCTCTTCTTCCAAATCAACCGGTTTCAATTTCCCCGGATTGTCCAGTCGATTCAGGAATACATTTATCGGACCGGCAATCAAGTGAGCATGCTTAGATTGCGGGATATAAACAAGGAAAGATAATATGATCAGTAAATGCAGCCACCAAGCTACATAAAAAACGACTGTCGCCGCTGTTGTCCCCATCCAGCCGAATAGGAAAGCGATGCTTGATGCGACAGGCTCTGACCAAGTCGCATCGTGTCCATGCCAGATCATCCCCATTCCATTCCCCAGTAATACGGTGATCATGATACCGGTTATGAAGATGACAACCAAACCTGCTTTGAAATCCCTTTTCAAGCGAACGAGCTTTTCGACATAACGGCGGTATGCCGCCCATAGAATTGCAACAAGAACGGTAAGCGTCACAATCTCCTGGAAGAAAGTAAAGGGCGGATAAACAGGGCCAAACGGTAAGTGCCACCCCGGTCTTAAGCCTTTAACGAAAAAGTCAAGTGCACCAAATTGCACTAAGATGAAACCATAAAATAACATGGCATGAATGATCCCGCTCTTTTTATCTTTAAAGAGCTTCTTCTGTCCAAATACATAAACCCCGATTTTAACAAGACGATCTTTCACACGGTTATCGAATTCCACTTTTTTGCCAAGTTTTATATAAGCTATACGGGTCTTTATCAAGTAGACAAACAAACCGGCGGCGTAAGCGGTTACAAGCAGGAATGCAACTAAGTTGATCCACAGTAAACCATTCATTTCCATGCAGTCTTTCCCCCTCTTTAGTAAATTGCAAATGCCAGGTACCATTTTGGGAAATTTGGCATTTTTCTGAAATTTAATTAATTCCATTATATAATGAATGAGCATTCAGTCAACTTTTTTCTTTCTAAAACTATTTAATTTTTCTGGACCTTAATTATATAATTCGACAATTTCGTGTATTACCCTTCTGCATTCTAAAAAAATGAGGACCCTCTCCCCGCTTTTTAATGGTTACTAACAGGGAATTAGAGCCAAACTAAATATAATCATTTAGGGGGGATTTTTTTGAAGATAATCACTACGATTGCCTCTATATTTTTATTGATCTTCTCTTGGTGCTGGGTTGATCTTAAGGTAGGGCATAAGCGTTATTTGAAGCACGCAGCCAACATAAAATATCCGCCTCGGAACAGCGACATGACTGTATTCACATCAGGGAAAATCCTGTTTGATGATTACATGAAGGAAGTAAAGCAAGCTAAGGACTCCATCCATATCCTTTTTTATATTGTAAAAAATGATAAATTCAGCAAGGACTTTTTGAAGTTACTGCAGTCAAAAGCGAAAGAGGGCGTGGAAGTGCGGCTTTTAGCCGATTGGGTAGGAAGTAAAGGGATGTCCCGCCAAGTCATTCAGGAACTAACTAAAAGCGGCGTTCATTTTTCTTTCAGCTTTAAACCGAAACTCCCCTTCCTTTTCTATACAATACAAAAAAGAAATCACCGTAAGATCACGGTGATAGATGGAAAAATCGGCTATCTTGGCGGCTTTAATATCGGTAAGGAGTATATAAACCAAGGGGAGAAGCTAAACCCGTGGAGAGATTACCATTTAAAAATGACCGGGGAAGGTGTAAAGGACCTTCAGGAAGTCTTCCTCTCGGATTGGTTCTATGATACAAACGAGGATTACAGAGGAACGCCTGCCTATTTCCCGACATTGACACCCGGGACGCAGGCACAGCAATTTGTCGTCACGAATGGCAGTGATCTTGAACAGTCACTTACACACATAATTCGGCAAGCCACTAAAAAAATCATTATCGGGACCCCATATTTCATTCCCAGTGAAACTTTATTTCAAGAATTAAGGGAAGCACTTGCACGCAATGTTTCCCTTACGATCATCGTACCTGAAATTTCAGACCATGCCCTTGTCAAGGAAGCTTCTTTTCCCTATTTCCGGGTACTAATAAAAGAAGGGGCTGAAATCATGCAATTTCAAAGAGGGTTCTACCATTCTAAGGTGATTCTGATTGATGATATAATGTGTGATATCGGTACGGCTAATTTTGATAAACGCAGTTGTTTTTTAAATAGTGAAATCAATTGCATCGTATTTGACCGGACATTCATAGAAGATGTAGAAAAGGAGTTGGCAGTGGACCTAGCCGAATCCAAGCCGCTAAACGAGGACGAGATTTCCAACATGAATGTAGTCCGTTCAGCAAAAGAATCGCTGGCTGCCATCCTTTCTCCTTTTCTTTGACATCCCGTTGCTCAAGGAGAAAAATATAATGAAAATAAGATTTGGATTCGTATCCAATGCCACCTGTTTATGGGAAGCTTCTCCGGCTAAGACACTTACTTACAAGCGATATAGCTCACTTGGCGCGGAAAAAGGAATGGAAAAACTCCTGGATGTGACAAGGCAGAACATTGAAAGTACCTTAAGGGTCCTTCAATATAACACGGCACACCAAATAGAAATATACCGGATGTCCAGTTCCATTGTTCCTTTAGCCACACATCCCGAAATAGAATGGGATTTCGTTACACCTTTAAAAAAAGAGTGGAAACAGCTTGGCGATTGGGCCACTGCACACAAGATGAGGATCAGCTTTCATCCCAATCAGTTTACGCTGTTTACCAGCCCTAAGCCCGAGATTACACAAAATGCCGTAAAAGATATGGAGTTCCATTATAAAATGCTTGATGCAATGGGCATTGCGGACACCTCTTTCATCAATATCCATGTCGGTGGGGCCTATGGTGATAAAGAGTCCGCCCTTGTAAGGGTTCATGACAACCTTAAATCGCTGCCTATGCACGTCAAGGAAAGAATGACTTTTGAGAATGATGATAAAACCTATACAGCATCTGAAACCCTGAGCGTATGTAAGAGGGAAGGCATCCCACTTGTATTCGATTACCACCATCATCTCGCAAACCTTTCAGATGAGCCGCTTAACGAGCTGCTCACCGAGGTATTCACAACTTGGAGTCTGGCAGGGGTGGTACCAAAGATTCATATTTCATCCCCAAAATCGGCAGGTGAATTTCGCTCGCATGCAGATTATATCGATTTGGACTTCATCATGCCCCTTTTTAAAGTGCTTAAGGATCTTGGACAGGACGTGGATTTCATGATCGAGGCCAAGATGAAGGACCGGGCAATGTTGCAGCTGATTGAAGATATAGCTAAGGTTCGTGGTGTAAAAAGGGTGAGCGGCGGTGCCGTCGAGTGCTAATTAACCTAAAAAAAAGCGGCTGTTTCGCTAGAAACAGCCGCTTTTTCCATTACATTTTTTCCGGTGCAGAAACCCCGATTATAGCTAATGCATTCTTTAAAGTAATTTGGACGGATTTGACCAGTCCTAGACGCGCCTTACTTCTTTCCATCTCTTCAACATCCAAAACCTTATCTGCATTGTAGAAACTGTGGAATGTAGAGGCCAGGTCGAATATATAATTCGTCATGCGGTGAGGCATCCGTTTTTCGGCTGCTTCCGCTATTGCCTGCGGGAACTCTCCTAATTTCTTCAAAAGCTCCACTTCTTTTTCAGTAGATAGGGCAGAGAAATCAGTTACTCCTTCATAGCTGATCCCTTGTTCCACACCTTGGCGTAAAATGCTGGAAATACGGGCGTGGGCATACTGTGCATAATAAACCGGGTTTTCATTGGACTGTGATACCGCAAGATCCAAATCGAAGTCCATATGAGTATCCGCACTTCTCATCGCAAAGAAATAACGTGTTGCATCCAGTCCTACTTCATCAACAAGGTCACGCATCGTAACTGCTTTACCGGTACGCTTACTCATCTTCATTTTCTCGCCATCCTTGTACAGGTGAACAAGCTGGATGATTTCCACTTCAAGCTGCTCGCGTTTGTACCCTAATGCTTCGATCGCTGCTTTCATACGCGGTATATAGCCGTGGTGATCTGCACCCCAGATATTGATCAGCGTTTCAAAGCCGCGCTCCAATTTATTACGGTGATAGGCAATATCCGGTGTCAGATATGTGTAAGACCCATCCTGCTTAATAAGCACCCGGTCTTTATCATCGCCTAATTCCGTAGAGCGGAACCATGTAGCCCCATCTTCCTCGTAAACATGGCCCCTTTCCCTCAACACTTTGAGTGCTTCATCAATTTTACCGTCTTGATATAGGGAGGTTTCGGAGTACCATACATCAAATCCGACACGGAAATTACCCAAGTCCGTTTTCAGTTTTTCCATTTCATATTTCAAGCCGTACTCACGGAAAAATTCAAAACGTTCCTTTTCATCGGCATTTACATATTTATCTCCATATTCACTGGCAAGCGTCTTACCGATGCCAATGATATCTTCGCCATGATAACCGCCCTCCGGCATATCCTTTTCGAGGCCAAGTGCCTGGAAATAGCGGGCTTCTATGGAAATGGCCAAATTATTAATTTGGTTTCCTGCATCATTGATATAGTATTCACGTGAAACATCATAACCTGCTTTAGAGAGGATATTACATAACGTATCACCTACTGCTGCACCACGGGCATGACCAAGATGGAGATCACCGGTCGGGTTCGCGGAAACGAACTCCACTTGGATTTTTTCGCCTTTACCAAAGTCACTTTCCCCATATGTTTCATCCACTTTCAAAATGACAGGAATCAATTCTGTCAAATAGGAATTATTCATGTAGAAGTTGATGAAACCAGGTCCTGCAATTTCAATTTTTTCGATGGATGCTTTTGAGTTGTCAAAGTTTTCGATGATTGCCTCTGCTATCATCTTTGGCGCTTTCTTTGCAATCTTCGTTAATTGCATGGCCATATTCGTGGAATAATCTCCGTGTGTCTTATCTCTCGGCAGTTCCAATACAACATTTGGAATCTGCTCTTCCGTTGCTAAACCAGCTTTAATGACCGCCGCTTTAATCTCTTCTTTCAGTTTTTCCTGTACCTCTTTTACTATATTCATGCGCTATGCTTCCTCCTTGTAGGAAATCGTCATCTCATATTGACCGGGTTCGCTTCCCTGCATATGTAACATATATTTAAGGACAAGTTTCCCTTGTTTGGTCTGTTCATCCCATTGATGATGTATCTTCTTCGCGGTCGTCCGTAATCCTAACCTGCCATATATACTTTCATAATGTCCATTTGTCGCTTCCTGCAGGCGGAAAAGCTGTCTCATTTTAATGGCGCCATTTCTAAGCAGGATCGTTTCATCCGGTTTGTGCTTAATGGTCGTTTGTGTTTGACCGGCTTCATTTTCCTCTTTATATTGCAAATATAAATCTGCACCTTTATACATTTTTGTACCAAATGTCACCAGCTCATACGTTTCCGTTTCTGAGCCGTGCATGATTTTTGTCTGTAAAGTCACTTTAATAGCATGCTTATCTATATCATGAAGAGTCAAAGCTACACTTCCTTCATCATGTCGTTCTTAACTTTATAAGTATAAATATTCTTCAAGGAAGTTTCAACTTGGAGCGGAAAATAAAGTGTAAATCCAAAAGTGTGAGGATAAACTGTCGAAATCATGTTGTTGCAATTCATTTGATTTTAACGCAATAATGACTCATTGGGGCGGAATTATTCAAAAAGGGTCCTTCAGATGTAAAATTCTTTTCCTGAATGGATAAAAAAAGACCATTCCCGCTAAAAAACGGGAACAGTCAAGTCTTCCATCATTAACCTTTTTGAACCCAACCTAGAATCATTTCGCGAATCAGCTTGCTAGCCGTGTTCGCAGTTTGCTCGGATGGATCATAAATCGGTGCCACTTCTACTAAATCGCAGCCGACTACATTAATCTCAGACCGTGCTATCTCATGAATCGAAGCCAAAAGCTCTTTGGAAGTGATGCCTCCACAATCTACGGTGCCTGTCCCTGGCGCATGCGCAGGATCAAGAACATCGATGTCGATCGTCACATATACAGGACGACCAGCTAACTGCGGCAGTACTTCTTTCAGAGGTTCAAGAACTTCAAATTTAGAGATGTGCATGCCATTTTCTTTTGCCCATTGGAATTCTTCCTTCAGACCGGAACGAATGCCGAAAGAGTATACATTTTTCGGGCCGATAAGTTCTGCGGATTTACGGATGATGGACGCATGGGAAAGCGGCTCTCCCTCATAATCCTCACGTAAATCTGTATGGGCATCCATATGGATGATGGCCATATCGGGATACTTTTTGAACATGGCTTTAATGACTGGCCATGTGACAAGATGTTCCCCTCCCATACCCATTGGGAACTTACCTGCATCCAACAAGCTGTCGACAAATTTTTCAATCATATCGATACTGCGCTGCGGATTGCCGAATGGTAATGGAATATCCCCGGCATCAAAGAATTTAACTTCCTCTAATTCACGATCTAAATATGGACTGTACTCTTCCAAACCAATCGAAACTTCACGAATCCGGGTAGGGCCGAATCGAGAACCCGGACGGAAACTTACCGTCCAGTCCATCGGCATGCCGTATAGTACAGCTTCTGATTCCTCAAAAACAGGGTGGCTTTTAATGAATACATTGCCTGAATAGGCTTCATCGAATTTCATGGTCCATGCCTCCCTTATTTCACTAAATCTTGAACGAATTTAGGCAGTACGAAAGCTGCTTTATGAAGTTCTTTTGTATAATATTTCGTTTCTATTTCATGGAAACGGTCTTCAGTCACTTCTAATGGATTATATTTTTTCGACCCGATCGTGAACGCCCAAAGGCCGCTTGGATACGTCGGGATATTTGCTAAATACAGGCTGGTGATCGGGAATATTTCTTTCACATCACGTTGTACATCGCGAATTAAGTCCGCTTTAAACCAAGGGTTGTCGGATTGTGCCACAAAAATCCCGTCTTCTTTCAAAGCTTTGGAAATCCCGGCATAAAAACCTTTTGTGAATAAATTGACAGCAGGTCCGACAGGTTCAGTCGAGTCAACCATGATCACGTCATATTCATTTTCACTTTTGGCGATGTGCATGAAGCCATCCCCAACTTGTACGTCTACACGCGGATCTTCAAGCATGCCTGCAATCTCAGGCAGGAATTTCTTTGAGTATTCGATAACTTTCCCATCGATATCCACCAATGTAGCTTTTTTTACACTTGGGTGTTTTAGGATTTCACGGATAACTCCTCCGTCCCCTCCACCTACAACCAAAACGTTCTCTGGATTAGGATGGGTAAATAAAGGAACATGGGCTACCATTTCATGGTAAACGAACTCATCGCGCTGTGAAGTCATTACCATGTCATCCAGCAATAGCATATTGCCCCACTCTTCCGTTTCAATCATATCAAGCTTTTGAAACTCAGTTTGCTCCGTATGTAAAGTACGATTCACTTTCATCGTAATACCAAAATTCTCTGTTTGTTTTTCAGTAAACCAAATGCTCATTTATTAACGCTCCTTTTCCATTTCATATTGTCAGTCACCTTATAGGTTCCCCAAAATCGGTATAGTCATTAGCTAGAAAAATTATAGACGAATCTAGCAGAATTGCAAGATAAATTTCATAAATGCAGTTCTTATGTTTAAAATTTTCTTTTTTTTCCATAATAGTAATAGATACTAGATTCTTACCTGATAAGAGAGGTGAAAGCAATGGAATTGATTCCAAGCGAACGATTTAAAAGGACAACTAAATATGTACGGGCCTTCATCATCCTTGCCGCAATCGGGCTCACGATACTCTTTGTATTGCTTCTCTCTTTACTGATTTATGCAAAAATATTAGGTCCTCCCCCCTTGGTCGTGCCGCAGTCCACTCTCTATTATAGTGATGATGGAAATGTTATCGGTGAAACAGATAATGGCCAGAAACGTTATTGGGCCGGAATGGAGTCGATTTCGCCACAGCTCATCAAAGCGACTGTCGCCGTTGAGGACCGTCAGTTTTACACTCATAACGGATTTGATATAAAGCGGATCGGCGGTGCCATCCTTGCTGATATTAAGGCAATGTCCAAAGTCCAGGGTGCAAGCACCATTACCCAGCAGTATGCCAGGAACCTGTTTCTTGGGCATGACAAAACGTGGTCGCGTAAGTTTAATGAGGCCTTTTATACGATACGTTTAGAAATGAACTACTCCAAAAAGGAAATTCTAGAAGGCTATTTAAATACGATTTACTATGGCCACGGCGCATATGGAGCCCAAGCTGCAAGTCAATATTACTTTGGCAAGGATGCCAAGGATTTGACTCTTCCTGAAGCGAGCATGCTGGCTGGAATACCAAAAGGGCCGTCAAACTATTCACCATTGGGTAACTTTGAAAAAGCGAAATCAAGGCAGAAAGTTGTCCTGCAAGCCATGAAAAACAAAAACTACATTTCAGGAAAAAATATCGCGGAAGCATTGCGAACATCCCTTACATTAAAGGGCGAGCACGGAACGGTCACTAATAAGACCGCTCCCTATTTCCAAGATGCCGTCAAACAAGCTTTAAAGTCTCAGCTTCATTTGGATGACCGGACGATCGAGCTCGGCGGGCTTAGGGTCTATACCACACTGGACGAAACCCAGCAGGATGCTGCCGAAG
The DNA here is from genome assembly GCF_006680105.1 of Bacillus sp. B4EP4a. NCBI lineage: Bacteria > Bacillati > Bacillota > Bacilli > Caryophanales > Bacillaceae > Bacillus > Bacillus sp. B4EP4a. The sequence continues at coordinate 101,163 of NZ_VHIK01000005.1, forward strand.
AGGTTCTTTCCAATACCATACCCAAGTCTTCAGGCATTCAAGCCTCGATCGTGGCAATGGATCCGGATACCGGGGAGGTCCGTGCGCTGGTCGGCGGTAAAGATTATTCCGAGTCACCATTTAATCGGGCTACACAGGCCGTTCGCCAGCCTGGTTCAACCATGAAGCCATTGCTATACTATTCAGCGCTGGAGAACGGTTTCACACCGTCCACCACCTTAAAAAGCGAGACAACTACATTTTCTTTCGATGATGGTCACTCATCCTACACACCGCATAATTATAACCATCAATATGCGGAAGGCGAAATCACGATGGCCCAGGCCATTGCTCTTTCCGATAATATCTTCGCCGTAAAAACGCACTTGTTCCTTGGGGAACAGACATTGGTCGATACGGCGCATCGTTTCGGAATCACGGCCAAGATGGATGCGGTTCCTTCCCTGGCACTCGGTACGTCAGGTGTAAAGGCGATTGAAATGGTGAACGCATATAGCATTCTGGCTAACGGCGGCAAAAAGGTTAAACCCGTGTTTATCAAAAAGGTTGAAAATCAAAAAGGTGAAGTGATTTTTGATGAAAATGAGAAACCGGAACAGATTTTGGATGAGGACAAGGCATTTATCATGACCCAGATGCTTACAGGTGTTTTCGATGAAACCTTAAATGGCTATACGAAAGTGACCGGCAGCACCATCAGTTCCCAGCTGACCCGCCCATATGCCGGCAAATCAGGCTCCACCCCGACGGATAGCTGGATGATTGGTTACACACCGGGGCTTGTTGCAGGAGTATGGACTGGATATGATCAAGGTAAAAAGATCGAGATCCCTGCTGAAAAAGGCTATGCAAAGAAAATCTGGGCTTCCTATATGGAGAAGGGCCTGCAAGGGAAACCGGCAAAAGCGTTTAAGGAAACCAAAAACGTAATCGGGGTAAACGTGAATCCCGTAAGCGGAAAATTGGCCACAAAGGATTGTCCTGTCTCAAGATTGACTTATTATGTTAAAGGCACCGAGCCTGTCGAATACTGTGCCGAGCACTTTAAGGGTGAGAATCCGAAACATGCCCCAAAAGAAGAAGAACATAAAAAGGCCCCGTGGTACAAAAAAGTCCTAAAACCTTGGGGATAACGAAAAACCCCCGAAGCCGGCAGCGGCTTCGGGGGTTTTTCTGTCCTAGTTCCACAGTGACTAAACTGCTGTCTTTAAGTTTACTGATTTTATCGCTTTCCTACAAGTGCATTTTTCACTAAACTTAACATTTCATCCATTAAACGAGATTCAAACCGTCAATGACTCCTTCAGCTGATCTGAAGAGCGCTCCCACATTCCTGCATCATGATTTTTCAGGAAGTCTGCAAGCACACGCTTTGATTTATCGTCCATGTCCTCGACGATGATTTTTCGTTTCAGCGACTTATCCATCCTGTTGACATGTTCCGGAAGCGATTTGTAACCGCGTCTAATTGACCTGTCGACCGTCATTTCACATGCTGTCACACCTGCATAGTGCGGACCGTTTTGAGTTGCTTCAATGGTCACCCAAACAAGCCAGTAAGGTTTAGCATTCGGGACTTCCTCTTTAGTTTTTAAAAACTTGATCCCTTTTTCCACTGCACTTCTGGCATGCATCGCGCCGATATCGACCTCTGCTTCACCTGCATCCACATCGATGATGACCGGAGAAATATTATCGAGCGTTAAAACCCCTGCTCCATATCCGCCATGACCTTCTGTAGGGTCGTTTTTTATAATATTGAAGCCTACCTTTTTCTTTGGTTGTTCTTCCATGTTTGTATCCCCCTTTATCGTTTGTCATTCCTTATTATTGGTTAAAAAAACAAAAGTGAAAAAAATTGACTCAGGATGCCTCCTACAAATTTAATACCGGTATCCATAATCGGTCTAATTGTATAATCGCTCAGCGGTGTGATGATCAAAATCAAAAAAATCAGGGAGCCATATTGTTCATACTGGGTCATTCTTGCCCGCAAGTCCGCTGAAACAAGATCCTGTACGATCCTATAACCATCGAGCGGCGGCAGCGGTATCAGATTAAATACAAATAAAAGGACATTTAAATTTATGAGTATATTTAAGAAGGGCTCGACGAAAAACGGTAAATCAGGTCCAACGCCTGCTGCAAGCAATCCGTAAAAAATTAAAAAACCCAAAATTGCAACAATCAAATTACTGAACGGACCGGCAAAAGAGACGAGCACTCCTGCCAATTTTGGATTCTTGAAATGAAAACGATTTACCGGTACAGGTCTAGCCCAACCAAATCCGGCTATTAATATCAGCAATGTTCCGATCGGATCCAAATGAGAAATCGGATTCAATGTGACTCTTCCTTCATTCTTTGCAGTCGGGTCACCGAACTTATAGGCCACATAAGCATGGGAAAATTCATGAACCGTAAATGCGATTAACAGTGACACAATGACATATGGAAGCTCTTCCAACCTATAAGCCAAAAACCGTTCTATTTGATCAAAGAATTCCATCGATAGCTTCTCCCCCATTGTTTATTACCGTTAGTATACATCAAAAGTCCAAGAAGTGAAAAAACTCTGACTTCCGTGTCTTGCAATTCTTTTTCCATTGTGAAACACTACAAGATAAGAGAGGAAGGGGGGAAAAGAGATGCCATATGTAACAGTCAAAATGCTTGAAGGCCGTACAGACGAACAAAAAAAGGCTTTAGTCGAAAAGGTGACTGCAGCCGTTACGGAAACAACTGGCGCACCAGCTGAAGCCGTGACGATTTTCATTGAAGAAATGTCAAAAAATCATTTAGCAGTAGCCGGTGTCCGTAAAAGCGATTTATAAGATTTACATAATGGGGAAAAGCTAAGCCATCAATTCGGCTTAGCTTTTGTTTTTAACTGCTCAATATATTCATATGCCTCATCAATTTCTTCAAGCGTATATTTTTGTTTGCTTTTCAGCGTGAAAATTTTCTCGGTGACTTCCTCTTTTTCAAGCGTGTCGAAGTATAACACCGTTGAAACCAGCTCCAAAAACCGGGCATTCTGTTCGTTCATATCCAGTAGGCATGCCTCGAGTGCCGGCATCTCCACTTCCTGAATGGATAGGAAATCCTGGCCGGCATCCGTTATCGAATAACAATATTGATAATAGCCTGCTTTTTTTTCCCTCACTTCATTCAAGTAACCCATCTCGCAGAGCTCTTCAATCCGTAAGGTCAACTCCTCCGAATACGGTCCATAAAAGTGAAACTGGAACTTTTCATGAAATGGGAAGGACAGCTTTTTTGCGATATAAACGATTTTTTGTAATTTTTTCCGACCCGAGATTTCACCTGCAGTAGAAATTGCATTGATTATGTTTGCATGATCCTTAAACAAGGCTCGTCACTCCTCACCAAAAATGTACCACTTTAATCCGATAGCTCTAAAAGCTTGCGAATCTGTTTTTTTATATTTTTCTTCGTAGATTCATCACGCAATAAATCCGCTGGATAATACAACTTATGATCCGTTCTTCTTTTCCCTGAAATTGCATCGACAATTTCGGATTCACGCGATAATTCACGAATTTCGCCATTATTTTTCAGCAAGTGAATCGGCAGTCTCTCCTCTTCCTCACCTGGCCGGTAAAAATCATACGGCAGATCTGAAGAAGAATCGACGACAAGATAATAATCCGGATCGATGCCTGCCTTCTTGAATAGCGTCCTTAATTCCATCAACCTGTTCATTTGACTGTTCGATGGATGGAATTCAACATATTTAAATAGTTTACGGTTAACGAAGCGAGTGCATAAATCTTTTAAAATCGCATCGTTCTCCTCTTCCCATGCTTCGAAATAATAGAGCATCACCGCTTCATCCATTTTCAAGTAGTCATTTAAAGTCACTTCTCCCTTGAACAATGAATAAAAATGGTGCGGTTCTTGAGCAAACTCATAACCGGATTCATATAAATGTTTCGCCCTATGCAGAATCTTGGTAAGTATGACCTCCGCACTTCTCGTAACTGGATGGAAATAAACCTGCCAGTACATTTGGTAACGACTCATGATATAATCCTCAACCGCATGCATCCCGCTTTGCTTTATGACGGCATGTTCTTCCCTTGGCCTCATTACACGCAAAAGCCTTTCCATATCGAAATGTCCATAACTAACGCCAGTGAAGTAAGCATCACGCTGTAAATAATCCATTCTATCAGCATCGATCTGACTTGAAATCAAGCTGACTACTAATTTGCCTTTATAGGTTTTCGCTATGACTTCTGCCACTTTTTTAGGAAAATCACGTCCAACTCTAAGGAGGATCTTATTCACTTCCGTATCGCCGAGGATTATTTGCCGTGTGAATTGCTCATGATCCAGGTCAAACACTTTTTCAAAAGAATGAGAGAAAGGACCATGACCCAAATCATGCAGCAGTGCTGCGCACAAGGATAGTAACCGTTCCTCAGGTTTCCATTCCGGTCTGCCCTCGAAAACATCATCCACGATTCTCCGGACAATCTCATATACTCCAAGCGAATGGCTAAGCCGGCTATGTTCCGCACCATGAAAGGTCAAATAAGTCGTCCCCAGCTGTTTGATCCTTCTAAGACGCTGGAATTCCTTCGTCCCTATTAAATCCCATATAACCCGGTCACGAACATGTATATATCGGTGCACCGGGTCCTTGAATACTTTTTCTTCTTGTAATTTTTCGCCGGAATATTCCATGAACTACCCTCTTTTTCATAATCTCGATGCACTCATTATAGCGTGTTTTGACAAAAAACCCTAACATCCACCTTGCTAGTAAGAGGGGTCCTTTTGTAAGAAAACGGAAGTTTCGGTCTGATTTTGTCTTGAAAATAAGAAAATAAAAAATCACCGCAGTGTGTTGAATCTGGGTGATGATTACTTGTTCCATTTATCATAAGCAAACAATCCACTCTACCTATATATCATGGATCCTACTTTAGTTTTTTATTGATTTTATCTAGTAACTCGTCTTCTGTCGGTGCAGCAACTGGACGGTTATTGACAAAGGCAAAAGACTTCTTTCTGCCAGGACCGCAATAGGATTGACAGCCCACTTCAATTTTCGCGTCGGGATCAAGCTTTTCAAGACGCGGGATCAATGTTTTAATGTTTACCGCCAAGCAGTCATCGCACACTCTGAATTCATTGGACATCCTCCGGTCACCATCCTTTCCATGACAAACTATTTTTCATCCATTTATATGACTAAAGGGTATTTTACCGCTTCTACTTATGAATATCAAGAGGGCTTGAACATGTGAAAAGGAAAGGGCAGCCGCTGTAAAAGGATGTAATTAATCAAAAAACTAGTATCCTTTTAACCTTTTTGTATAAAAAATCCAGATTTTGTCCAAAATGCTAGTAGAACACTCCATAAATCACTGCCACACGATATTTTATATAGTTATTTATTTTAAAAGTTACCAGAAAGGGAGTATGTAGAAATGAAGGTTCGTCAAGACGCCTGGACAGAAGAAGATGATTTGCTTTTGGCTGAAACGGTATTGCGCCATGTGCGGGAAGGCAGCACTCAGCTTAATGCTTTTGAAGAGGTAGGAGATAAGTTGAATCGCACCTCTGCAGCATGCGGATTCCGCTGGAATGCAGTTGTCCGCCATAATTATGATAAGGCGCTTTCCCTAGCCAAGAAACAGCGTAAGCAGCGGCAAAGGATCCTTGGAAAAGATCAAGGAGGGAAAAAACGGCTTCTTTATACACCGCCGTCCCCAACGATTTCCGACATAATGGTTCCCCATGTACAAGAAGAGGAACTAGAGTTGAAGTCCGAAGTCGATACTACCAATTATGAAGCAGCAGAGGAATTCGTTGTGGCTGAAGCCCTCGCTCCTATGACACAGCAAACACCAGTGACTTTGGAAACGGCCATGAGCCTTGATGCCGTCATCGCCTATTTGGAATCTATGAACGGCCGCATGCTTCAAGCTGAAGTATTAAAAACCGAAAATGAAAGATTGAAGCTTGAAATTAAAGGGCTGAAAAAGCGAAACGAAGATTTGGAGAATAAAATCAGCCACCTGGAACAAAACAGCGGCTTGATGCAGGAAGATTATGAAACTTTGATGAATATCATGAATCGAGCAAGAAAGCTGGTCTTGTTAGAGGAAGAGGAACGTCCGGCAACGAAGTTCAAGATGGACCGGAATGGCAATTTGGAAAAAATGGCCGAGTAATAAGATAATGTGGGGTTCAGTTATAATAGATCAACCACATGCCAAAGGCCGTTTCACCCATGTTTATCTTAAAAAAGGGAGCCGACAAGGCTCTTTTTTTCATTGTTTCAAGAAAGAATCAATAATATCTCCGCCTATCATACAGGCCTTTTAAAGTTTCAGTGAATGCTAAAGTCGTATTTAATGAAAAAGCCGTTCCTGAATTACTGGAACGGCTTCTTTCATATCAATCCTTTAATGCATCGAACACTTTATCATTGCGTTCCACCACTCTTGTCAAGTATGCCTCATACATCGGCCATTCCTGAACGGAAAGAGTGTCAGAGAATATCCTTTCGCTATGTTCCTTCAATACATGCAGGAATCTGAGCATAACGTCCTGAACACTCAATTGCACGCCCAACAATTCCGTTAGGGACGCCATTACCGAAGGGACGATATCAGGATAAGCGAATTTAGTTTCTGCATTTCCTTTAGCTGCATCATAAAAACCCTTCACGAGGCTGGCACGTTCAGCCCCGCTTCCATTGACACACAAATAGATTTGCACCGCTACGCCATTGCGGATCCTGCGTTGGGATATCCCGGCAAACTTTTGCCCATTTATACTTAAATCATAACTTCCAGGACAATAGGAACCGATGATTTCCCTTGCCTCCATCGTGACCGGGAAATCGGCAAACATCAATTGGACAAGCTCCCACATCGCATCATATCCACGATTGATTTCAATTTTCTGCTCGTTTTCAGGAAAAATGAGCGACAAATTAAGGACACCCTCATCCAGCACGACTGCCAGCCCTCCGGAATTCCTCACGATGGCCTGAAAACCATGTTCTTCTAAATGATCCAAACCCTTTTTAAGAAAAGGCAACTTCGTATCCTGTATACCCATGACGATGGTTCGATGATGTACCCACGCCCTGGCTACGGCCGCTGATTTACCTGACCCTACGGAAGCACAAAATGTATCATCCATCGCAAAGGACTCCAGAGCTGGAAACTGAGGTCCAACGGAAGATTGGTCAATAATCCTCCACTCTTGCTGCATTAATAATGAATCTGTTTCACTCATACGAATCTCCCTCTACATTTAATCCTCAAGCTGCCTATTGATACTGCGCCACAAATCCCTGTGCCGCTGTAATGACAGCCAGTTTATATACATCCTCTTCACTGCATCCCCTCGAAAGGTCATTCACCGGACGGTTCAGCCCCTGTAGGATCGGACCGACCGCTTCGAAGCCACCCAAGCGCTGTACCATCTTATAGCTAATGTTCCCTGCTTCGAGACTTGGGAAAATAAAAACATTCGCATCCCCCTGAATAAGGGAATCCGGCGCTTTTTTTCTTGCTACCGAAGGAACGAAAGCCGCGTCAAACTGAAATTCCCCATCAAGAATTACTTCAGGGTCCATTTCTTTTGCCAAATCGACAGCATCAGCCACTTTTAAGGTTTCGGGGGATGTTGCCGACCCCTTCGTCGAAAAGCTCAGCATTGCCACACGCGGTTCGATATCGAACATTAGTGCAGTCTTCGCACTTTCTATAGCAATTTCAGCCAGGTCTTGGGAATTGGGGTTTATATTGATCGCACAATCCGCGAACACATATTTTTCTTCATCCCGGACCATGATGAATACTCCCGATGTTTTTTGGACGCCTGGCTTTGTTTTTATGATCCTTAAGGCGGGACGAACCGTATCGGCAGTCGAATGCGTTGCACCACTTACCATTCCATGTGCCTGTTTCATATGGACGAGCATGGTTCCAAAGTAGTTCTCATCCATTAAGATTTCACGTGCTTGTACCTCGGTCGCTTTACCCTCACGGACCTTCACGAACGCTTCAACCATTTCGTCCATCATGATATAATTCTTCGGATCATATATTTCGATTGCATCAAGGGAGATTTTCATATCTTTTGCCTTCTCTTGAATCGACCCGATATCCCCGATCAATACCGGTGTCACCAGTTTAGCTTTGGCAAGCCTTGCTGCCGCTCCCAAAATCCGTTCATCCAGCCCTTCTGGAAAAACGATCTTTAAATTATTCCCCATAACTTTCGCTTCCAATATTTCAAATAAATCACCCATTGGCTCTTCCTCCTTTTTTAGATACGTTTTCCCTATTTCCTTCTATATTTAACCATCCGGTGAAAATCCATAGTCGTCTTCTTTTAAGAATACTCTAGCAGCCAGGTAATTTCCAGCCACTTTGGTCCCCTGCCAATCCGCAAATTTGAATATTGTTTGAACACCGAAAAACAGTGATGGTGTTTGCGGGTTGATATAAATTTCCTTATACTGAAACTATGTTATATTAAAGTTATAATAAGACTTAGGAGTGATCGTAATGAGTGAAGCAGCACAAACACTGGACGGCTGGTATTGTTTACATGATTTCCGTCTGATCGACTGGGCTTCTTGGAAAACGTTATCAAGCGACGAACGCCAATTGGCCATCTCAGAATTCCAAGGTTTACTGGATAAATGGAATATGACACAAAGCGACAATGAAGGCAGCCATGCCCTATATTCCATCGTTGGTCAGAAAGCGGACTTCATGCTTATGTTTGCCCGCCCAACCATGGAGGAATTGAATGCAATTGAAAACGAATTCAACAAAACGAAGCTTGCGGAATATACAGTTCCTGCTTATTCATACGTTTCCGTCGTGGAATTAAGCAATTACTTAGCTGGAGGAGATGGTGAGGACCCTTACCAGAACCCTCATGTCCGTTCAAGACTTTATCCGATACTTCCAAAAGCGAAACATGTGTGCTTCTATCCAATGGACAAGCGTCGTGATGGCGATGATAACTGGTATATGCTTTCCATGGAAGAGCGCAAAGGCTTAATGCGTTCCCACGGCTTGATTGGCCGCAGTTATGCCGGTAAAGTGAAACAAATCATTTCGGGTTCTGTCGGTTTTGACGATTATGAATGGGGCGTTACACTATTCGCAGATGATGTCCTTCAATTTAAAAAATTAATCTATGAAATGCGTTTTGATGAAGTGAGTGCACGTTACGCTGCATTTGGTTCTTTCTTTGTAGGCAATATCCTGCCGGAAGAAAACGTACCTTCATTCCTATACGTATAAGACGATGGGCTTCCGGTTTCCGGAAGCTTTTTTTGCGTCCCCTCCTTTTTATTTTTCCCCGGCTATGGAATAAATCCAATCCACATCCCATACATTTTCAATAGTGATGAATTTATTTTTTCACAGTCCCATTCAGCTTCAGGAAAATTGATCAAGGCAATTCCTGACTCCAGCGAGGTGAAGGAACGTTACTTCTATTCATTGGCCGGCAAGAGGGTATGGTTTATATCATGAACGGCAGCCGTTATGTATCGCTTAACTTTCATTGTGGTTTTTTAAGCCACCCGGGGATTGTCCAGAAAACATATACAATACTACCGGTCGCTATAAATCGCACAGTTTCTCCCAGTCCACACTCTTGGATTGTCCAAATTCCACAGCATCAACTAAACCTTGAATTTAGGAGGGAATGCAATGTCACAAAATAATCCTTATGGTAACTATCCGTACGGGGGAAGCCCTTATTACCCCTATGAGAATAATGAGCCTGAACTAAGGCAGCAGAATCCTAACCCGCAACAAGGTTACCCGCAGCAAGGATACCAACAGCCATCATACCAGCCACAACAGCCCACTATGGCAGGCACGCCACAACAAATGCCGATGCAGGTGAGTCCAGCCACTTCCGGACCACAGATACCCGGCATGCTTCCGGTCGAACAGTCGTACATCGAGAACATCTTGCGTTTGAATAAAGGGAAATTAGCCACTGTTTATACAACGTTTGAAAACAACAAGGAATGGAATGCCAAGATCTTCAAAGGAATCATTGAGGCTGCAGGACGCGATCACTTAATCATAAGCGACCCTCAAACGGGAAAACGATACTTAATCCCGATGGTATACTTAGATTATATAACGTTTGATGAAGAAATCGAATATGAATATCCATTTGGAGGCGCTGGGCTTGCCACCTATTCGCCAAGGTAAAGAAAATCCAATAAAGAAGAGCCTCAGAATCTATTTGATTTTGAGGCTCTTCTTATATTGGAATGACTTTTTTCATTACAAGTATTTATATGCAGCAATGATCATTAAGACCCAAGCAACCAAGAATGAAACCCCGCCAAGCGGTGTGATGGCACCAAGGACTTTGATTTGCGTAACGCTTAGAACGAATAGGCTTCCGGAAAACAGGATAATTCCTATTAGCATAAGCCAGCCGGACCAGTTGATCAGCGGACTTGAAATCTTCCCAGCCAATAAACCAATTACCAATAAACCCACCGCATGGAACATTTGATATTGAACAGCGGTTTGCCAGGTTTCTAAATATTTATCAGGAATTTTCCCTTCCAGCCCGTGTGCACCGAATGCACCTAGTGCCACAGCAATAAACCCATTCAATGCACCTAAAATGATGAACAGTTTCAATTATTTCGCTCCCCTTCCCTAATTTAAAAATCGAACAAGGACTCCCCATTGGCCTCATCCATTTTAACCGGTTCTACATTCGGTGTAGCCGACATAACGGGCTGGGTCAATGTGATTGGCTTCGGTATGCTGATGTTCACTGCTTTTTCATCCACCATTACTTCACAAAGTGACTTAATGGCGATTACATACCCCTGCACCTTATCCTCTGAATTTGCCTGTTTCGCTTTTAAAGCAAGCTCTTCAATTTTATCCAACATTTGTCTTGATGAAATATCCAACTTTACCACCTCGTCTATATACAGGTCAAAACTATCATAACTAGCATAGCAAAAATCAGAGAAGAAAACACCTTGCATATTTCCTACCTCTTAATTGGCTTGGCCTGAAATTTCATGCATGGCTGTCCTGAAGAATGAAAGACATCAAGAGAAGGCTGGTTTGATGTTTTAAATTGAAAAGCACGGCAGCCCTTTGGAAAACTGGGATCCCAGGTTATATAGAAATGGCGGCACGCTATACAATTCACCCGTTTCGTTTTCTTGCCCATATCATCGGTTCGAGATTTTCCAATCAATTGGGGATTCCCCCATTTCCATCAGCAATTGATTTGTTGTGGAAAAAGGCTTGGTGCCAAAGAAACCACGGGAAGCCGACAGCGGACTCGGATGTACGGACTTAATGATTTTATGACGGGTCTCATCAATCAAAGGGATTTTGGTTTGTGCAGGTTTCCCCCACAGGATGAATACAACAGGCTGCGGACGGTCATTCAATAGGCGAATAACTTGATTCGTAAAGATTTCCCATCCTTTTCCGCGGTGTGAGTTTGCCTCTCCCTCACGAACAGTCATGACGGTATTCAATAGAAGCACTCCCTGTTTTGCCCATTCGACTAGGTAACCATTATTCGGAACCTCATAGCCTAGATCGGTGTGTAACTCTTTAAAAATATTTCTTAAAGAAGGTGGGATGCGAACCTCCGGCTTAACTGAAAAACTAAGGCCATGCGCTTGACCAGGGCCATGGTAAGGGTCCTGTCCAAGGATGACAACCTTTACTTCTTCATAAGGAGTATAGTGAAGTGCATTGAAAATATCGTCCTGATCGGGATGAACGACTCGCTGACTATACTCTTGCTTTATGAATTCCCTTAGCTCCTGGTAATATTCTTTTTTGAATTCCTCTTTCAATAGAGGCCACCAATCATTTGTTAATAACTGCTTTGCCATCTGCCACAGCACCTCTCCACTTTTTGAAACTACATTATATCAAACTACATCGCCTTGTCTTTTTCCATAGATTACGATTTATGTTTCTATATACCCCAAAAGTGGGAAAACAGAAAGTTAGCAAGCAATTTAACCATGTTGGAGGATTCCCTATGAAAAAATGGTACAAAAGAAAACGATTTTATCTGCTTGTCAGCATTTTGATCGTCATTGCACTCGTAATCATCTATAACAGCTACAAGCCTCTCCCCGATGGTATTTCCTATGAAGGAAAGGTTCACCATGTCGAGGATATCGATTTCATCTATGACCTTTCCTATCACGATGAACAAGGGGATATGCAACATGAGCAGCGAATTTTTCGAACCATAAATCAAGCCATAGAAGAGGCTGATTCTTATATCGTAATCGACATGTTTTTGTTTAATGCTTTTTATGATGAAAAGATAAACTTCCCGAAGCTAACCGAGACTCTGAAGGATAATCTGGTTGAACAAAAGAAAAAGAAACCTGGCCTCCAGGTTATTTTCATTACTGATGAAGTGAATACTTCCTATAATGCCTACCAGCTAGAGGCATTGGAAACGATGAAGAAAAATGGCATTGATGTCATTGTTACCAACTTAGACCGCCTCCGGGATCCGAATCCTCTCTATTCAGGTGTATATCGGACCTTTTTCCAATGGTTCGGTGAAAGCGGGAAAGGCTGGATTGTGAATCCAATGGCTAAAAGCGCACCAAAGGTCACCTTGCGTTCTTATCTTAGACTGATGAATATCAAAGCCAATCACAGAAAAGTGGTCGCTACTGAAAAAACGGCCATCATCTCATCTGCCAATCCTCATGACGCAAGTGGATTCCATTCCAATATTGCGTTCCAGATGGATGGGAATATCATCGGAGATTTTGTTAAAGCCGAAGAAGCCGCTTCGAAATTCTCGGGAGGACCGAAGTCATTTCCTGAGTTCAAAGGGACATCAGCAGATAAAGGACCTATATCGGTACAACTGCTAACGGAAGGAAAAATCAATAAACATGTCCTTAAGGCAATCAAGGATGCAAAAAAGGGTGACCACATCCATCTTGCCATGTTCTACATTGCCGATCGCGAGGTTGTCGAGGCATTAACGGATGCAGCTAAACGGGGTGTTAAGATTCAAATGATATTGGATCCGAATCAAAACGCTTTTGGAAGTGAAAAAATCGGGCTTCCCAATCTTCCGGTTGCCGCCGAATTCGAAAAACTGGGGGATGAAAATGTCTCGATCCGCTGGTACAAAACAGATAAAGAACAGTTCCATACAAAGTTGATGATGATCCAAAGGGCTGATGAAACGGTTATCCTTGGAGGATCGGCTAATTATACGTCACGCAATCTAGATGATTATAATCTTGAAGCGAATGTTGAAATCCATGCTCCAAATGATGCGGACGTTTCTAATGATGTAGAAAACTATTTTCAAAGACTTTGGACAAATCAAGATGGAACATACACTGTAGATTATAGTGAATATCAAAAGAAACTACCTGTTTTCAAATATTTGACCTATCGCATTCAAAAGGTGTTCCGCTTCACCACTTACTAAATTATTTCGGTAAATGATGTTTATCGATGCCCAAATAAGGTTATATACTACTATAGCCAATCAACAACCACGATAAGCAAGATTCCATTTACCTATTTTCAAGGGAATCTTACACTAAAATTCAAGGAGGAGTTTATATGTATCAAGTACACGTAGTAGAAAACGGTTTACAAGCAAAGGAAAAAATCGATCAATTAGTTACTTCAGGATATACGAAGGACGATGTATATTTGTTTGCCCATGATAAAACGCGTTCGAAGCACCTTACTGAGAATACAAATACGGAAGATGTAGGCATGAAGGAACAAGGCTTCCTTGATACGGTTGGAAATCTCTTTAAATCACGTGGAGACGAACTTCGTAATCGAATGAGCAATCTTGGTCTTACGGATATGGAAGCAGAACGATACGAGGAAGTGCTTGACGAAGGAAAAGTGGTCATCGTTGCTTCCAAACAAGATAATAAAGACGGGGTTACACACTAATACCCGATAACCATTACCCTATATGGATTCATAAAAAAGCGAGGCTCCTTAACCGGCAGCCTCGTTTTTTATATTCATTATCCCAGGATGCTTTGGTACGTGGCCTTTGCATGGACCATGTCCTTAGTACCGTGAATCAACGCCCGGCCATCCTTGAAAATGACGATACGCTCCCCAGCTTTTTCACAAGAGAGAAGAAATGGATTGAATTTCACCAAATAGCCGCTGCCGTCCAGATCTTTGGCTAGTTTCTCGAGTTGCAGTTCCAAAGGATTTGGCGGTCTTACCTGTACAGTATCCCTCCCGCAAAGAACAGCCGTTTTCGTTGCATTTTCCTGTGTTAAAAAGGGGTATGTCCTCTGCTCCCCGCATGAGAGACAATCTTTCTTTTTCGCTTTTGTCAATTTAACGGTTTGGTATTGATTTCTCCACAGATCAAAAGAAACAAGTGCAGGACGTACCGATTCCCAATCCTCAACAAGGATTTTCAAAGCTTCGGCAGTTTGGTGTGCCACTACCATCGTTACAGCCGGTGATATGATTCCTCCTGTGTCACAGGTCATTCCTTGAATGGGGATTGCTTTAAGCAAACAGTGCAAACATGGAGTCTGTCCGGGAAGGATCGTCAAAGTCATGCCAACACTCCCCACACATGCCCCATAAATCCACGGTATATGAAGCTTTTGTGATAAATCATTAATGATCATCCGTGTCTCAAAGTTATCGGTTGCATCCAATATCAAATCAACATCACCAAGCAGCTGTTCGAGGTTCTGGGCAGTTGCGTCCATGATGATGGCATTCACTTCAACTTCATGATTGATATCAAATAAATGACGCTTTGCCGCTTCTGCTTTTGGCAGTTTCTCCTCGACATCCCGTTCCGTATACAATTGTTGGCGCTGTAAATTACTGGTCTCGACATAATCCCTGTCGACAATGGTAAGCTTCCCTACTCCTGCCCGAGTAAGGGCCTCGGCATTAGCAGATCCCAAAGCACCCGCACCAAGAAGCAAGACATGCTTCTTCATAATTTTCAATTGGCCCCCTTCACCAATGGGGGCGAATAAAGTCTGCCTTGAATATCGCTCTTTCACCGTGAACCCTCCCTTCCGAACGCTTTAGCCCCCACTTACTGGTGGAATGAAAGCAACTGTATCTCCATCAGATAGTAGCGTGTCATCATCGGCAAATTCTTCATTGACCGCCGTCATGACGGTTTCTAGACCTCCCAATTGAAAATCCACCTTCATTTTTCCTTTTAGCTCCGCCACACTCATTCCATTTCCTTCTATAGAAAGGGTCTCTTTGCCTAGCTCATCTTTCAATTGGGCAAATAAAAGTACATTAATCATCAATATCCCCCTCTTCCGGTTTCCCCGATGGATATGGAACGGTTTCCAACTGGTTTCCTACCCATGTCTCCCCATCTTCCCAGTGTTCTTTTTTCCAGATCGGGACGATTTCTTTAATTCTTTCAATCGCATACCTATTCGCCTCATATGCATCATTTCGATGTGGCGTACTAACGGCAATAACCACTGCGATATCCGTGATTTCAAGTTTACCTACACGATGGGTGATCGCCGTTTCTGCATCAGGCCAACGTTCCTTGATCTCAGATCCGATTTGCTCCAATTTCTTGATGGCCATCGGTTCATACGCTTCGTAAATTAAGAAGAGAGTCTTTTTTCCTTTCGTCATTTCCCTCACTGTACCAATAAAGGTCGTGACGGCACCTGCATTCCGCTTGACTACTTTATCAAACACTTCCTGGATGACAATCGGCTCTTTTGAAATATTATAATTCATGTCTACCATCCTTTATATATAATTCAGTTTGATCAATATAACCTGCCTCTTGATAATCTTCCATCGTATTCATATTGAAAAAAAGATATTGAAAATGTTCAGGATTCTCGCAATATAACTTAAAGTCGGTTTCTTTCATGACTTTCACCGAAATCTTTTCCAAAAATAGACTCATTTTTAATTCATGTTTTAATAAACACTCCGTCAGTACAGGAAGACACCTTTTATGGTAAACAGCAAAAAGCGGCTGGAGCCTGCCATTTATTTCTGGAACGACAGCATCGAATTCAGGTTCATAATGGGAAATGATATCCTTTATGGCATCTGCACTCACAAATGGCATATCACAGGCTGCAATGAATTGAAGCTCCGTTTTCGATGAGGTCAACCCTGCATGCAATCCGCCAAGTGGTCCTTGACCTTTATGTAAATCCGGAATTAGCGGAAGTTGCAGAAAATGATATTCTTCAAATGTATTCGTAATGACCATGATGTTTTCTGACACCTTTTTCAATTCGGATGCCACTCTTGAAATGTTCACAACGCCACCTATGGTCAACAGGGCCTTATTCACTCCCATACGGCTTGATTTCCCACCAGCTAAAAGCAACATTGTCCATTCCACAAGAATCTCCCTCCCTTTTTTGGGTTTAATCCAGCATCGAACGGTAAAGCTATACTAAATGTGTCCACTATATTTAAATATTATTTTAAATCAACTTTGAAAATAATGACACCTTCTCAAACTTTGCTTTATATTTCAAAAGATGGAAAGTAGGGTCCAAAGCAAAAAAAGCAGGCTACCCGTCCATCCGATTTCCTGAATTCCAGGTCCGAAAAATGACTTATGCAAGGCCATTGCACTTCTTTCTCTAAGACACTCATATTAGGGTGAAAACTAAGTTTTACATAAAAGAAATTTTGGTATATTCTAAAAATAGGATATTAACTGGTATGCTGATAATATCGATATCTAATTCTCCTGAGGAGGTCACATAATGACTATGAAAAGAGCTATGACAGTTGCCGGATCTGATTCGAGCGGCGGCGCGGGTCTTCAAGCAGATTTAAAGACATTCCAAGAATTCGGGGTTTACGGTATGTCCGCTTTAACGACAATCGTGACGATGGATCCGAAGAATGGCTGGTCCCATAATGTATTCCCTACACCGGTAGAAGTTTTGGAAGCCCAAATCGAAACGATTTTATCAATCGGCATTGACGCAATGAAAACGGGAATGCTTGGATCAGTGGAAATCATTGAACTTGTTGCCCGTAAAATAGACGAGTTGAAGCTGGACAAAGTCGTAATCGATCCAGTTATGGTATGTAAAGGTGAAGATGAAGTATTGCACCCTGAAACGGCCGTAGCTCTGCGTGAACTGCTTGTTCCACGTGCAACTGTAGTCACGCCAAACCTGTTCGAGGCCGCTCAGTTAGCGGGAACTGCGCCTATCAAGACGATTGATGACATGAGGGCTGCAGCTGAAAAGATTCATGCACTTGGTGCAAAATATGTCTTGATCAAAGGCGGTAATAAGCTGGATCTTGATAAAGCCATCGACCTTTTATATGATGGAAAAGAATTTGAAATCCTTGAATCAGAAAAAATCGAAACGACCAATACACATGGTGCCGGCTGTTCTTCTTCCGCAGCTATTGCAGCTCAATTGGCTGAAGGGAAAAGCCCGCGTGAGGCTATCCTCATTGCTAAAGACTTCATTACCGAGGCGGTTCGCCATTCTTGGAAGATGAATGACTATGTTGGACCTGTCAATCATGGTGCATACCATAAATATGGAATTGCGGAAAAAACACAAAAATAAAACATCAAGATTAATGGCTGCTCAAATTCATCGAGCGGCCTTTTTCGCTTTTTTTGCTTTTATTTAGTAAAATAGAAAGAAGGAAAAGCTTATCTAGCCGCCCAGTTAAGGAGGAAATTATAGAATGAAACCTATAGACCGTACAGAGGTGCAAAATGCCATTGATTCTTTCGCCGGACAAGATGTATATCTTCACCTTGAAACGACAAATGGCGCCTATGCCACTCATGTAGATGAAGCTTTCTTTTCGGCAGGTGCTTATATTCGTAATGCTTTTATACAGTATGAACATGGGAAGATTGTTGGGGATGGACCCTACCGCATCGGCTTGAAGCTCAATATTGGCTGGGTATATGCAGAAGGCGTTAACCACTTCGAATTGGATGAACAGGGGAGATTGCTATTGGCAGGCCTTGATTTTTCCGGAAAGCTTGCTGTCTCCATGCAGCTCAGTCCCACTCCCTTTGAATGATGACAACTTGCTTGATATATATCATATAATTCCGATGAAAACTCCCATTCACCGATAACCATACTCACTGTAAGTAGAACGGAAGGAGAAATATACCTTGGAAAAAGAACGCCATGTATTAGTTATATTCCCACATCCCGATGATGAAGCCTTCTCGGTCTCCGGAACGCTTGCCCTTCATAGAGAAGCGGGCACTCCTGTCACCTATTTATGCTTAACTTTAGGAGAAATGGGACGTAATTTAGGAAACCCTCCATTTGCAACAAGGGAATCGCTCCCTAAAATTCGTAAAAAGGAATTAATCGATGCAGCAAATGCGATTGGCATCCAAGATTTACGCATGCTTGGATTGCGCGATAAGACGATTGAATTCGAAGATGATGAAAAGCTGACATCATTATTTACCGATGCCATCAATGAATTGAATCCTTCATTGATCATTACGTTTTACCCAGGATACAGTGTCCATCCAGACCATGAAGCGACGGCACGGGCTGTGGTTCGAGCCGTGGAAAGAATGGAAGAGAAAGAGAGACCTAAACTTCATTGTGTCGCCTTCTCAAATAACTGCATTGACGAATTGGGACAGCCTGACATCATCCAGGATATCTCTGCCGTCGAAGAAAAAAAGGTAGCTGCATTCACTGCCCACCGTTCGCAAACACAGGCAATGGTGATCGATTGGAAAGAGAAATTCGAAAATCAGGATGCGGATTTTCTAGACTGGATTCGCAAAGAACGATTATGGACCTATAAATTTTAAAGAAACCGCCAATAGGCGGTTTTTTTGTTTATGGCATAAAAAAAAAACGCCTGTGGATTACAGGCGGAGAAAAGGGGGATACTTTGGAAAATCAATCATAATATTAGCATCCCCAAATTTTTTCATTTTATACAATCATATTCAAAAAATTAGGCAGACAAGCGTTCCTCATGCTGCATTTTCGTTCTTGCCGAGGCTTTTTTTCCATGTGCCAAGAAATAAATGCCAATAAGTACGAATGCAAAGATCGACATTCCTATGAATAACCCTTTGAACCCTGTAAATGGAATAAGGAATCCCAATAGGAATGGGCCAACACCAATACCGAAGTCATACATTGTAAAAAACGTGGATGTGGCTAATCCCATCCGATTTGATGAGGCTTCCTTAATCGAAATCGCTTGACAGCTTGATTGGAACGTACCATACCCCACTCCGATAAAGGCGCCGGCAATCAGAAGCGTGATACCATGATGGGATTGGCTGAGGATGACCATACCGACGGCAAATAGTAAGAGCGATGGGTAAATAACTGCATTTTCCCCCTTCACATCAAACATCCGTCCTGTAAACGGACGGGACGCCAAAAGGAACACAGCAAATACGACGAAGAAAAAACTTGCCGCATCCATTAAATCCATTTCCTTTGCAAAAGACGTTAAATAGGACAAGATGCTCGAATAGGTAAATCCGGCAAACCCGATAAAAATGGAAATGGGCAGTGCCCTTTTCTCAAAGTAATCACTGATTTTAAATCCTTTTTGTGGTGAAACTCCGCTCTGTTCCCCTTCAGGCACATTCATGAATAATGAGGCAACTAAAGAAAATGCGGCAAATAAGGAGGCTGCATAGAAAATGATGGAATAACTGAAATGCTGTGTTATCAGCAATCCAATAAACGGACCGAATGCCATTGCCAAGTTTGTACTCATGGCAAAGTAACCAGTACCTTCCCCGCGTCTCTCATTCGGAATGATATCTGCAGCAATCGTTCCAGTTGCGGTAGTGGCAAGGCCAAAAGCAAAACCGTGAATAAGCCGGTCGATCAATAAGAGGGATAAACTGTTCACCAGGAAATAGCCTATGGATGCAACCAGGAATAGAACCAATGATCCAAGCAACATCTTTCTGCGGCCGATCTTGTCAATTTTTTTCCCTGCAATCGGTCTGACAAGCACAGCCCCGAGAACAAAAATACTTGAAGCAAGTCCCGCTTGTGCTTGCGACGCATGAAAGTTATCCATCGTGTAAATGGTCAATGTCACCATCAAGACATAAAAAGTTAAAAATAAAAAAAAGTTCGCAGACGAAACAATCAGGAAATCTTTCGTCCACAATTTCGGTTTTTGATTCATTTCAATCCTTCTTCCTTACTCTTGTTTTAATTTCTCCTTCAGGAAAATCAACGTTCGTAACGTTGCCTCTCGATCCTCTTCAGCCAAACCGCTCATTAATTGAAGTTCAAATTCTTCAACTACCTTTTTGGCCTCGTGATAAGTCCTTAAACCTGAATCCGTTAACTGTATTCTCCGTTCCCGCTTATCTTTTCCTGGGACTTGTTCAATCAAATCAAGTTCTTCCAACCGATTTACCGTCCTGGTTACCGTCGGTTTCTCAACATCTAGATATGTGCTTATTTCAACAAGTGTAGAACAGCCAAACTGACTCAGATAATATACAATCGACCATTGGGAATGATAAAGATCAACCTTGGCCAATTGTTCATTTAACTTTTTGGTAAATGACCTCGAAAATTGTAAGTTATGATGAAAAAAACCATTATTAAAGGACAAAGGTATTCCTCCTACAAAGTAGTTACCTAGGTAACTATACACCTATTCATTAGAAATGTCTAGCTTTCGGCTGTACGAAAATAATCGTATGCACACCGCTTCCTCAGCTTCTCCATTGCTTCCGGGACAAAATTCAGGAGGTTCATGCTTTTAATTGGAAGTTTGGAGCGAATACTCGTGAATTCCGCGCTTTTACTCGTGAGTTTCGAGCAAATACTCGTGAATTGCACGCTTTTACTCGTGAGTTTGGGCGTTACTCGTGAATTTCATGCTTTTGCTCGTGAGTTTCGAGCGAATACTCGTGAATTCCGCGCTTTTTCTCGTGAGTTTCGAGCAAATACTCGTGAATTGCACGCTTTTTCTCGTGAATTTCGAGCGAATACTCGCGAATT
Organism: Bacillus sp. B4EP4a; assembly: GCF_006680105.1. Lineage (NCBI taxonomy): Bacteria > Bacillati > Bacillota > Bacilli > Caryophanales > Bacillaceae > Bacillus > Bacillus sp. B4EP4a. Next base: position 122,212 of record NZ_VHIK01000005.1, read on the forward strand.
TCATGCTTTTACTCATGAATTTGGAGCGAATACTTGTGAGTTTGGCGAAACGGTATAGTCAAATCGGGGCCATGCCATGCTCTTCGTGGTCGATGCTTCGAGGCTATAAACAAAAAGGAAACCCCGCTATTAAAAAGCGAGGCTTCCGATATTTGATCTTTGCGTTGCGGAATGATTTCATTCGAAAACTATTTTGAATCACACAAATACCACATCTCCGAGCTTCTCATTGATAACTTCAGGGCATATTCCCTTTTAGGCTAGATAGTGGCAACCGATAAAGTTTATCATCCTTTTCATCAGGATTTCCTCGGCCGTCCGTATTATTGCTTATGAAATAAAGAAATCCTTCATCAACGAATACATCACGTATCCTTCCTGAGCCCGTAATGATATCAGTCAGTTTTCCGCTTTTTACATCATAACTCTTAAGCGCTTCACCCCTTAAGGCTGCAAAATAGAGCTTTCCGTCAAAATAGGCCATGCCAGATGGAGCCCATGTATTTTCACCGGAATGAACCAATGGTGTTACCATATCAGGTTTTTGCTCATCGCCCTCTATATCTGGCCAGCCATAGTTCTTACCCGGATCAATTTTATTTAATTCATCGTGTGCCGAATCTCCGTGTTCACTTTCATATAACTGTCCTGCTTCATCCCAGGCGAGACCTTGTGGATTGCGGTGACCATATGAATAGACGTATGAATTCCCGAAAGGATTATCTTTCGGAATGGTGCCATCCAGGTTCATGCGCAGAATTTTCCCGCCTAAGGAATCTAGGTCCTGTGCGATTTCAGCCTTTCTTGCATCGCCTGTTGTTGCGTATAGCTTATCGTCCGGTCCAATCTTGATCCTGCCGCCATGGTGGTAGTCCCCGCTTGGTATTCCGTCGATTAAGGTCTCCATCTCCTGCCATTTATCATCATTTTTTTCTAAAATGACGATTCGATTGATGGGATCCCCGCCTTCTTCATAGGTATAGTAGGCGAAAGCTTGCCCGCTTTTAGAGAAATCGGGAGCTAGCAAAAATCCAAGCAACCCAGCTTCCGCTTTAGCTGACAATGTCTTTTTAAGGTTGACCTTTTGCCGTGTCATCTTATCCTTGTCCCACTCAACGATGGTTCCTGCCCGCTCTGACACATACATTGTGTCCCCATTCTTCTGGATCGACCATGGGGCCTGCAGGTTCGTTATCAGAACATCCGGATCCTCCCCTAAAGTGCCCGTCACTTCTTTGTCAGGATTCGGCTGGGTTTTGCTGTCGCCATTCATGTTACAACCAGTTAAAATCAATGTAGCCATAAGGAAAAAAAAGAACAATTTTTTCAAATTCTTTCCCCCTTCGATTCATGAGTTTAATAGGCTGACTGTTTAAGTACCTTTAAAATGGCCTCCGCGACACCGGCTTCATCATTCTTGCCTGTTACTTCATCACACAGTTTTTTAATTTCGAGCGGGGCATTTCCCATTGCGACAGACAAACCTACCCGTTCAAACATGGATACATCATTATAATTATCCCCAATAGCCATCGTTTCCTGCATCGAGCCGGATTTTCCATTCACATATGTTTCAAGTGCCGTACCTTTTTGTGCTGTTTCACTCATGATTTCCACATTTTCACGCCCCGATGAAGTGACTGTAACTCCATGTCCTTTCAATTTCGAAGCAATTTGATTTAATAAAGTTAAATCCTTTGAGAAGCTGAGAATTTTATAATATTCCTCATTCGAACGGCTGAATAACTCGGAATAATCGGAAATGGAAGTTACCTGTCCAAGCTGTAAACGTTGCTCCGCATATTTCCGCATACTCTCAGGGTCAATGTCAGGATTCGCTGTAACGAATACATCAACCAAAACAGATATTGCGTTTTCATAGTCTTTGGAATAAATTCCTTGACTCGTATATATTTCGAAATAAATCCCTTGTTCTTCGAGGAATCCAGCGACCATTTTAGCAGTGGCAGCCGACATTGGATTGGAAGCGGCAATTTTTCCTTCCTCCGTGAAGAGGGCAGCACCATTTACACAGATGACAGGGCAAACGATGCCTGCTTCATCCAAGGCAAACCTAGCTTCCACATAAGATCTTCCAGTAGCAATGATCACTTCCACACCCTCGCTTTGCGCCTTCTGGATGGCATGTTTATTTTCCTCACTGACCTTTTGCATTTTGTTAAGCAATGTTCCGTCCATATCAATCGCAATCGTCTTTATCAATTCAATCGGCCCCTTTTTTCAATATAATCCCTATTTTAACCGAAAGATCGCGGATAAACACGTTTAACAAACCCGTATATATTCTTGGTGTGACTTCAGTCATTAAAAAATTCTATTATGTATATAAATAAACTGCACCTAATTAAGATAGGTGCAGTTTGTTTTCTTAATGTAGAATCGTTTTTCTATCGACATCTTGGGCCCGTTCAACAATCTGTTCGTGGATGTCTTTTTGAATGTCATCGATGGCTGTAAAATCCATTGCTTTTACATAAATCTTTTCGAGTTCATCATGCAGATCTTTTGCCTTAGCGAGATTTGCTGTCGCTTCATTCATTTTCGTCCGGTACCTAGTGGAAACATCCTTTAACTGTTCGGCATATATTTCATCTGTTCCTGGCAGGATGGCCGTTTTATATATATCAATGATTTCATCCCCTCCACTACTAGGGAAATATTCATGAGGGGATGTGCTGTCAAATATGGCGATCCCAACCTCCCGGACGATTACCATGTCCAAGCTATGCGGATCGAAACCACAATGATATATTTCCACATCAAAGCCTCTTTGCTCCGCAGCCTTTGCAATCTTCTTCAGCATCGTTGATTTACCGGAACCTGGACGTCCCTTTAAAAAGTACCGTTTTTGTATTCCCTCAGTAATATTGGGGATGAAATCAACTGCACCCGTTGGTGTAGCTGCACCTAAGAATCGGTGACGAACATCCGACTTCTTATTAAGGACGATATCTCTATAAAAGCCTTCTATCAATTTATTGGTCAACCCATTCAATTTTGCGAAATCAATATTTGCCTTATAAATGTCTTCCCATTCATCATGAATCTTCAATGCTTCAGCGAATAGGGCATATGCCTTCTCGAAACTCTTGCTTCTCGCATTCGTCAACTTTATGATGGCCGCTCTTTCAGAAGCCAGCTGCTGGGAGTTCCAGGCAGCTCCTAGATTGACATATTCCTCAATGGCCCCTGGTGCCTTCGGTTCAATCACATGCGGCGCAGTCCCATCCACGATCCCGATTTTCAAAGCCGGTATGATTACTCCATCAATGGAATTATTATCGGACGAACAATGTAAATACTCGATGTCATAGCCTTTATCCAGCCATTCTTGGCCGATTTTTTTCATAATGGTCGATTTACCGGAACCAGGTCCGCCTTTTAATATGAATAATCTTTCCAGACCTTTTAAATTGGAATCATATAAACTATAAAAACCTTTAGCCGTATTGCCTCCAGCAAAATAATTCATCACTTTTCCTGTCACTTTCACACTCTCCCTCACAATACAGATGTAACTTCAAGACAGCGTATGAAGAAAAGGCCCAATAGGTGAATACCTAAAGGCAAACAGTTTATTTTATTAGGGCTACAGATTCCGCTTGTGTGACTTCCAGGAATTCTGACGGTTTTAATACGATCTGTGTACCGATTTTCCCTCCACTTACGATGATTTCAGGCAGGTTTGTTGCACTTTCATCAATAAAAGTCGGGTATTGCCTTTTCATTCCGATCGGGGAACAGCCTCCCCGAATGTACCCTGTGTATTTTTGCAGATCTTTAACCGCAAGCATTTCAATTTTTTTTGCACCTGCGGCCTTCGCTGCTTTTTTCAAATCCAGTTCGGTTGCGACAGGGATGACAAATACGTAAAGCTGCTGCGGTCCGTTATGGGTAACAAGCGTTTTGAAAACGGTTTCCGGCGCTTTTCCAATCTTGTCCGCAACAGTGATCCCGTCGATTTTTCCATCGCGGGCATCATAACTCATCATGCCATACTCTATACGTTTGTTATCAAGAATTCGCATTGCATTCGTTTTACTGGCTCCCATAAGAAAATTCCCCTTATCGTTTTCTACCATCTTACCATTTTAAATACCGGGCAAAAAGAAAAGCACAGTGCTTATTCATCTGTGCTTTCCCTAAAAATTATTCTAAATGGCGTCTTTGGAAATCAGCGATCCTCTTGTAGTCACCTTCCAATTGCCTGCTCACGGATAAATAAATCGACATTAATTCTTCATACACTTTAACGTTCTCTTCGATCGGGACAAGTTCATTCGTTTCACCAACCATACCCTCAACCTCATCAAGGCTTTCGATTTCGCCTAAAGCGTATAATCCAAGAACGGCGGCACCTAAGCTCGAACTCTCAAAGCTTTCAGGAATTGTCACGTTTTGATTGAATATATCAGCCATGATTTGGCGCCAGAGCTTCGAGCGGACAAATCCGCCGCTTGCATGAATCTTCTCGGGGGCACCAGTCAACTCCTTTACAGCAATAAGGACACTGTACAAGTTATACATCACACCCTCCAGCACTGCCCGGACCATATGGTCACGAGTGTGATGAAGCGCCAATCCAAAGAAGGAGCCCCTTGCATCGGCACTCCATAATGGTGCCCGTTCCCCTGCCATATACGGGTGGAATATCAACCCATCAGAACCAGGTGCAATATTAGAAGCCATATCCGTCAGAATTTCATAGGAGTCCTGTCCCGAAGCCTTCGCTTTTTCGATTTCCACACGGCCCAATTGATCGCGAGCCCATCGGAAAGTGATTCCCCCGTTGTTGACCGGTCCGCCGATTACCCAATGATTCTCAGTAAGGGCATAGCAGAATGTCCTGCCTTTGGGATCGGTAAGCGGCCGGTCACTGACGGTCCTTACCGCACCGCTCGTTCCGATTGTCACTGCCAGAACGCCTGGCTTGATTGCGTTTTGCCCTAAGTTGGCAAGCACGCCGTCACTCGCGCCAATCACAAACGGGGTACCAGCATGAATGTTCATTTTTGCGGCTAATTCCTCACTTAAGCCTGAGAGGATATGCGTTGTAGGGACAAGCGTCGGCAGCTTGTCAGCCCCAATTCCAGCAATGGCAAGTGCCTCTTCATCCCACTTCAGGTCATTCAAGTTGAACATGCCCGTTGCAGAAGCGAGCGAATAATCCATCACATACTCATTGAAAAATTTATAGATGATGTATTCTTTAATTCCTATAAATTTTTCCGTTTCGTTAAAAATCCCGGGATGCTCATTTCTTAACCACATTACTTTCGTGATTGGCGACATTGGGTGAATGGGTGTTCCCGTTCTGTGATACAATTGCATCCCCTGTTCCGAAGCCTTCAAACTCTCCGCATAGGCAACACTTCGATTATCTGCCCATGTAATGCTATTCGTCAGCGGGTTGCCGTCTTTACCAATTGCGATCAAGCTATGCATCGCCGAACTGAACGATATGAAGCCCAGTTCTTGCTTTTCTATTCCGCTTGCAATCATGACCTCGCCTATTGCAATGATTACCGCTTTATAAATTTCCTCGGGATTTTGTTCCGCAACGGAAGGAGTTGGACTGTGAAGAGGATATCCCCTCGAACAAGATTGGACAACCTCCCCCCCTTTTGAAAAAAGAACGACCTTCGTACTCGTCGTACCAATATCGATTCCCATCATATAACCTGATTGTCCCATATTTACATCAAGCTCCTTTCTCTTAAACAATTGAATTCAATAGTAAGATTAGGATAAGTGAAACGACTGATATAATCGTATCCATAACCGTCCAAGACTTTAAAATTTGCGCGCCTGTTAAATTAAAAAGCACTTTGATCATCCAAAATCCTGGCTTCACCCCAATTCATTTTCAAATGCACCGCCGGCTCCAATAATCAAGATGATGGATGCAGTTGGGGCGGGGCAGGCGGCCCTGAATTGGTTTAGTTCTACTTTATTAAAACCTCTAGCGTAACCTAATGTAAAGAATGAAGCCACCACAGAAACCATGAAGGCGATGATTGGTTTTCCAATGAAGGCAATCCAATCATTCAATATAGTATCTTCACCAAACACAGCACTGAAAGCTCCTATTAATAAGACCGGCATTAAAACCGCGATCAAGGTTAGCCGAAACCTGGGTGCTCACGGTTATGTATATTGGAGAATTGATCCGCTAGCCCCGCGGGTGCTTGTACATCTATTCTTTTAAATATGCAGGAACCAAAAGCAGGTCCAGCTATCATAGGAATTCCGATTTTCACCGACTCGCATCGCCTTTCCAAGCATGGTACCTAAACTGACAATGAGTGCTATCTAACCAAAAATATTACCTGCCCCTGTCTGAACAGCATCTGCAACATCCGGAATATCCATACGTGCGATGATCCCTAAAATGACGGAGGCGAGAAGTAACGCAATAAATGGGTGCCACTTTACTTTGGCATGATAATGATCAAGAAAACTAAACATCTTATTCATTAATACACGCTAAATCAGGAAAGGAATCCATAAAGGTAAGCTCTCAAAGAAAAAGGCATCGAACCAGTTCATTGTGAACTAAACTCGATACCTGATCCAGTCATGAAATATCATTCACCAATAAAAAGAGGACCGGATCGTTGCTTGATTTCTTCCTCCAGTTGTTCAGGATAAGCAATGAGGAAGCAGGTGGACGGTCCTGATGATTTTGCAATATCGACTTTATTACTGATATGCACAGATACACCTTCACCACATTGATCCAGATGCTCCCATTCATATGCTATCCCTTTGGAGCCGACTGGAAGTGCCTGAACATCTTCCATTTCACATAAGCTTTTATATAAAGATAACGGCGCGACCCAATCTTGCTGTTCCATTACTTCTTCTCCAACGAGCGGCCTGCCGATCAGAGCTATTTTCCGTAAAGGATGCTGCTTTTTAACGGATTCATTCGCTCGTTTACCAATCACCATAAGTCCAAGTGCTGATTGAAGAAGCGGCATGTTACTTTCAGTGCTGCCTGTAATGGGGAGATCCTCCATTCCCAGTTCATTCAGCCCTTTCCTGACACCCCTGGTCAAGTCCTCCCAGGCTTGATCACCGCAGAAATTATTTAGAACGACGGATACTGGACTCCCGCCAACGCCCAAACATTCCATGACGGCAACCCGAAAGGAATAATATCCAACGACCTCATAAGGGACATGGACAAGATCTTTTTCCTTCAGGCCGATCCCGCCGCTATTATCACTTGAAATAATCAATGAATCTGATTCGGAGAATGGCAAAATCAATGAATCACTCATTCTGCGAGTCCATCTTTAAAAATCATTTTTTTCAAGACAGGCTCCAAGCGTGGCAGTAAAAGGGCAGCCAATACTACATTTACCGCCGTCGCTGCCGTCAATCCCGGAACCAATAACGTGTAAAAACCAGGGCTGATCAGAAATGCGAAAGGCAGGGCTAAAACGAAGGCATTACCGATAAAGAAGAGGAAAAATGCGCCTATTTTTTTTCCGTTTGTATATAAAATGCTAAACATCCATGTCAGGACTGCCATCTCGACCATGATCAAAAAGTGGAATGGCCCTAGTGGCATGCCGCCGAATAACGCTGAAATGATATGACCAAGCCCAGCTACAATAGCCCCCGATACCGGGCCAAGTATGACAGCCGCCAAAAGGGCCGGAAAACTATCCAAAGCGATACTCCCGATCGGGGAAGGGATTTTAATCATTGCCCCTACAGCCGATAAGGCAATGAATATAGCAATTGCACTAATTTTTCTTACATCCATGTTTACTCTTTTTCCTTTCTTTTCCCTCCACGGAATACATTTGCGCTGCGGATATATTCCACATCTTTCACACCAAGACGGAAGTTGATCACACGTGCAACAGCAAAGAAGTAATCCGACAAACGATTTAAATATTGAAGTGATAATGGTGAAACGGCCGCACCAGACTTGATCAATGAAACGACCAAACGTTCCGCCCTTCTTGTAACGGTACGGGCGATATGAATGGTTGCAGCCGCTTTTGAGCCGCCAGGCAGGATAAACTTTTCCAATTCCGGCGCTTCAAGTATGAAGGCATCTATTCGTTCTTCCAAATAGGTAATGGCCTCCTCCGTCAGCTTTTGTGGGGCCTTCTCGGAAACGGTTGCCAAATCACCGCCGCAGTCAAACAACTCATGCTGGATCTTTTCTAGATCGGCCAGTACATCCTTAAATATCGCTGAATCCAATTCTGTCACCGCAAGACCGATATAGCTATTCACTTCATCCACCGTTCCATAAGATTCAACACGGATATCATCCTTATCAAGCCGACCTCCGATTACGCTTGTTTGTCCCTTATCCCCTGTACGTGTATAAATTTTCATCCCAATTGCCTCCTCTACTTTATTCGCTGGTTAATTCCATACCAGATGATATCAACGCGACTGGATATGGATGCTACATCTTGAAAGACCCATCCGCAGGCATCGCGCCATCTGCGATCTTTTGCTTCGATCGGGACAATGCCTTTGGAAATATCAGAACCGATCACAATGCATTTGTGTTCATCCTTTTCTTTCTCCCATATTCGCCAATCAGCCATGATTTCCTTCCATCTTTTTCGAATCGAATCTGAATCCATCTTTTCTGCATCTTGTTGAATCCATGCATCCAATCCTTGCAATACAACAGTCTTGCCTTGAAAATCAATCAATTCCGGCTGTTCTTTTCGATAACCGGATAGCCAAAGGACATCATTTTCCAAACCATACAATTGCTTTACCCATTTAGTTTTCCCATTATAGGCGCCTCCTGTAACAAAGTGCAGCGTTCTCCCCTCCTTAAGCTTTCCCGATCTTCCCATATCAGCTCATATCCCCTGCCATGGGAAATTCCCCAATCAAAAAAGGACTTTTCCTTCGGGGCATAGCGGACCAATAAATCACGAATTACCCCTCCATGTGTCATTAGGGCAATTCGGTTCTCCTTACAGGCAGTCAACTGGTTCCAGCCATTATTCACTCGCTCGGAAAATGCCGGATAGCTTTCACCCCCGGGCACAAGGGCTTCCATGGGACGTTCCAGCCAATTAAGATAATCTCGATCTGTCTTCAACTCATGATACGTCCGACCTTCCCAACTGCCGAAGTTCATTTCACGGAACAAAGGGTCTTTGACCGGAACTGCATTTGGAAACAGCAGTCGTGCAGTTTCCACACAGCGGAGCAAATCACTGCTGTGAATTTTTTCATACATTGGATAAGAGCCTCTCAATTCCAGTATTTCCTTTTCTCCTTTGACGCTTAATGGGGAATCCGTCCAGCCTAAATAGGCCTTTCGCTCATTTGCTTCCGTCAGCCCATGGCGAAGTAGTGTAATAGCCACAATATCAGCCATAACCAAAGCTCAACCCCTTCCACGGATGCCCCCAGTACATCCCCCGTTATCCCACCGAACCACCTGACGATTTTACGTTTTATATAAACCAGGAAAAACACCGCAGCCAGACACATGATGAAAAATAAGGTGACAAGCTTAAAATCGATGATCCAGGCAATCGCCAGACTTAATAGGAGGTACAGCCAATAAATGGGCAAACTGCTTTTCTTTACTGCACTTTGAAAAAAAGCACCGAGCCCCTCTTTTTTAGCCAGTGGCATCCGGATGAGTAAATAACCCATCACACATTTGCTTAAGAGTGGAAGGGCAATGATCAAGAAGTATGTCCATTCATTTACCCTTTCGACAATTTCATAGATAAATAGAAACCGGGCGGCCAATAGGACTATGACGGAGATGACACCGAATGCACCTGTCCTGGAATCCTTCATGATTTCCAATCGCCGCTCTTTATCCTGATAGGAAAAAAAAGCATCACTTGCATCGATCCAGCCATCGAGATGCAAACCTCCCGTTAATGCCATCGTCAAAAACCAAAGGAAAAAGGCAATCGCAAGCGATGACAACGGGGTCCATTCCACGAGCGCATACAAAACACCGCCCAATATCAAACCTAGCAAAAGGCCTACTAATGGAAAGGTTTGAATGGCACGGTGAATATATTTCTTCTCCATCGGAAGCTGCTTCTTTATTGGAAAAACCGTAAAGAACTGCAGGTTAATTAAAAATCCGATCACTCCGCTCATTCCTGCATGCACCCTTTCTTTTGCAACGGAATTCCCGCTTCTACAAGATAGGCCTCATCGGCCTGCCCGACGATCGTTTGATGAAGCTGGCCCAGTGTTTTTCCGTATATATGAAGGAAATCATCCTGGAAAATCGGTTCCTGCACCAGTTCATTGCTCACGACTATTAAACAGCTGGATTGTTTTCTTATCTCATTGATTCCGGTTATTATTTTTGAAAAAACGCTATCTAAAAATTCTTCTTCAAGCGGAATACCTGGGCCAAATAGTTCGTTATCAAGCAGGGTTGTCAGACAATCGAGCAGAATGATGGAATCCTGATCAATGTCCTCCCCTATTCTTGTAATATCGGTTGCGTATTCGGAAGTTTTCCAAGCAATCGGGCTGCTTTCTCTATCTTTCCGGTGCCTAAGGATGCGTTCACCCATCTCTACATCACTGATACGGCCACAGGCGAGGTAATGCAAGTTCCCATCCGATTGGAGTGCATACTCCAGGGCTTTTCTTTCTGCGAAGCTGCTTTTTCCGGAACGGACACCCCCGGTTATAAAACAGAGCCTTGCTTTCTCCACTGTCTTACCCCCTCCATCAGTGCTTCGTTATCATGTTCACTCTTCACTGCAAACCGAAGCCACCTTCCATCCAAACCGGGAAAATTATAGGTATGGCGCGGTACGATTCCTTTTTTCAGCAAAAAGGGGAAAAGGGATAAGGATTCATCTTTCACCAAATAAAAATTGACTGTGCTATCGGAGACATGCAACCCTTGCTCCTCATAAAACCGGAATAGTTTTTGCTTTTGCAATGCAATATAGTCTCTTGTCTTTCTCATATAGGCTTCTTCCGCAAGACAGATTTTCCCTACTTCAAGTGCCACATGGTTGACGCTCCAATGCGGTTTATAATTTCTTACCCGTTTTATGATGTCAGGTGCCGCAAGCAAATAGCCCAGTCTCAAACCCGGAATTGCAAAGATTTTAGTCATTGATCTTAGAATGAGTAAATGTGGAAATACATTGATTAAAGAAGCATAACTAAAGGCATCCTCCGTAAAATCATAAAAAGCCTCATCCAGGACTACCAGGCAATCCGCTTTTTGGCATTCAATGATCAATTCCCTAACTGTATCCCGCTTAAATGAAACACCCGTCGGATTATTAGGCGTACATAAGAAAATTGCATCATATTCGGGTAATCGGGGAATCAATCGATCCAAGTCCAATTGCCACTCAGGAGCATCAAGCTGGTGAAAATCGACCTTACTTCCAGCTGCCAAACACGCTTCTGCATATTCCGCAAATGCCGGCTGAATGATTAGCACCCTTTGATTGGCTAATCCGTTCGCTACCAGCATGATTATTTCAGCACCACCGTTCCCCATCAAAACGGATTGCTCAGGAAGTGCTTCTTTTTTTGCAATTGATTTTGTCAGTTCAATGGCATGCGGATCTGGGTATTGAAGGATTCCTTCGAAAAGCCCAGACCACTGTTCCTTTATGCGTAAAGGCGGACCCAATGGGTTGATGTTAGCACTGAAGTCGGTAACCGATTCAGGCATTTCGATTTCCAGCGCTTCGTAAAGATAATGAGGATTAGAGCCATGAGAAGGTAATGTCAAGAATAAGTCCCCCTAGCCATAGCATCAGTAGAAATAGAAAAGATGACCGATGCATGATGGTAATCGTTTTTGGTATATGTTTTGCTTCCAATCGAACAAGCGGAACTCCCATCCTCGCACGGTCGGAAACAATCCCTTTGTACATATTCAGGCCTCCAAGCTGTATTCCCAAAATGGCAGCAACACCTGCTTCACACCACCCGCTATTCGGGCTTGGATGTTTTTTTGCGTCATTGAATAATATCTTCCATCTGGCACCAAATCCATGATGGCTGGATTTCGAGCTCAGCAACATCAGGAATCCGGTGAGGCGGCTTGGAATCCAGTTGACGATATCATCGAGCTTGGCTGAAGCCCAGCCGAATTGTCCATATTTATCATTTTTGTACCCTACCATGGAATCGCAGGTATTAATCGCCCTGTACACCATCGCGAGCGGCGCACCGCCAAATGCTGCCCAAAACATCGGTGCTGTAATCCCATCACTAGTATTTTCCGCTACGGTTTCCACGGTTCCCCTGACTATTTCGGATTCATCAAGATCAGCAGTATCACGGCCCACGATATAGGAAAGCTTAAGTCTCGCTTCAGGAAAATCCCGTTCATTAAGCGGAAGGCAAACATCCATCCCAGCTTGCTTCAAGCCCTTCTGAGCTATCGTAGTAGAAATGACAACAGCTTCCCAAAGGATACCTGCAAGCGGATGGATCCGATAAGCCAAATAGACGGTAAGACCAGTAATCAATAACACCACCGATAAGACGATGATCAACATGAAGAGTCCATTCCGTTTCTTATATGCCCCTCTATTGAATGCCAGATCCAACTTGCTTATCATCGTTCCTATCCATTTGACTGGATGCGGCCAATTTGGCGGATCACCAATTAATAGATCAAGGAAAAACGCCAGCGTAACTGCAAAAAGATGCTGATAAATCATAAATTCTCAATCCGTTTCCGAGTATTCTTTACTGCTTCCACTGTACAATCATAAACACCGCGACTGATCAGCTTCCCTAACGGAGTGATGGTGCCTGCATATTGAAGCTTTGCACCTCTTTGAGTTGCTGCAATCAAAATGCTGTCTGTCGATGTTCCTGTTGCACATGTATTTGTCACCTTATCCATGACATGCAAATCATGAAGGGCTTTTACTTTTGCCTCGGTCGCAGTAACTATGCTGTGGATGAAAGCCTCTTCTGCCAAATGCCCATTTACGAATATCCAAGTATTTATCGTTCCTGGAGCGGAACTCCAAGAATGCCGGTCTGCTAAAGAAGCGTCGATGGCATTGCCTACACCAGCCGTCACGATAATAAAAACCGAGAAATCTTCAGCTCTTAGTAGCTTGAAAGCAACCGTATCGAGATAGACGGCTGTCATCATCCCTACCGTTTCCTGAGGTTCAAAACCATGAGTCTTTAAATAGTCGGCCATTTCAACATGATGGTCCTCGCAATCATAGCCATGATGGACGTGCCTATTCACAAAATATTTATGCCAGCCCGTCCCTGAACCAGTCACTCCAGAAGACATCGTTCTAAGCGGGATCGGAGAATCCAATTGAATCATCTCAGGACCGACTGTCAAATAAGAACCATCGATTTCCAATGGGATAGTATCATGGCCATGCTTTTCCGGAACGATGAACATCTGCGGTTTCGGAAGGGCGGGATGTGGATGTTTTTCGATTGTCGTATGATATACATCCTGAATCCGTTCCTGTTGGAGCACTTCGTTCGGCACATCAACAACCTGAATCTGCCCTTTCTCAAGCAACATAAGCCGATCACAATATAATCCTGCCAAATTCAAATCATGAAAAATTGAAATAACGGTCAACTTCTGCTCTTTTGCCATTTTCCTCATTAGATCAAGAAGATCTTTTTGATAGGAAAGATCCAAGTGGTTCGTAGGTTCATCCAAAAAAAGGATTTCCGGCTCTTGGGCAAGTGCCTGTGCCAGCAAGACCCTTTGTCTCTCCCCTCCTGATAATCGTTCAAAATGAAGATCCTGAAAATCAGCTACTCCCGTTTGTTCCATAACTCGTTGGACAATCGATTCATCTTCTGCGGACCAACTATGGAACCAACCTGATTGATGGGCATATCGCCCAAGTGAGACCGTCTCTTTTACTGTATAGGAGAAAGCTAATGAGGAATGTTGAGGGAGCACAGCAATGACCTGTGCAAGTTGCTTTGACGAATAATCCTTCAAATCCCTACCTCTTATCCGTACGCTTCCGCCTTTATAATCGAGCACCCCGCTAAGCATGCTTAAAAGCGTCGTTTTCCCGCTGCCATTTGGACCAAGAATCCCGAATAATTCCCCTTTATGTACATCAAAAGAGACAGAGTCCAAAACAGCTTTGTTATGATATCCACCTGTTAACCCTCTTACTTCAAGCATCCGTTTTTACCCTTCTCTCCGTCTCTTTAATAAAATCAGCGCAAATGCAGGTGCCCCGATAAGTGAGGTGATCACCCCGATCGGCAGTTCCGATGGGGCAATGATCGTTCGTGCCACAAAATCCGCCAATATTAAGAATCCGCTTCCTATCAACAATGACAACGGAAGTAAATGTTTATGGTCAGGCCCCCAAATCTTTCGGACAAAATGAGGAATGACCAATCCTACAAAGCCAATCGCCCCCGAAACAGCAACGGCTGCCCCTGTCAATGTCGAACCGGCTATCAAGATCCACATTTTCCGCCGCTTAACATTCACACCTAAGTGCTTTGCCCGGTTTTCCCCGAAAGTCATCGCATTCAATTCACTTGTATTCATGATCAAGATCAATGAACCAATGATAAAAAACGGCAAAATGATTGCAATGTAATTCCATCCGCGCATTGAAACGCTTCCCATCAGCCAGCCGATGATTTGTCTTAATTCATCACCCGTCAGCGCAATCATCAATGAAATGAAGGCACTTAAAAACGAGCTAAAAATGATCCCCGTTAAAATGATCGTTTCCACTTTCATCGATCGATCCATTTTTTTTGCAAACGTCAGTACACAAAGCATCGTGAGCACTGAGCATGAGATGCTCAGTGCCGGAAGAGTATATAATCCGATGAACGGCAGTGAAATATTCAAGAATATTGTCAATACGGCGCCGACCGATGCTCCTGATGAAATACCCAATGTGTAAGGATCAGCGAGCGGGTTCCGGAGCAGTCCCTGAAAAGCCGCACCCGCAATCGCAAGTGATGCCCCGACCAAACCCGCAAGCAATACGCGCGGCAAGCGGATGTTCATCACGATATTCGTAAGCATAATATCCGGATCAGCAGAAATCGGCAAATGGAAAATCTCCTTGCCGATTATTTGCATAAGTACGGGAACCGGTACTGGCACCGAACCAAAGGAAATGCCTATCGTCATTGCGAATAACAAAATTAACAACGCAATCAAATAAGCAAACGCCCATTTAGTTGTCAAATTGGTTCGGATAGACTGATTTGGCAAGTTCCTCTACTCCCTCTATTAAACGTGGACCGGAACGGGTCACCAAGTCTGAATGGACATCAAAGACTTGGCCATTCTTAATAGCATTTACGTCTTGCCATCCTTTTCGGCCCTTCACTTCACTTACTGAATCTTTCGTATAGTAACCATACGTTGTAATGATGACATCCGGATTTGCAGCAATCATCGACTCTTCATCAATTTTTGCCCATCCGTCCAATTCTGCAGCAGCATTATCCGCTGAAATAATAGTAAGCATCTCATTCATGAAAGTATTTTTACCAGGTGTGTATATTTCCGGTGAAGGCGAAACTTCCACTAAAACGGTCTTCCTATCCTCTTCCTTTACGGATTTGGCCTTTTCCTGGATATCCTTGAGCTTCGTTTTCATATCCGTAACAATTTCTTCTGCCTTATCATGTTCTCCCGTTGCCTGTCCAATCATTTCAATAGACTCATAGACTTGGTCAAAGCTTTGTGCATCATTGACTACGAGGACATCTATTCCAGCATCCTTAAGTTGCTGTAAACCCTCATTTGAATTATGGGCACTTGATGCATGCGCAAGAACAAGATCAGGCTTCATGGAGACAATCAGCTCCGTGTTCATTTCCATTCCGCCAACTTTTTCAATTTCTTTCGTTTCTTCCGGGTAATTATCATTGTCGGATACACCAACGACCTTTTTGCCCAAACCAAGTGCAAAGACCACTTCCGTATTACTTGGTATCAACGAAACAATTTTCTTCGGTTTTTGTTCTATCGTTACTTTTTCCCCAGTTGCATCTTTAATCGTAATCGGGAAAGCTTCGTGTTGAGCATGATTCGTTTGCTGCTTTTCTTTTCCTTCATCCTTAGCGTCACTGCAGCCAACCATCAAGCCTGCAGTAAGCAACATCAACAGTATCAGACCAAAAATCTTCTTCATTTTCATTCCCCACAATCTTTTCATTTAATTTCTTCCCACCTAAATAAAGAAAACGCATTCCTGAAAGATGCCCCCAAAACAAAAAGCACCTCCCGTTAAACGGAAGGTGCTTGCATGGCAACAATATCATTACGGACTCTTTCTTAGGGTCTGCCACACACCTTCCCATCCGCGTAGGTTACAGGTGTACGAATTCTGGCAGGTCTCCTGGCTCATGGTCATCGTCAACGGCACCTTCCCATATCTCATACAGTGGTACACAGCCGTCAGCTCCCATATACAGTGGCGGGACCGCGTTGGCATTTCACCAACTTCCCTTTTAAGTCATTAAGACACCAAATCGTTCATATGTATATAATTTTCACTGCCTTCATTATACACCATGTAAGAATCGATTATTATATGATTTTTCTGAACAAGTACGAAATGACCCTTCCACCTTCAATGCTTTGAAGCATTTTCAATCAGTGACGCAAACCCATCGACTGATAACCCGGGTGAAATCCGAACTCGATGCAGGGCATGCATCCCTTGGTCCCTTGAAGCTCCCCCAGGTTCGGTAGTGACTGCCATCTTGTATCCAGCTTCTTCTGACAGCCTTAGACTCTCTTCATTATACCGGCCAACCGGATAGGAAAGCACTGTCGTGTCCTGGCCGAGGATACGGTCGAATAGCTCCTTCGACTGAACCATTTCCGCTTCTTGCTGCACTGCAGTCATGCGGTTCAGCTCCAAATGGTTGATGGTATGGCTTCGATCGAAATCCCATTCCTGCTCATCTCCAACATTTGATCTTCAGTCAGGTGATGACCTTTATCAATGGACTTACCGATCATGAAGACAGTTGCTTTCATATCATTTTCTTTTAATATCGGAAAAGCCTCCGTGTAGTTATCTGTATAGCCATCATCAAAAGTAAGCCAGACGCACTTCTCACTTGGCATCCGATTCTCGGTTAAAACAAGGTATGCTTCTTCAGGGGATAATGTATAGTAACCATTCTCCCTAAGCCAAGCCATCTGTGCTCGGAATTCCTCACTTGGAACCCGAAGGCCATTACCTTCAGAAATGCTGTGATACATCAAGATTGGAAGCTGGACAGCAGACTCGGCCGTTACCCAGTTTCCCGTATCGATTTGGCCTTCCAAACCCTGCCCTGCCCCATTCTCAGCCGCTTCGACCACTTCAATGTCTTCTTCCGCAATCGGTGCAGCCGTCTTTATGCCTATACCCTCTAAAATCCCTTGTGAACATCCAGGTAAAATTAAAATCCCCAGCAATGCCACCATCCATAAAACTCTATATCTTTTCACTATCATTCCCCTAATTTTTTCCAGTATAATAGTACCAGAAAGCTAGCGGATAATAAAGTATTCCATTTAATGAATTAATAGGAAAACACGAGAGCATAGTGACCTGCTGAGCATTTATGAATATTTTTTTCATAAGTATGTGCTATAAGCTTGAAAAGTTTGCCTATAAGAAATATAATAAATAAGTCGTCGACTTATATATATGTCCCAGTAGCTCAGCAGGATAGAGCGACAGCCTCCTAAGCTGTAGGTCGTAGGTTCGACTCCTATCTGGGACGCTAATTAAAAACCCTGTTACAACGCGGTTCTTCCGTGTAGTAACAGGGTTTTTTCTGTTGGTATGACCGTTAAAAGCCGTAAATTGTATGTAGGATAAAAGCATTTCTGTACGTAGGAAACAGTGATATTCCATTTCACTATTATTTTCTATGTCTGGAGGTGCTTTTTTTCATGAAGAAACACGTTATTAAACAGCGTGGAACTGCGTTAAAGGAACGGAAATTGAACAGTAAGGCTACTGAAAAATTTCACGATTGAATATACACTGCAAGAAGCCTTAGATATTTTTCTACGTGCAAAAGTTGCTGAAGGTGTCCGACAGCGAACATTAGGCGAATATGTACGGCACATTAGGTATTTAACGGAATACTTATCTGTTTATCACCCCTCTTTTAATTACGTTAGCGATCTATCACCTTCTTTAATAAGAGAATATATCACTTTTTCAAAGAATAAGAGGGCTTATGCAGGCGATGAACAGCGTGAGAAAACCACTACTTTAACAGTAAATACAATCAATATCAGGTTACGAACATTGCGAACCATGTGTAAATTCTGGTTTGAAGAAGACATAACACCCGATAATCCTATGAAGAATATCAAGAACCTTAAACAAAATGCTGAAGAAGAAGTAAAAGGTTTTTCAGATGATGAAGTTACATTGATATTAAATTACTTTAATGAAAGGAATTTTGGGGAATGGCGAGATAAGCTTCTAGTTTTGCTGTTGCTTGATACTGGGATGCGAATTAACGAAGCTATTTCAACCAAGATTTCTAATATGGATTTTAAAGAATCATCAATCTTTATACCACCAGAAATAAATAAGAATAGCAAAGGTCGTCACATCCCTGTAAGCCGTGAAGTAATGCGAGAACTTAGAAAGCTACATGATGAATGTATCGGGTATTTCGGAGAAGACCATGAAACACTATTTATGAACGCTTACGGTGAACCATTGACTGGTGACACAATCAGAAGAAGGTTATACAAAGTTGGGACTGCATTAGGAATACCTAAAGTACATCCACATAGATTTCGACATACTTTTATCCGAAATTACATTCTAAACGGCGGAGACTTATTCACCTTACAGAAGATCGTTGACCACTCTAATATCACAACAACAAGAAAATATGTGCAATTGGATGACGTACACATCAAAGATCAGCACAATAAGTTTTCACCAGTGAGAAAGTATATGAAGCGTATTAGATAAATTGAAATAAAAAGAAAGCCACCTTAAAAAAGATGGCTTTACCTCTTACGTCTAATAATAAGGATTAACATGGTAAAAGTAAGGATTAACATGGTAAGGATTAACATGGTAAAAGTAAGGATTAACATGATAAGGATTATCATGGTAAAGGAAAGGACTAAAATGGTAAAGGTAAACATGATGAGGAGGATTACGGAAACCAAATTCATTTAGACGCCAATCACGGCCCATAGTCTAACACACCTTTTTTCCATATCTTATGAATGGGTAAATGTGAATGATTGGGTCTTTATTTATTATTATATTCCTCATACGCTTTCTTCTGGCGATCATTGAAAGCTTTTACCCCTCTTTTTTAAAGTGGTCTTTAATTAGACCTGGATTTAATCCTAACTCTTTAGCAATCTGAGAAGTTGGAATTATGCCTTCGGTTTTAATATAGAACCAATTAAACCCTTGAATCAAAAAAATGACTATTACTGTACTTATAGGGATTAAAGCGACAAAGAAAAGAGTATCCATGATTTTCATATATTTTGTTTTGTTAGTAAATTTTTTTAATCCCTTTTTTAGCGGGTTTGGTGTTCTGGTTCTGGGTGGTAACATTGGTTCCATAATACTTTCTCCTTTATGAAAATTCATTTGTACAATTTCAAACCCATTTATTATATTTATTGGAAACAACCTTTATGTAAATTCAAATCAACAAATTTTACCAACAATACTTTCATAAGCAATATTAACATATTTTTCTTCACATCAAATCAAATATCCTTATGCCATGTCCATATACTTTTAAAATAATGCCTTGAATAAAAGTGATTAAAGATTATATAATAAAAGTCGGAAACATTGTTTCGGAAACGTCAGACACTTTTATTTAGTATTTACGCATGGTATACGGTAAAAGCATGGAAATTGCCGTTATAATACGATTTATAAACAGTCCAAGCCTACTTGTTAAGGAAACTGTAAAAAACAGTACCTCCTAAGCTGTAGGTCGTAGGTTCGACTCCTATCTGGGACGCTAATTAAAAACCCTGTTACAACGCGGTTCTTCCGTGTAGTAACAGGGTTTTTTCTGTGATTTATGTGGCGGTTGGACAAAGTAAACACTACTTCATCAATCCCTATAGATATAAAAAAATCTGAGCCCTGTAAAACACAGAACTCAGATTTTTTATATCAAGATAAGCAATATTATACTTGAAACAAATTACCCTTTAGCTATACTTACTTTTCAACTAAACCTATCTCGTTGATTTTTTCTTCAAAAATAGGTCCGAAACTTTCAGAATAAGTATTCGTTAAATGTCTATTATCACGGTAAATTATAACATTACCAATAATGGGCTGAAATTTACCGTTTACCTTGAAGTAATCTGTTAAGTCAATTTTATGCAATGATTTATTCTCTTTTTCAAATTGTCTCCAAAAGCTTTCGTCTTTCTGATTATCTACTGAATTCATTTTTTTTGTAGTTTCTTCTAGTCCATCTGTTTCTAATGATTCCAGTACATTAAAACTATATCTTGGATCATCACGAATCGCTAACACTTCAATACCATATTCATCTTTAACATACTGCAGCTGATCAACCATTTGTTGTTGTATTTTATTATTAGGCGTATCAGAAGCTGTGGCATGAGAAATGACAAGATCTACATCTGAATCCTTTAGATAATCGAGAACATTATTGACCCAGATACCTTTCAAATCATCATCCGCATAACCTGTTGAAAAACGTGTACCTGAACGAGTCATATTCAATACACGATAATTGTCATCTTTTGTTGCTTCTAAAATGGCACCTAACCAATGCTCTGAATGGGAACTGCCGATCAGGGCAATTGTAGCATCGTAATTTTCAGTTTCGCCATATTCCCCAATTTTCAAGTCACTTTCCTTTAACCCTTGGTTACTGCCGTCCAAATGCGCTTTTGGTAAATCATCAAAGACTTCAGAATATGATGGAATTGGTTCTTGATCAGGTATATCGTCAGGGTTTTTGACAGCTAACGCTCCTGGATAATTTTTATCGTTTATATTATTTTCCAGCTTATTTTGATCTATATATACCCCAATTAAAAGAGATGCAATCAAGAGTACATTCACACTGCCCATTATCCCGATTCTCTTGAATGAGAATTTATTATCTTTTGAGCTTCGGATTGGCTCTTCTATATATCGAGTCATTAAAAATGAAAGGGCAATTGATGAAATGATAATAAGAGTTCCGACGATGAATCCTGGAGTTTCCTGGACATTATAACGATAGAACTCCAATAATACCCAATGCCACAAGTAGATTCCAAATGCAATTCCACCTAGCTTCACCATTACAGGTGAACCTAAAAAGCGTTTGACACCAAATTTCGTATCGCTTGTGCCAGACAAAACAATGAATAATGCGCAGGTCATTGGCCATAAGGCAATATACCCCGGAAACATTTCAGATACATTGAATACTATTCCGGTTAAAATTAAACCGATTAATCCGAGCCACCCTATCACGGTAGCAATATATTTATTCACCTTGATTGATGATAAATTGATACAGAGCAAACTGCCTAAAGCAAATTCCCAAACACGTGTCATCGTAATGAAATAAGCCCATGGCTGATTGACAGAGGTTAAATATATTGAGTATATAAAAGAAGAAACAAATAATATCCCTAAAATAGTATTGATTAATGTTTTAACTTTAGTTAATTTATATTTTTTTATTAAAAATAAAATTAAAGTGAATATTAAAAACCAGATTATATAAAATTGTCCTTGTATGGACAAAGCCCAAAAGTGTTCAACCGGTGTTTTCATTTGGCTGGAATCTAAATAATCCGTGCTCGAAATAGCCAGTTGCCAGTTTTGGTAAAAAAACATTGAGGCAAATACTTCATGTATAGTTTTATCTAAAATTGATTTTGGTAATAAAAACCAACTTAAAGCCAGAACAATTGCAAGAATAAAAAATACAGAAGGAAGTAATCTTTTCATTAACTTTGTGACATATGGCCTAAAACGATATTCCCCTGTTCGATTAATTGTGGAAACAATTGAAGTGGTAATAAGAAAACCTGAAATTACAAAGAATACATCAACCCCGCCAGAAACACGATTTAACCATATATGATATACCGCTACCAGCAGTGCCGCAACAACGCGTAGCCCTTCGATCTCAGGTCTGAATTTACTCTCAATATTAATTAATGGTTGATTCATTTGATTCTATCTCCTACTTTTTCGTCATGCATACAATTTAAAATTATATCACTTTACAATAATGATTTGTCAATATAGTAGAAAAGGTTCTTTAATTTTCACGAGTTCGGAGCTTTTCCCAACTTATCAACCAGGCCCCCCTTACAGAAATTGTACGTTGCCTGGGTACGAAGCCCACTCGCTTTTACATTCATTGAAATAGAACGTTACTTTATAAGTCAGTCCACCAGGGGCAACGAAAACGTGGCATGCTCCAACTGACCGGGTTTGTTAAACTGTCAAACATAAGAACATCCCCGCACAAAAACGAACAATACAATTCAAACTGTTTAATAGTAAAAGGAAGTTTGATTTATTACATGGATTTCTGAATAAAATCATGTTTTTTTAAAAAATATATGTTTTAACCTGTCCCATCCGGGTATACAAATACTGTAAGACATTCTCACCAAAGGAGATGATGTGCATGATGAGTACAATCAGAAGCCAATGGAACAAAGAGAATGACGCAGCGGTGTTTAGTCCCGGTGATCAGCGTTAGAGTCAATTGAAGCGTTAGATGATAATCAAGTATGGGAATTACTAGTCTTCTCATCCAAAGGAGGAGGATACGATCATGAGTATTTACAGCCTATGGAATCCAGAGAATGATGAAGCAATTTTCAGTCCGGGTGATCAGAAGCCATTCAGTACACTCACACGAGTAGATTCGGATAAACACACACACACTGACAAAACACTTGAATATGAATTACATGGCACCGTACTGAATGAAATTTAACAGAAGCAGATATATGGAAAGGGATGGAGCACTCGCTCCATCCCTTTCTGCCGTCTTTTTCTTTTATATGAATTTCGCCACTTCATCAAGCGGCAACCTTGTTGTGATGGGCCTGCCGACAAGAAAAATTGCCCACACCTGCTCCTTGCAAATAAGCCCATAAAAAAGAGCCCTTTCACCATCGAGCTAAAGGTGAAGGACTCTTTTCTTTTATTTATCGAATTTCAGTTTGGCTAAGGCATCGGCCAATGCAGTATTGATCGGCTCTTCTTTATTTTGCTTTTTCATATAATTGGAGACTTCATTTTTGGATACTTTTTGATTTTTATTTTGCCCTCTTCGTTTATTGTAAGAAGAAAGTTTTTCGTGAAAACCGCATTTACAGGTGAATGTCTGTGCTTCTCCTTGACCGCGCATTTCCATCTTTTTGTGACATTGTGGGCATCTGGCATTTGTTACACGTGAAACACCTTTTTTGTGGCCACATTCACGATCTTGGCAGACAAGCATTTTTCCCTTTTTACTATTCACTTCAAGCATCAGCTTGCCACAATCGGGACATTTCGTACCTGACACGTTATCATGCTTGAATTTTTGGTCACTATTTTTGATTTCATGGACGATATTTTTGGCGTAAGCGCGCATATCGCCGATGAAAGCCTGTTTTGGCAGCTTTCCTTTTGCAATCGCGGTTAACTTTTGCTCCCATTGAGCTGTCAAAGCTGGAGATCGCAAGTCTTCAGGTGCCAATTGAAGAAGTTGTTTTCCTTTCGAGGTAACGTGAAGGCCCTTTCCCCTCTTCTCGATCAGGAAGCTATTGAACAGTTTTTCAATAACGTCAGCACGCGTTGCAACAGTACCGATCCCGCCAGTTTCACCCAGAGTCTTGATGAGTTCTTTGCTTTCCCCTGCCATGAAGCGAGCGGGATTCTCCATTGCCGAAAGAAGCGACCCTTCATTGAATGGTTCCGGCGGTTTCGTTTCACCTTCTGTTTGTTTCACAGCCGAAATAGTTAAACTGTCACCTTTTTGAACATTCGGAAGCAGTTGCTCAGCAAGGCCATCTTTAGCTTCTTCCTCATCGAATTGGTGATCATAGACTTCCTTCCATCCTGATTTCAGGACGACCTTCCCTTTTGCCATGAACGTCTCCTGCCCCATTTTTGCGGTGATGGTCGTTTGTTCATATTCAAAAGGTGGCATTAATACAGCAAGGAACCTTTTAACGACCAAATCATAGATTTTCGATTCTTTGTCGCTCAGTTTTCCCGGCAGCGGCGTTTGCTCAGTGGGGATGATTGCATGGTGATCAGTGACCTTGCTATCGTCCACGAACGATTTATTGGCCTTAATTGGGCTGCGCAGGATCCTTGATGCATACTGGGCATATGGTTTAATGCTGACAGCCTGTAATCTTTCTTTTAGCGTATCAACCAAATCCGTTGATAAAAAGCGTGAATCCGTTCTTGGATACGTCAAGACTTTATGGCTTTCATATAAGCGCTGCATGATCGATAACGTCTCTTTCGCCGAATAACCGAATTTCTTATTGGCGTCCCGTTGAAGTTCCGTTAAATCATATAAAGAAGGAGCAAAACTTTTCTTATGGGCTTTGTTCACTTCCACCACTTCTGCCTTTTTCCCCTTCACGGCTGAAAGAACCTTTTCTGCCTTGGCTTTATCAAATGTGCGGATATCTTTAGATTGGGCATCTTGCCAGATTAGGCGCAAATTGGATTCTGCAATTGCCGAAACGCCATAATATTTCTTAGGCTGGAATTGTTTTATTTCTTCTTCTTTTTTTGCAATCATCGCAAGTGTCGGCGTTTGGACGCGGCCGCAGGATAACTGGGCATTGTGCTTCGTAGTTAGAGCCCTTGTCGCGTTCATCCCAACGATCCAGTCCGCTTCTGCCCTTGCAACAGCAGAGGCAAATAGGTTTTCATACTCCTTGCCATCCTTCAGCTTTTTAAATCCATCTTTGATCGCTTTATCCGTTACAGAGGAAATCCAAAGCCTTTTAATCGGCTTCTTTACATTCGCTTTTTCGAGAATCCAGCGTGCAACGAGCTCCCCTTCGCGGCCTGCATCTGTTGCAATAATGACATCCTTGACATCATTGCGGTTCAATTGTGTTTTAACCGATTGGAACTGTTTGCCTGATTGCTTGATCACGACCAATTTCAAAGTAGGCGGCAACATGGGCAGGTCCTCAAGGCGCCAAGTTTTATATTTTTCATCATAAGATTCCGGATCTGCATGGGTGACCAAATGACCTAGTGCCCAAGTGACGATATACTGTTCGCCTTCAAAAAAGCCATTACCCTTTTTCCCGCAATTCAGGACTTTTGCTATATCTCTGCCGACCGAAGGTTTCTCGGCCAGTACGACTGTTTTACTCATAATAACATCCTTTCGCTTTTAAACTGGTTCCTCTATTATCTCATATAATTTATGACAGGGCGATAATGCACAGCATGGCATTGGATCCATTGGTTCAAATTAAAGGATTTCCCTTCGAGGGGCTCCCCGTACCCACATATATGTAAATTAATAGATTAGATAGCAATCCCGTGCAGTTTTTAGTATGATGAAACGTAGGGATTTTTTCAAATTAATTGGGAGGTTCAATATAAATGAGCTTACTTTCTATAGATAAATTAGCACACAGCTTTGGCGACCGTACCTTATTCAAGGATGTTTCCTTCCGCCTGATGGCCGGCGAACATGTTGGTCTAGTCGGGGCAAATGGTGTCGGGAAATCAACGATGATGAATATCATTACAGGGCAACTTATCCATGATGATGGCCGGGTGGAATGGACACCTGGTGTCGAATATGGCTATCTTGATCAACATACGATACTTTCAAAAGGTAAATCGATTCGCGACGTCTTAAGAGATGCATACTTACCTTTATTCGAGCAGGAAAAAGCACTGAATGAAGTAACAGAGAAAATGGGGGCGGCCACTCCAGAAGAACTTGAAGAACTCTTGGAACAAATGGGTGAGATTCAGGACAAGCTGGAAGCCGGCGGTTTTTACAATCTGGATATTAAAATTGAAGAAGCGGCACGCGGTTTAGGGTTGGATGCAATCGGTTTGGACCGTGATGTCTCTGCCCTAAGCGGTGGACAACGGACAAAGGTTTTACTAGCCAAGTTACTTTTGGAACAGCCTGAAGTACTGCTCCTTGATGAACCGACGAACTACTTGGATGTAGAGCATATCCGCTGGCTGAGCAGCTACTTAAAGGAATATCCTAATGCATTCTTATTAATTTCGCATGACACTGAGTTCATGAACGGCGTCGTCGATGTCATTTTCCATCTTGAATTTTCTAAACTGACCCGTTACACGGCAACTTATGAAAAATTCCTTGAGCTCGCTGAATTAAATAAAAACCAACATATTAACGCATATGAAAAACAGCGCGAATTCATTAAAAAGCAGGAAGATTTCATTGCAAAAAATAAAGCCCGCTACTCAACGACCGGTCGCGCAAAGAGCCGTCAAAAGCAATTGAATCGCATGGAACGTATAGATCGTCCAGAAACTGCAATGAAACCTACATTCGACTTTAAAGAATCACGTGCGAGCAGCCGTTATGTCTTTGAAGGTGAAGATATGGAAATCGGATATGACCGCCCATTGCTTCCGAAGTTGTCCATGACCATCGAACGGGGAGAAAAAATTGCCGTGGTCGGCTGTAATGGAGTTGGTAAATCCACTCTTTTAAAAACGATTTTAGGTAAAATTGATCCTCTAGGCGGCAAAAGATCACTTGGCGATTTCCTTTTTTCTTCTTATTTTGAACAGGAAGTGAAAGCAGGCAATACGACGCCGATAGATGAAGTATGGAATGCATTTCCGCATCTGGACCAACCCCAGGTACGTGCCATTCTTGCCCGTGTCGGTTTGAAAAACGAGCACATTACACGTCCGATGAGCCATTTAAGCGGTGGTGAACAATCAAAAGTACGCCTGTGCAAACTTATGCTTACCGAAAGCAATTGGCTGTTATTCGATGAGCCGACAAACCATTTGGATGTCGTTGCAAAAGAAGAACTAAAACGTGCATTGAAAGAGTATAAAGGAACGATTGTCCTCGTATGCCATGAACCTGATTTCTATGAAGATTGGGTTACCAAAGTATGGGATGTTGAGGAATGGTCGAACAATAATTAACTTGGTCTATTTAGAGGGTGCCCGCTTGAGACGGGGCACCTTCTTTTTATGTCAAAAAAGACTGAAATGGTTATAAAATCCCCCTTTCAGTCAGCATCACTTTTTATTATTTTATTTGTTCAAGTTTTGTTTCGCCAATTCGGATCCTAGAAACTTCGCTAATTCAAGCATGCCATATTGGCCTGCTGCTTCCTCAGCGTCACTGTTATAATTCGTATTGGTATTAATGTCATACGTGTAGATTTCACCATCGCTGTTACGAATGAATTCAATTCCTGCAATCGAAATTTCATTCGCTTTTAAAAACGCTTCATATTTTTCAATAATCGGATCATGAAAATCTTGCACAATTTGAAATTTTGGTTTTTCTTCTACCTCTTCACCGATCGGGCAGAACAAGTCACCAATTTGGCATGCATCTGCCGGACAAAGCTCGAAACCTTCGGATGTATCAACCTCTACCGCATAAATAAACTTGCCACCCACGAATTCACAACGGGTGATGAATGGCTCCGGTGCTTTTATGTATTCCTGAATTAATGTAATCCCATCAACTGGCTCATCGAATTCTGGACCTTCCACATAATGTTTCAATGCTTCTACTGAGTGAAATAATTGAACACCGAGTCCTTTACCTGCACGGTTATGTTTCGTGATAAACGAAGCTACATTTAATTTCTCTGCTGCCTTCATGATATTTTCCTTACCTACAGCTGCGATCGTTTTCGGAGTCTTAATTCCAGCCTTTGTCAGTGCCGTATATTGATTGACTTTGCTGACCTCTAAACGAAGCGCTCGTGACCCATTGAAGACTGTACGATTATGCTGTTCAAGCCACGCTAGCACAGATTCTGTCATTTCAGGCGCAAATCGGTGCCCACGAGTATGTGAGCTTGCACTCATACGGCTATAAAAAACGCCCTCTGGCGGTTCCTCTGTTAAATCCACCACACCCTGATCAAGATGCCATTCTTCATAGGGAAGTTCTAACTCATTCATTCTTTTGGTTAAATGGGCAGTCCATTCCTCATTTTCATGAATGATATAAATTTTACTCATAAAAGGTTCCTCCTGATTGTTTAAAATTTTATGTTTTTATCTGAGGCATAGAGACATCCTTTTTATATGCATAACACTTTTGACTGCATCCTTACACTCGTTCCGCCACCAAGGTAAAAGTTTTCGGAAGCCCAATATCATGGATTTTATGATTCGGTTCTTCCTCGAGCACTTTAATAACAAGCCCTGATTGACCTATTGACGTTATCAGTTCCCCAATTGTCCATTTACGCTGTACAACTCTTGAAAGGCTCCCTTTTTCCTCATCCGGCATATGCTTCGAAAAAGCGACCTCATTGTTTTCGATTGCCGGAGCGAAATAGTTGCCTGTTATTTTATGTTTTTTACCATTTGAAGTAATGAGCTTTGTTGAAATCGGGTGAAATTCATGCAGGACGAATCGGCCTCCAGGTTTCAGCATCTTTTTAATTTTTTCAAATAAAGGCTGCAGATCTATTAAGTAGTGAAGTACACCGAGCTCCATTAAAACCAAATCCTGATTCCCTAATTCATGCTCGGATGATAGTGAAAGGACATCCGAAACGATATACTCGATGGAGACATCGGCCCCACTTGCCAGCTCATTTGCAAACGTTGCATTTTCCTGGGAAAAATCAACGACTTTCACTTCAGCTCCCAATAGGGCGAGGGCAACTGCTTTAACACCGTTCGATCCCATCAAATGAGTGATTTTTTTACCTGATATTTCTCCCATATATTTATAAAAAGGGTGCAGTCTCCATTTGGGGTTTTGCTTGATTTTTGATGCCAATTCCACGGGATCTCCATAACGATTGACCAGCGCTAAATAATTATTCTGGTTCCACGCCTGTTCATTTTCCGCTGTGAACCCCTTCTGCTTGGCAGATAAGTAAGCATGTATCTCGGAACTGCACTTTCTCATTTCTTCGTCGTATAAATAACTGTATAACGACCTGCACCAAACCTCCATATCCCCCATCTTAATGGACAAACGATAAGGGTCCGTTTTAATGGTCGTATTAAACCGGCAGCGCACAGTGGCAGAAACCCCCTCGACATCCATTAGAAAGGAGGCAGTCTCAGGACTTCTTTCAGGCTTTGTTGGTGCGTATTCGGAAAAAAGATCTAAAGCCTCATTAAAGACATCCCATTGTACATCAATATCGATTTTCTTATACTCATCGATGTCCACTCCTTGCACGAACAGAGCGGATCGACCTGTATATTGGTATGGGATATTAGCTTGATCCAACATGTTCGCAATTAATGTGATTGAATGATAATAACTTACCTTCATATGAACCTCCTAAACATCAAAAGAACATGACAATTATTCTTCTATAGCAAATTTCAAACCCGTATTCGTAATGGCAACCAGCTCTTCATCATGGCGGTCTATGCCATAAACGAGTAATGTAACAAGCATGTATATTGCTCTGAACCGGGCTAAATTCTCTGTTTCCTTTTCGATTTCACCATAGATATCAAAAAAAACCCTGCGCACTTCTTTGGGGAAATAACTGTATAAAAAGGAGAAATCAATGGCTGGATTCCCGACATGAACATCTCCCCAATCAATGATACCCGCGAGAGCGCCTTCTTCATCGAGTAAAACATTCCGGATATGAATGTCTCCGTGAACGAGTGAAATCGGGTGCTGAACATCGAATTCACCTAAGGTTTCAACAAAATCCTTAACCGCATGCGCCTGTTCAAAGAATCCTAGCTTTAATAGATTCGAGACATTTTCCATTAGCGATTTCTTACGATAGGATACATCAAGCCTCATCATCCCATCAGGCTGCACACCTAAACGCATAGCCCTTTCCACAGGGAAACTGTG
The DNA here is from genome assembly GCF_006680105.1 of Bacillus sp. B4EP4a. Lineage (NCBI taxonomy): Bacteria > Bacillati > Bacillota > Bacilli > Caryophanales > Bacillaceae > Bacillus > Bacillus sp. B4EP4a. Next base: position 152,260 of record NZ_VHIK01000005.1, read on the forward strand.
AAGGGCTTTCAAAAAATGAGCAAACCTTTTTGCCGATTCGGCCTTATTTGCCACTGATCCTGCTACAGGCAAGTGTCCCTTTACCATTTTATAACCGGTAAAAGGATACGGATACAGTGTACTTGGTTTCCCAAAAAAGATCGGTTCAGGGATAGCAAGCGGAAAAGTGCCTGCAATGGAAGGCAAAAGCTGACTTTCCACCTGAATCAACGTAACCGCAATAGGGCGGCGGGGGAAACGGAATACAAATTGCCCATTGATTTGTATGACCGTGTTATCGAAGCCCTCCCCAAGTTGCTTGATCTCTTTCAACTCAATTTCCGGAAACTGCAGCATGATCAATTTCCCCGCTAGCTCCAGCGAAACCGGATATTCTGCCAACCAAGGCTTTTCCACTCCCGTCTCCCCCTTTTACCGGTTTCTCCCTCTATTGGGGCTGCTGCCAGATCCACCTCTAAGATTACTTGGCCCTTGTGTACTGTTTGCTCTACGGCTGTCTCTTTGATCTCCTCGCGGATTGTCACGCTTTGGTCCACGGCTGTCTTCCGACCGGCCTACCCGCGGATTCTCTCGCTTTGGTCCGCGACTGTTTTCCATCCGGCCTCCCCGTGAATCCTCACGTTTAGGTCCGCGGCTGTTTTCCATCCGGCCTCCCCGTGAATCCTCACGCTTTGGTCCGCGGCTGTTTTCCATCCGGCCTCCCCGTGAATCCTCACGTTTAGGTCCGCGGCTGTTTTCCATCCGACCTCCCCGTGAATCCTCACGCTTTGGCCCGCGGCTGTTTTCCATCCGGCCTCCCCGTGGTTTCTCCCTCTCGAATTCACGATTATCCGCTTGATTTACAGAACGGTGACTGCCTCGATTCGGTCCTCTCGTATCTATCCGTTCCCGGTGTTTCCTTCCCCCGCCCGAACGCGGTCGGCGGGTACCCTCATCAGAAGAGTCTTCATAGCGTTTCCCTTTTTGCCTCACCTCATCGGGTTGGAACATTTTCACGCCTTCAATCGTCCTTCTTTCGATTTTCATGGAAATCCCTTTTTCAATCTCGCTTAAAAGCTGTAAATCCTTCGTTGCTATGAAAGTTACAGCCAAGCCATTCTCACCCGCCCGGCCCGTACGGCCAATTCGGTGGATGTAACTTTCTGCATCCTCGGGAACATCATAATTAAACACATGTGTCACGCCTTCTACATCGAGTCCTCGTGCGGCAACGTCCGTCGCCACTAAATATTGAAGCTTCGCGTCTCTGAAGTTTTTCATGACACGTTCCCGCTTTGCCTGTGAAAGGTCACCATGAAGCTCTTCAGAATTGAATCCAGCTGCTTTCAGGGCATCATTCAAAACCGAAACGCGACGTTTTGTACGGCAAAATATGATCGCAAGGTATGGCTGTTCTTCTTTGATCATGTTGATTAATGAAGACTGTTTGGCACGATCCGTGGTCTCGATGACAAGCTGCCTGATTTTCTCGACCGTTACTTGCTCAGCCTTCACAGCGGCAGTTAATGGTTTAGTCATATAGCGTTTGGCCAATTGATGCACCTGTTCAGGCATCGTCGCTGAAAAGAGCAGCGTTTGGCGCTCCTCTGGAAGCTGTCCCATGATTTCTTCGACCTCTGGTAAAAATCCAATATGTAGCATTTGATCAGCTTCGTCCAGCACGAGTGTTCCAGTTTGTGATAGATCGATGGTGCCTCTTCGTAAATGATCTAATAGCCTGCCTGGCGTGGCGACCACCACGGAGATGTTTCTTGTCAGCTTTTTCATTTGCTGCTCGACATCCTGTCCGCCATAAACTGCAAGCACTTGGAGTCCTTCAATTTCATTAGCGAATTTCTTCAGTTCAGCAGTGATTTGCAAAGCCAATTCCCTGGTTGGCGTAACGATCAGGGATTGTATGTGGGATGCAGCGGGATCTACTTTTTCCAGGATTGGCAGCAAAAATGCCAAAGTCTTTCCCGTCCCCGTTTGAGCCTTCGCGATGACATCCCTTCCAGCAAGGATATCTGGTATCGATTTCTCCTGGATCGGGGTAGGGGCGGTTATTCCTATTTGCTTTAATATCATGTTAATCGCCGGGCTGACGCCAAGGTCGATGAATTCTGTCATGTATGGGCCTACTTTCTGAATTTCTTCATTTAATTGACTGATAAATCCACTGAAATGGTAACAGCTTCCTTCAGTTAATGTCATATTCCTTAGTCTAAGCTAATTGTTAGTATATCATTATCTATTTTCGAGAAAACCTGTACCTTGAAATTTTTCATCCTATTGTACTTTAGTTGTTTTTCTAATATAATTTATAAGATTATCCAATCGAGCTACTTACTTTAAAATAAAGGGTAAGCATCTCATCCTTGTAGATTTGTGCAAGGATTTTTTGTATATAAAAAAGGAGTGACCGCATGTTTAAATTAAAAGAACGAAATTCAAATATTAAGACGGAAGTACTTGCGGGGCTTACAACTTTTTTAACTCTGGCTTATATCATCGTTGTAAACCCAATGATCCTTTCTGATGCCGGTGTTCCATTCGACCAGGCATTTACGGCAACCATAATCGCAATAATAATCGGTACCCTAAGCATGGCCCTATTAGCCAATTACCCTATTGTCATAGCACCGGCAATGGGATTGAATGCTTATTTTGCATACTCGGTATTGGGAACCCATGATATTTCATACACAGTTGCCTTCTCTGCAGTCTTTGTTACCGGTATCATCTTTATCCTTTTATCCCTAACCTCTTTCCGCTCTAAATTGATCGAGGCCATCCCTAATAACTTGAAGCATGCAATCAGTGCCGGAATCGGACTTTTCATCACCTTCATCGGACTTCGCTTGTCAGGTGTCGTAACACAGCATGAATCCAACCTGGTTACCCTTGGAAGCTTCAGGGATCCTAATGTGGCGCTTACATTGATTGGTTTGGTCATAACAATCGTGCTGATCGTTCGCAATGTGCAGGGAGCGATATTCATCGGAATGATCGTGACTGCCATAATCGCTTTCTTTACAGGCCAATTGGAAATTAACGGTCTGGTTTCCACCCCTTCATTACCTGAAGGGATTATCGTCGCCAATCCAATCACATCTATCGCCGATGTCATTAACTACGGCCTTTATGGCGTCGTCTTCTCCATTTTGCTTGTAATGCTTTTCGATACGACCGGTGCTTTATTAGGCATAGTCCGTCAAGCTGGATTGCTGAAGGATAATAAGCTTGAAAAATCCGGCAGTGCCTTCTTTGCAGATTCCATCGGCACTACTGTTGGTGCCATGTTCGGTACAAGCCCGACCGCTGCCTCAGTTGAATCATCAGCTGGTGTAGGAGCCGGCGGCAAGACAGGTTTAACCGCGTTGGTTGTGGCCATCCTTTTCTTAATGACCGCCTTCTTCAGCCCACTGATAGGAGCTGTCTCAAATGTAGCGGCAATCACGGCACCTAGCTTGATCATCGTCGGAAGCATGATGATTAAAAGCATTAATGAAATTGACTGGACACACTTTGACGAATCATTCCCAGCCTTTTTGGTCATTGTCGCCATGCCTTTAACATCAAGCATCGCCAACGGGATAGCACTCGGATTCATCTCCTATCCCATTTTAAAAATGGCAAGGGGCAAATTCCGGGAAGTGCATCCGTTCGTGTACATGTTTGCCGTTTTATTCCTTTACCAACTGATTTTCCTGGCTTGATCATTTCGTGAAGGACATCATGGGATAATAAAAAGGAGTGTTCAATTCATGTTAATTGAACACTCCTTTATTCGTTTACGTGCAATTAATTTATAACGCCATCCATCTTTTTACCTTTAATCACACTTGGTACTCCAACTGCCGTGCAATTATCGGGAACGGATGTCAAAACAACTGCATTTGCCCCCACTTTCGAATTCGTGCCAATTCGGATGCCACCGTGTATTTTAGCGCCATTTCCTATATACGCATAATCACAAACCTCAGGTGCCTTTTTACTTTCTTTATTTTGTCCTAAACTTACTTGATGCATAATCGTAACATGATCTCCTATTTTGCAATATGGGTTGATAAGAACGCCTTTAGCTCCATGGGGCAGACGTAAACCCTTGCCAATTTGACATTGCCCAGGAAATTCGCAATTCAGGAAAAGTCTTATGATTAACAAATCTACCATGCGGTACATAATCCATAATACTTGTTTTAAGATTGGAATGTTCACTTTATAGTAAATTATATTGCCTATCCGGTAAACAAACATGACGATTATTCCATGGATTCCGCCCAGTCTCCCCCAGTTATTAATAAATGACAATTTATTGAACCATTTAAATAAACCCATGATATGCCTCCTAAGAACATGATTTTAATTTATCGAACAGTGATCGCAGCTTTTCCTCTTCATTCTCCCAATTATATTCTTGTCCATATGCGGCCTTCCCCAGTTCACCCATTTTTGCGGCCTCCTCAGGGGATTCCATTAAATAAACAGCATTTTGAACGATTTCATCCATGTTTGCTACATCGACAGACACTCCACAGCGCCATTTATCCAGTACATCTTGAATAAGGAAATCAGAAACCATAAATGGGATGCCAGCAGCCATATATTCAAAGCACTTTGTTGTTTTACCACCAATGAAATTAGGATCAGGAACTAAAAATGCCATGCCTGCATGTGCTTTCTGGATGGATTCAAATGCTTTATCAAAAGCCATTACACCCTCTAGACTGATATAATCTTCTAAGCCGTTGTCAACTATGAACGTTTTCAATTTTTCGATGTATGCTTCACCGCCCGTTCCAATGATCTTCATGTGAAATACTTTCTTTAATTCTACTAATCTTTTTGCAAGATGAAGCATGGTTTCCCCGCCACGTATATCAGAGATGCTTCCTAAATAGATAAAGGTAAATACATCTTCTTTTTCTGTATTTTCTATCATTGAAAGAATTTTCGGGTAATTATAAACATCAACTGTTGGACAAGTTAAGAATCGATAATCATCTTTATACGTCATTTCTGCAAACACGACCCCGCTGCATGCCCTTAGCAATTGTTTCTCCGAATAACGATACATACTCAATGCAATTTCGGGGATTTTTTTTCTCATAAGGACCTTAGTTACGTTTTCATGCATGTCATAAACAATGACCGGATGATAACGGGGAATCCTTCTAATAATATTCATTAAAATCAGCAGCTCTGGATCATGAAACTGAATCACATCAGGTTTATCCTTCTTAATCTTCCGGTACAGAGCAATCCAATTTAATATACGTCCTTTTCTAGATCGCTTAGTTAACAGTTCAACTTCAATATTGTCTGGTATATTATCTGGGATCAGATTATTTTTAATAGCTATATGCTTCACCTTGTACTTTCCTGTTTCCCCGAGAGAAAAGGCTTGCCGAAAATAAATCCTGGTGTCATTCCATGGATGCACCGAACTGATATTATAAAATAACTTCATCTGTTATCTCCCTTTTGTGAATCTGACCCTAACATTAAATACATGATAACGAAAGTAAAAACCATCCCGCCTGTCACAAACGTTGTTGTAAGCGCAGTATCCGCTAAACACCATGCAGGTACAACAAACAGGATTATGCCAACGCCTTGCCACTTTTCATTTTGCGTCAGGCTATCATAAAGCCATAATATCGCCGCTAAGATCACTGTATAAATCAAGAATCCAAAATAACCGAAATTAGCAAAAGCATCGGCGAACATATTGGCATTGGCTGCCATTTCAGGTCGGCCAAAGTACTCTGTACCGATAATGTATGGCGGACTCTTGTCATAAACAGGATCTATGAATTTTTCAAAAATACTGTACGACAGCAAGGCTTTTGGATGGATTGAAAAGAAGTCTACATAATAGGTTGTCAGCAACCCCGGCGTGACGATCATCCTTCTGGCAAATAAATTGGATAAATATGCCTGACCAAGGATAACATCCAGAATAATGCTGATGCCCAACAACAAGCAAAGACTTACACAAAAAAGGATGGAGAAGTTCCTTCCCTTCTTCCGAAAAGCAATAAATACAACAATTAATAATCCAGTTGATAACAGAGTGGACTTCAATCCATTGACGGTGTATAAAAGGTATTGCAGCGCTAGTCCGATAAACACATAGGTATATTTTTTTTTGCATAAGCCAATGGTCACGATAAATGGATTACATACTTTTGCAAGCCACTGTATAATATAGCCTGCAAGAGGGGTCAATTTTGTTCGAAAGGTTAATCTCTTATCATAGATATCCTCGGAGTTTATGGGAGGCTTTAGACTAATTCCACCCGAAACCTTGAAGATGTAAAGAAAAAAAATGAATAATGTTATAACGAAAATAACTTTTAATAGACCGATATTAATACTAGGAGGGTTAACCTTCATGGCTGGCAATCTATTAACATTTCCGATGATAAGTAAACAAAAAAACAAAAGGACATTCGTATATATATAATCAGGCTTTAGCGAAAATAAATAATTCGGGACCCATACTACCGGTATATAGACAATAAAATACAAAATCCAGAAAACGAGTTCCGACGGCTTATCCAGATCCTTTTTTATGAATATGGCTGGCAATATAATAAAAAACATGGAAATTACTATCATGATTGCACTTGGATGTTGTCGATATATAAATCCCATATAAGCATATTCAGGGGAAATAAAGTAAACGTAGGAAATATCCAATAAGCAGACGTATATTCCTATCAGACCCATTTGAATCAGCTTCATTTTTTTAGGTTATCCTCTCGATCTATGGAATGTATCGCCCTATAGCCAAGGAGAGCAAAAAAGTAGTAACTGGCCCCCATACAAATGCTAAAGTATAAAATGGCTGTTTCAGCCGATCCCCCTGAAATGAAAATGACCAGTACTCCAATGGTTGACAGTAACAGCCTTGAAACATCCCATAAAAGCTGAGTCTGTTGTTTTTTGATTATATACAGTATTTGGGAAATCGGCATGACATTCACTTGGCCTATAAACATGATTGACATCAACGTCACATATTCACCGGAAACACGCCACTCTTCCCCAAAAACAAAACTGAAGAGCCCTGGGGCAATCCAAGCTAACAGTATCAATGACGGTATGCCTATCATCGCTAACTTAGTAAGAATGCTTCTATATAATTTCAAAACCCTTCCAGGATCATTTGTAATGCTTTTTACCACTTCGGCATAGAATACCGCTGAAATACTTGCTCCCACCAACGTAATGGGCATACCTACCGTTTTTGAAGCCATGGAAAAATGACCCGTCACTTCTGGTCCGTATAGACGCATTAATAACAAAAATATGATTTGCATAGATAAAGAGCTTAATAGTGTTGACCACGTGGAGTATTTGGCGAAATCCTCATACTTTTTAAACAAATACCGGATTCTTCTATAGTTCACTTTTGGCCAATGCATTTGCTTTAAGAAAAATCGCCAAATGTACGCAAAGGTTATTCCCCGTCCAATTATATCTCCTGCAGTTAAACCCATTCCTGGAGAAAGGTGATTAATGGACGTAAGCGAGAACTGACTAATAACATTGCTAATCGATTGAAGTAGTTTAGAATGGAATATTCCTTTAAACTTATCTTCTTTCACCAACCAGTGAATCAACACTTGGTATATCCCTGCAAAAAATAGACCACTTGAAAGCAAAAGGTCATTCATAATAGTCGTCTTAATCCCGTAAAGATGAAATAACGACAGATTAAAAAGGCTCAAAATCAAATTCAGCATACAAACAACGGCAATCGTAAACATGCTAATGTAAATCAAGTGAAACGTATTCTTATGGTTTTTTTCTAAAGGAATCGCCTTTTCTAAACAAAGAGATGAAAATGACATGAGAATGGCCAAAAGGGACGTATAGGTTGAAAACACACCAAAATCTTCTGGTTTATATATTCTTGTCAGTATGGGAGAACTTGCAAATAGAATAAGCTGTGCAATTGAATTGCCTGTTAATAATAAAAGGATTTTATTTATAAATTCATTTTTTATTTTCATATTCTCAAACCACGCCGCATCTCTATTTTTCTATACTCATTTACATTTTTCAGATTAGCCTAATTTATTCGTTCAGTTAACGTTTCTTTTATATGATCCGCCGGATAGTGCATGATCCAGTCAAGAATCGATAAATTTTTTACACATTCTGTCTCATTTTTCACATAATAGACAGGATGAATGAAATTTTGATAGACGAGATCGATTCCTTCTTTACGAAACAATTCTTCTTCCAAGTAATCCTTTCCGCTTTTCCCGCTTAAATAGCATGTACCATCGGTTTGCTTAAGCAGGCTGACTAATCTCTCTGTTTTTCCAAAGGATGTATTAAAATCAGTGGAAAGGTGTGTTTCTCCTTCATAGTTTAAGTAATTTAAGATCAATTCAATTAAATGAATATTTAAATCGACTAATAAAGCGTGTTGTTTTTGATATGCTTCTTCCAACAGCGGGAAAAAATCTTGAAAGTGGCGAGTTTTTTTATAAACTTGCGAAATTTGCTTCAAATGATTCCTTTTCCATTTTTGATTTGGGGAATGATAACTGATTAATTTTTCATGTAACATTTCAGGTTTTTTTTGAAGCGGTACAGTTAGCCTTGACTTTTTTCCATCAGCACCTAGAATATATGTCTTATTTTGAAAATTACTTGAAGAGTATTTCACATCAGACAAATATATAAAAACATCCGATTGGAAAACCTTATGAATCAAACCAATCCAGGGCAAGTAATTAGGCTGGTGAATTGCGACTATCTTCTTTTTTTCCACCTACAAAACCTCTTTTGAAAAAATTAATAGGAATGTCTCCGCGTATTTACAATTCACTTGGGAGCCCCTCCAACTGCCGATATGCTCCGCATTCACTAAATAGTGCCCCATATAACCGGTTAGCTGTGATTGGAACATGGTAATCATTTGTTTTTTATCTTCCATGAACTCTGTAATATCACTATAAATATTCGGGAGAAATTGATTGGCAGCGATGTTATTGTTTTGGTTGATTTGTTCGAATTCATATAGGGTAAATTGTTTTTTCCTAAAACAGCTTCTTACCACCTTTGATAATTTTTGATGATCTTGGTGACTGTCATTCATCCAATGTGTATAGACTTCGTCTGGATTCATCTTTTCAATGATATTGTCGAGCTCTTTTATTAATTTATGAAGAGGAATATCCTCAACGTTATTACCCTCACAGTAATTAGAAAACTGTACCTCATATCCGAAATTCTTTGATGACTCTATTGCCTCTTGTTTCCTGACCTCGATATTCGAAGGGATGGAAAATATGATGTTGATAATGTAATGTCCTTGGTTCAATAGCTTACGAATGGTACCGCCCATACTAATTTCCGCATCATCCGGATGTGCTGTTACTAGCAATATTTTTTTCATCATGTTCCTCCATTTAAAGCTTGTTCAATGATAGATATCGCTTTAAGTGTAATGCTCTTTTGTTCCCTGTAAGCTGTTTCATTTTTCATTAAAATCCATTCTGAAAATTCAGTGATTTCATAAAGCAAACTATTATCACTAATAGGTTCACTAATCATTTCTTCAATGTCATTAATGATACTGCGGTAACTGATGGTGCGGATATCGTATAACGAGTGAAAACGCAAAGTTCCGTTCTCTCCGTAAATTTCCGATATTGAATCATTCGTTAAGTTAATTTTCGAAATCAACATGGTTACTTTATAATCTTTATATTCAAAAATGCACGTGCCGCCTAAATCAATGTTTTTTACGATCAGCTGTTTAAAATAAAAACTTTTAAGGGGAGCACCAAATAATTGAATGGCCGCATAAATAGGATAAATTCCAATTGTTCTTAATGTGCCGCCACCATGATTTTCATCGAAAAGTGGAGCTTTTTCTCCTTTCAATAAGGCCGAATACTGCTTGGAATAGTTTTGGTACTTTAGGGTTGCCCCATGAATTTTCCCTATTTTTTTTATGGCATTCTTTAAAATTTGAAAGTTGGGTTCATAAATAGATCTCACCGCCTCAAACACAAAAACATTTTGTTTTTCTGCAGCATCGAAAACTCGATTGGCTTGATCGGCTGTCATGAATGCCGTTTTCTCCACAATGACGTTCTTTCCATGCTCAATGGCTGCCATCGCTTGTTCATAATGGGAAGCATTTGGAGTGGCTATATAAACAGTATCCAGCTCATCATCTTCAAAAACTTCATTCAGTGATCCATAAACTTTAGAAACTCCTTTTTCTTTTGCAAGCTCCTTGGCAAAATGGAATCTTCTCCCCCAAATTCCCATCACCTCTCCATTTGAACTTTCATTAATGGCATCAATCATTGCACAACCTATTGGACCTGACCCCACCACTCCAATCCTATTTTTAACAACCATGTTCCACTGCCTGTTTACATTTCGCTACAATGTATTTCAGATCCTCATCAGACAAATCCAAGTGACATGGTAACGTGAAATGAGATTCACGAAATCTATCGGCATTCGGGAGAGATGCAAGGGGATATTCCTCTAGCAATGTGGGCTGTAAATGTAATGGGACCCCATAACAATGCCCGGTGCTTATATGACCCTCTTTTAAATGCTTTTTAAATGTTTCGCATTGCTCTTTGCTTTTAGACATGACGATAATTTTATAAAATGAAGATTCATTGTGGTCAGATGAAGCTTGGAAGTAAAGACCGTGTACTTGAAAAGTATCATTCAATTGTTCTTTATAGAAACTGAAGATTTCCTGCCTGACCCGGATCATGCCATAAGCTTCCTGAACTTGCAGATAACCCAGCAATGCATTGAATTCGCTGAGAAGCATGTCACCGGATAATACTTGATTGACTGCACCATTTTCATTCCCATGGTGCCTTAACAACTCACAGTATTTGATTAACTCTATATCATCCGATGTAATGACACCGCCTGTGGCACTTGTAACAATTTTAGTGGGGTACATTGAAAAAACCCCGGCAAACCCAATTGTCCCGGCATTATATCCATTTATAGCGGCACCAAAAGCATGTGAAGCATCTTCGATTAGATAAAGATCATTCTCATCACAAAACTCTTTAATCTCAAAGATGTTATCAGGGATCTTTCCAGCAATATACGTAATTAGGACAACTTTCGTTTTGGGAGTCACGGCGCTCTTCAGGCTATTTAAATCCAAATTGAAATCCTCTAAATTGATGTCACAAAGAACGACCCTTCCTTTCGCATTTTTCACCGCATATACTGGGGAAATAAACGTATTGCTTGGCATGATCACTTCTTTGCCTTCAACATCTAGATACTTTAAAATGATTTCAATGGCTGCCGTTGCACTGGAAAGTGCGACAGCATACTTAGAATTACTGTATTGTCTGACGCTTTCTTCAAATTTCCGGGTATAATCACCTAAAATTAACCTGCCAGAATCCAAAATGTGCTCAATGTTCTTGAGGTATTCCCGTTTTACCCAACCTGTTATCACTGGCTTTGTATTTACGATAGTCTCCATAGAACTCCATCCTTTTTCCAAAATCAGATCTTTCATTACACGTTAAGTAAGAGGCATACAAATAAATCAAATTTTTGAAAGACCCATGACTATTCAATGATTATTAACAACCAAATCCGACAGTGTTCTCTCTAGCTTTGAAATCAATTTGGTTTTCTCATAATTTAGGGTTAAACGCTTTATATTTCCTTGTATTTTCAGATACATTTGTTTGTCACTTTTCATTGATTTTACATACTCTATCATCTTTGATCGTTCACTATATTCAAAACCGTGACCTGCATCATATTTTGTCATAACCCCATGTTGCCAGCCTTTATAGTTTATTAATGTCGGTTTCCCGGCTGCCCAAAAATCAAAAAGTTTATTTTGACTATTCCTATCCAATATTTCATTATTCCGTACAAAACACAGACCTATATGAGATACGGCCATTAATAAGTACGCTTCTTTTTTAGATACCTGATCCAAGAAAATGACGTTGTTTAATTTTTTGCTCTCTTTCACTTGAATTAAGCGCTCTTTTTCCTTTCCATCCCCTACAATTAGATAGACGATATCGGGGTCATCAGTCTTTCCGGCAAGCTGTAAAATATAATCGATATTATTGATAAATCCTAATGTACCCGCATATAAACAGATAAACTTCGCTTTCAAACCTAATTTTTCCAATGCTTCTTCTTTATCCTTGGAACAAATCCGTGAAAAATAGTCTATATCCGCAAAGTTAGTAACCGTCGAAATCTTTTCTTGTTTAACTCCTTTTTTCAATAAATCTTCTTTCATTCCAGGCGAAAGCACGATGATTTTATCAGCTGCAGAATAAATCATGCTTTCCAGCTTCAATAAAATTCTCTTTAACCATTCATGTCTGATGATTCCCAGCTCAATAGGTATATCTGGCCATAAATCCCTTACTTCAAACACAAATTCGCTGCGCTTCACCTTAGCAAGAAGCATACCTATCAACCCAATCGTCAAAGGGGTCGAGGAAGCATAAACAACGTCTACCCCTTTCTCCTTCACCCCAATAAAAAAACTCTTATACATATAATGAATAAACGATAATAATCTTTTGAGGTAACTATACTCTTGTTTATATTTAGTTTTGGTTGATATGATCTTTATTCCCTCACGCGAATCTATTGTATTTCCGGTGATGATGGTGACTTTATTATTTTTAGAGACTAAAAATTTAGCTATTTCATAAGATCTGGTACTGCCTTTATCGGTATTGAAATATTGATGCAAATAAAGAACCTTCACTTTATCACCTCCTCTTTTACCCAATATGATTCAATTGGATTTACAGCTGAATGCTGTGCCTATTGCTTTCCCCAGAAAACAAATGTAACACTTAATATAGGTGTGACCTGTCCCTTTTTTAGAATGGGCCGTTTTAACTTTGAAACCCACTAGAGATTTGTCCTTCCCCTTGTTTTTCAGTGCATCAAATGGATTTCTTGCATGATTTTTTTCCTCACATTAGGTTTGTTCCAGTCAAGGAAGGCCGAGATGGCAATCCAGTCATCCAGGCGGTTGTAAACCGTCTTGTCCTGTACATGGATTTCATGCCCGACATCGGTAAATATATTATCCCTTTCAATCCCCTTATTTTTCATGTTCATAGAGGTAATGGCATAGTCATTTGTAGGGCTGCCGTTATTATGCGACCCTCTGATGCCGATGCCCGCTGAACTGAACTTTTCGTCGGATTCATGAATTTGGTTTATGATGTTTCCTTTGAGTTTGGTGAACTTGTTGGAACTAAGGATCACAATCCCATTGTTGAAGCAATTTTCAATGATATTGCCTTCAATAAGGGCATTTTTGGTCACATGAATGCTGATGCCTCCCCATTCCTCGACATTAGCCTGGACATTATTCACATAATTGCCTTTAATCACGACCGTTTGCAGGAATCCCATCTCTTTTTCAGTAAGATCATGGAATTGCGTTCCGTTGACCGCAATGCCTCGTTCGCTGACTATGGCATTTTTATCTATATCGTAATACGCATAATCATTAAAGGATTCACCATTGATCCTATTCCCTGCAATCGTAATATTGCCGGGTGGGTAAGCTGAGATATCCCCTCCCATGTAATCCATTCCCCCGACAATGATTGGAAAACGCGTGTTTAAGATGACATTATTCGTAAAGGAAACATTATGGCCTGAATGGGTGTCAATCCCTTCCCATCCAGGGTTGTTCGCCACCACATTCCCATCGACTGCGATAGTGTCACTTCGCGGGAACTTTGATTGAGTCATGGCATCTCCCGCATTGTCTTTCCGGTGGCTAAAGGCGATGCCATAGCTTTGTTTGGTATTGCCCACCGTTTCCCCTGGCCCAAGATCTCTCACTGTCGCATGCCTTACAGTCACGTTACTCGCAGAATAACCGCCGATGCCTGCATATCCAATATCTTTTATGATCATTTTGTTTCTTTTTCTCGAATCGGACCCTTTAATCGTGACTCCATTCACATGTTCTAAGTAAATGCCAAATCCCTCATACCCGGTGATTTGAACATCTTCGATCAGGATATTTTGAAGCCTCTGCAAATCACTTACAGTCGAATAGACAGACACCAAATCCACCGTGGATTTGGATTGATCGATTGCGGTAACCTCAATGCCCCTGTTCCGTGCCGCATAATAGTTCCTCGGTTCCCCAGTTTGGGGATCTTCCGTCCGTCGTTTCCCATCGAGTATCAGGTTTTTGACGCCCGTATGGCTCACCATGATTTTTATGGTGACAGAATCGCTCGAGGGCTGGGTACACATTGTCGTGACGGGTCTTCCATTCTCCATCGTCCCTTCTAATGTGACCCCTGCTTTCATCATAATAAAGGCACTCGCCGTGAACTGGCCTTTTGACAAACGAACCGTTCCCCTTTTCCCATTCGATACATCTTGCGGGTAGTCGGAAACCCTCGTAATGGCCTCATTAACGATTGCCCGGATCGTTGTGGTGGAATAGTTCGCCTCTAGTGACAGCGTTTGTTTTACCTTCCCTTTATTGTCCAATAACTGAATCAACGTTCCCGTTGTGGGTCCGCACACTTCGTTTGCCCCGACGGCCGTTGACTGGAGGGAGATGAACGCCATGGTGAACACGGTAAATATTCCTGCAATTTTATATAATCGTTTCATCTAAAACTCCCATGTCTTTTTTTATTCTTTGACAGTTTTTTACGTATTCCGAAGACTGATGACAAAGACACCATATTCGACCTAAAAAAGAGGGGGCGCACATCTAATGTTACATGGGAAGTGAAATGTGCATTTCTCAAAATCAACATAACATGTGTTAATTTTGGAACAGTCGCTTAAACTTACGGCTAATCTGTATGGAATAAAGGGGTAGCCGGATTGTGATTCGGGGAAACAACCTTCTTCCGTCGCCATTGAAAAGTGAAGGGCCGGTTGATGCGTGTTTATTCAAAGAAGGGATGTGTCTGTCCATGACAAGGGGGGGTTACATCCGTCACGAAAAAAAGCCTTTCCCCGGTTGTTTACGGGAAAAGGCTGATGTCTAGTTCAAAGGGGTTTGTGTCATTAACCCCCGCAAAAGAAAAAGGAGGATATTCAACTTATCGTCAAATATCCTCCAAAAGTTCACTGGTTCATTTGATCAAGAAAATCACCCAGGAGATCGTCGAGATTTTCCTCTTCCGGTTCGGAATCTTCCACTTGTTGTTCTGGTTCATTCAAACTCCAATCAAAGTCATCCAGGTTCTTCTTAGGCAGGTATTTTGGGGCCTCCTCGGCTTCCTTATCTTCAGGCTCGGCCTGGACATACAGTTCCTCATTCAGTTCATTATTGTTCAAAGAGGCAAGCAGGGCCGTAGCGCGTAAAGGATCGGATAAAAGGTGGTACATAATCGTTCCAAGCATAGCTTCTGAGTGGGAATGCTTGAGCCAATCACGCTGAGATTTGCTTAGTTTGTTCGGCATGGGCAGGGCAATCATTTCCCGATCCTGATGGGAGGATTGCCCGACTCCATCGAGAACATACTCGGCAATTTTACTGGAAAAATTCCTTCTTTCCGTTTCCTTCAATTTCTGCAGCTGTCTTAACGTATAGTCTGATACATCCGAAGGGATACGAAAAGTGATGGCTTGTCCTCTTTTAATTTCAGAAGAAGCTGTTTTTTTCATTCTCTCACCTATTTAATGGAGCCCGTTCTTTGTTCTTTCTTCTTTTGCTGTGACTGATTCTGTTCCTTTGTATTCCGGCGGCGATTAAAATCCGAAATCAATTTATAATAGGCGTTTGCCATCATCCAAACGCTTTCCCGCTCATCTTCGAAAAAGTCTATATTGTAGCCATCGAAATTTTGATTCAATGTTTTCAAGTAATCTTTCAGGACAATCGATCCCCCGCCTACAAAATAGCAGATTTCCGTTTGGGAATTTTTTTGCCATACGTTGCGCAGGTGACGATATTGCTTTTTGGCCAGTTCACCTAAAATGCGGTCGACGATATCATGGACGCTTGTCCTGCTTCCGCGAACCATAATATGATTGCGATCATTTTTCTTCGTGATGATTTCGACGACGTCGCGCCTGCTATCCAGCTCGACACCATGTTTCTTCCTGATTTCTTCACGAATCGATTCAAGGGCTTCAGCTACTCCCAAATTAAATCCTTGTGCTTTGTCATCGTCAACTTTACGATTTTTAATGACAGCGATATCCGTCGATAATCCACCGATATCCTGGATGAGTATTCTTCTATCTATTAATTCACGGTTAATAATATTCAAATCTTTATCCATGACCAAATTTATGTATGCAGCAAAGCCCTCTGGATAGACTTTCACTTCATCAAATTTGATATTAACCTTTATGCCTTGGTATTTAGGAGTAATTAAAAATTCCACCTGGTGGACTGAACCAAGTAATTTCGAGCGGTATCCGACGTCTTTCCCTTCTTTAACCTCCCGAAGTGGCAACCCTGTTCCAAGCGTATAGTTGGCTTCCACAACGTTATTCACTTTTTTGAATGTATCGTTGTCCCCCAACTTGGCAGCGTCTAATGCAAGAGCCGCAAAAAGCATGACTAATGTTTGATCTTCTTCCGATTTACTGCTTCCTAAATCCAATTCAGTAGGATTATCACTTTTTGTCGCCAAGTTCCCAACGCGATAAATCGCATTATTATCTTGAAGGGCTGGTGAATGGACCCTAATATGAATCCCTTCCAATGGGTTTTTTTCATCAAGTTCCTCAATCCCAATGACCGGACGGTCCTCTATGTCTTTTGCAATGACATTTGGTATATATAGTTCAGACTCTAGCTTTCCAAAAATAGCCTTGATAGCATCATTTCCTACGTCTACTGCTGCGATTCTAGAACTCATCTAAAAACATCCCCTTTTTTATAGAAAAAAATTTTAAGTGAAGCTTTCCCTTTAAGGATAGAAAAAGTTGCCTCGATAGTCAATCCTTCATAAGTTGTAGCTATATTTGTCGAATTGTTTTCAAATTGTTTACAATAGGAACAAGTATGTATACACCTTATATATAGCAATGTGTACGTTTTTGTAAACATGTATACTTATTTGTGTACATTACATCTATTTTTGTTTACATGTATACATTTTTGTAAACAAACCAAATAATGTATTTTTTTACTCTTTCTTCTTACAAAAATAAGCGTATAAATAGCGAATTTGGATATGGTAATAAATGGACAATTTACAAATGAACTGTTTGGAGGTATTCAAATGACTGAAAAAAATCAGACCTTCCCCGGTTTCCGGAACCCTATTGGCGCAGTGCGTTAACTTTCCCATCTTTTTCTAAACTAGAAATAGATATAAACTCTGATGTCTTAATAGTAGGCGATGGAATTACAGGGATTACTCAGTTTAACAAGGTATTAAAGTTACACTGATAGAGGCTGGCGAAATCCTTAACGGATCAACGGGACACACCACAGCATGGCCTGATTTACGATTTGTTTGTTCACTAAAACATGGTGAAAAGAAAGCCAAACTATATTATGTAGCCAATGCAGAAGGAATTGGCTTATCAAAGACTTGGTAGAAGAACATTCCATTGAATGTAATTTGACTGCAATGGATACCTATATTCACGCAAATACTGATGAATATAAAAGTGAAATTCCAAAAGAACTAAAAGCCTATCGAAACTAGCCATTCGCGGGATTATGCAGAAGAAATCCCTTTCTCCATTCCTTGTAAATCTTCCATGATCCAAGCACAGTTTCACCCCTTTAAAATATTTAACGGCCCTCCTCTCCACGATTCTGGAAGCTGAAAAAGTTTCCACGATAGTCAATGCTTCATTAATAGTAGCTATAATTTCCGAATTGTTTACAATAGGAACAAATATGTGTACGCCTGATATATAGCCATGTGTACGTGTTCGTAAACATGTATGCGTTTTTGTTTACAATACATCTATTTTCGTTTACATGTATACGTAATCGTAAACAAACCAAATAATGTATTTTTTTAATATTTCTTCTTACAAAAATAAGCGTATAAATAGCGGATTTGGGTATGGTAATAAATGGACAATTTACTAATGAACTGTATGGAGGTATTCAAATGACTGAAAAAAATACAGACCTTCCCCGATTTCCGGAACCCTATTGGCGCAGTGCGTTAACTTTCCCATCTTTTTCTAAACTAGAAACAGATATAAACTCTGATGTCTTAATAGTAGGCGGCGGAATTACTGGCATCACTTCTGCTTATCTACTAGCTAAACAAGGTGTTAAAGTCACACTGATTGATGCAGGCGAAATCCTAACTGGAACGACAGGACACACTACAGCAAAAATCACGGCCCAGCATGGCTTGATTTATGATCAATTGATCACTGACCATGGCGAAGAGAAGGCCAAACTTTATTATGAAGCCAATGCAGAGGGAATGAAGCTGATCAAAGACTTGGTAGAAGAACATTCCATTGAATGTAATTTGACTGCACAGGATGCCTATGTCTACGCAAATACAGATGAATATAAAATCAAAATTCAAAATGAACTGAAAGCCTATCAAAAACTCGGCATTCGGGGGGATTATTCAGAGAATATCCCTTTCTCCATCCCTTCTAAAGCTGCCGTGATAATGAAAGATCAAGCACAGTTTCACCCGTTAAAATACTTAACTGCCCTCATTTCGACAATTCTCGAAAGTGGAGGCAAAATTTATGAACGGACAACGGCTATGAAGATTGAAGACGGCGATCCACCTACCGTTCTGACCGATACTGGACATACAATCAAAAGCAATCAGGTAATCGTTGCCTCCCACTTCCCTTTTAATGATGAAAAGGGCTTATACTTTGCCCGTGTCCATGTAGATAGGTCCTATGTACTTGGAATCAGGACTGAACAGGAATATCCCGGTGGGATGTATTACAGTGCAGACAGCCCTACCCGCTCCCTTCGCTATACGGAATTGGACAATGGGGAAAAACTTATACTAGTCGGCGGGGATGGTCATAAAACAGGCCAGGGAGTCTCGATGATCGAGCATTATGAAGCACTGAAGGACTTCAGTTCCCAATATTTCGATGTGAAGGACATTCCCTACCGCTGGTCGGCACAAGATATTGTGACACCGGATAATATCCCCTTCGTCGGACCAGTGACATCCAATAATCCAAATGTTCTGATAGCTACCGGCTATGCGAAATGGGGAATGACGAATGGGTCGATTGCGGCCAAGATCTTAACTGACCGGGTTTTGCAAAGGGATAACCGCTATGCAGACTTGTATGACCCCGCCCGTTTAAAAGGCATGAAGAATATAGTCCAAGATAATGCTGATGTAGCGAAGCATTTGATCAAAAGCAAATTGGCCGTCATTCATAAAACGCCGGAAGACATAGGAATTGATGAAGGAGCAATCGTGAAGGTGAATGGAGACAAGGCAGGGTGTTACCGAGATCATGATGGCCAGCTTCATATTGTCGATTCCACTTGTACGCACATGGGGTGTGAAGTTGCCTGGAATAGCGGCGACCGTACTTGGGATTGCCCATGCCATGGCTCCCGCTACTCCATCGCTGGTGAAGTGTTGAATGGCCCTGCTGTCGAACCATTGAAAAAAATACGCTGATGGTCACAGTGATTTTATCTAATAGTCGACTGGGTCCGATGTTTTCCTTATACTGAAGTTACTGCACGGTTGAATGGTTGCAAATAACTCTGAAAAGGATTGAATTGAAATGAACGGTAAAAATCGGAAGGACATTACCCCAGGTGCCTCTGTGGACATTGTACTTAAAGCAGATCAACGCAGCGGAAAACTGACAAGCGGCACTGTAAAGGATATTTTGACTAACTCCAGCACTCACCCTCATGGAATTAAAGTAAGATTGACTGATGGCCAGGTCGGCAGGGTTCAAGTCATTCATAAGTAACGCGCACTCGGTTCAGGCCGAGTGTTTTTTTGTGATCATTCGACCGAATTAATGACAATGGGATATTTCAATCATGTTTCCCGTTCATAATTCGTACAATAGGGGTGAGATTATCTCTTTTAAAAAAAGGCTGGTGTCAAAATGAAAGAATACAATACCCCTGATAGGGTTCATTACCGCAACGAGGAACATACAATGAAAGTTTCCGGCTCAGAGACGCTATCTGCCGCTCCGGATCAAGCCACAATCACCCTAGGAGTCATAACAGAGGATAAGGACCCGCAAAAGGCCCAGCAAGCCAATTCCCAAGCAATCGCAAATGTCATCGCATCACTCAAATCCGCAGGCATTCCCGAAGAGCAATTGAAAACGAGTGATTACAGAATCGATCCGCAATATGATTATATTGACGGAAAGGAATTGTTCAAGAACTACAAAGTCCAGCATATCATCCAAGCCCAAACGACCGACATCGAGAAAATAGGAAGCATAATCGACACGGCCGTCAGAAGCGGCGCCAATTCAATCACCAGCATCCGCTTCTCTTTATCCAACCCAGATGCATACTATAACCAGGCACTTTCTCTCGCTTTAAAAAATGCATACGAAAAAGCACTCTCCATGGCCCGAACACTAGGAATCTCATTGAACCCAGTCCCTAATAAGGTTGAAGAGCTATCTGAAACTGCAACACCGATGCTTTACCAAACAAGTACCTTTTCAAAAATGGCGACTACCCCGATTCAGCCTGGTGAATTGAACATCACTGCCTCAGTAAGGGTGGAGTACACGTACTAGCACTCACTAAATTCCATCCTAAAAACCCCCCTTGGTGAACAAAGGGGGGTTTCACTTTAAAAGACTACCGTCTTATTTTCATGAACAAGGACGCGGTCCTCCAAATG
This sequence comes from Bacillus sp. B4EP4a, assembly GCF_006680105.1. Lineage (NCBI taxonomy): Bacteria > Bacillati > Bacillota > Bacilli > Caryophanales > Bacillaceae > Bacillus > Bacillus sp. B4EP4a. The sequence continues at coordinate 173,070 of NZ_VHIK01000005.1, forward strand.
CCATTTAACGGCACGTGCCAGCACCCTGCGTTCAGCTGAACGACCGATTTTCTTCATATCCCCAGCAGAATCACGATGGTCCACACGTTCAATATCCTGCTCGATGATTGGACCTTCATCCAAATCATTCGTCACATAATGGGAAGTCGCCCCAATCAGCTTAACACCTCTGTCATAAGCTCTTTCATAAGGCCGTGCTCCAATGAATGCAGGTAAAAATGAATGATGTATATTGATGATCTTGTTTGGATGGGCCGCTACGAAGTCCGGCGTCAATATCTGCATATACCTAGCTAAGACAATAAGGTCCACTTTGAATTCTTCCAGAAGTCCAAGCTGTTTTGTCTCCACTTCCCTACGTATATCCTTATTTGCAGGAATGTAATAAAATGGGATGCCCATTGATTCGACAATTTGCCTTGTATCTTCATGATTACTGATGACTAGCGCAATATCAGCTAATAAATCCCCGCTTTGCCACTCCCATAGCAATTCCAGAAGACAATGCGGTTCCTTGGAAACGAAGATTGCCGTCCGCTTCAGATCACTCACATGGTTAAATGTCCATTGCATCGAGAATGCTGTCGAAACTTCCTGGAATGCCAGTTGCATATCCGCTGCCCTATCCTTCAATCCCGGACAATCGAATTCGATCCTGGTGAAAAAGGTACCGCCCTCAGGATTCATCGAATACTGACTCAATTCAACAATATTTGCATCATATTCTTTTAGAAAGGCAGTAACTGTCGAAACAATTCCTGGCCGGTCCGGACACTTTATAATCAAACGGCCTCTATCTTGATTCTTTTCGCGAAACTCCTGTAACTGTTCTTGCACAAAGTTGCTAACCATTTTCCCAACTGCCCTTCTTCTATTTTGCTATATTATACTTCAATTCATGGGCAAAATTAAAGTCAGTCAATTCAATACGGGATTTTGTTGGCAGACAACGAGGTCCCTTTTTGAAATCCTCCAGTTTTACCCCATCCCATTCATTAGATATGGTTTCGATAGAGTCTAAAACAACATCATGAATTGTTTCAAATTCATCTCTAGCGCTGAATCTAACTGAAATTTCTTACTCCACCAAATAATAATTGTCATTATTTCAGGAAATTACCGGTAATTTGGAAGGAAATGAAGGCAAAGGTCGAGAACCTTTATGAAATGCATAGTGAAGGGGATTCTTGAATGAAATGTCGGCATGTTCTGGACACCCTTTTTTATTTCAGTTTTAATTTCCCTAGTTAATGAGGTTATTACACTGCCTCATAAGGGTATAGACCATTCTATTAGTTTTTTTCAAAGGGGGAAATGAAATTATCATGAAATCATCAGTTACATTCATTGTATCCATTCTGGCTGTTCTCGGTCTTCTGTCCGGCTGTGCTGAAAAGGACCAGCTGGAGGATGGAAGCAAGCTGATCAATAAGGACCAGTTTGTTTTCGCTGCCTCAGGCGAATTCAAGCCATTCAGTTATGTCAATGATGACATGACCGTAACCGGATTCGATATTGAGGTCGGCGATGCAATAGCAAAGGAACTGGACCTGGAGCCAGTACCTAAACGGATAAAATTCAAAGGTATTGTGGAAGGTGTCAAAACCGGTCGGGCAGATGCCGCGGTTGCCAGTCATACAATCAATGAACAAAGAAGTAAACATGTTGCCTTCTCGACCCCTTATTACTACTCAGGTCCTCAAATTTTCGTCCGCTCAGATAGTGATATTAAAACGGTCGAAGATTTAAAGGGAAAGGAAGTTGCGGCTTCTAAAGGCTCCACGTACGCAACCACAGCAGAAAAGTATACAACCAATGTAAAAACCTATGACAGTGATATCACAGCCCTGAAAGCATTGAGCGGAGGACGTCATGATGCCGTCATCACCGACTTCGTAACCGGCAAGGAAGCGGCCAAGGAAGGTTTCGACGTCGAAGGAAGGCAATTGATCGAACGAAGCGAGCAGGCCATCGTACTGCCTAACGACAACCCTCAGCTGCTTGCACGTATCAACGAAGCACTTGAAAACCTCCGGGAAGATGGAACGCTTGCGGAAATCAGCAAAAAATACTTTGGTGAGGACATCACAACCAAGCCTGAATAAAGATTGATAGAAAGGGAGTCATTACATTGCCAAGTTTTTCACATTTTTTTGATACATTATTTAACTCCTCGGACGTATTCATCCGAGCCATGCTCCTCACATTGGAACTGACGGTAGTCTCCATATTGGTAGGAATCGTCATCGGATTGCTATTTGCACTTTTAAAAATTTCCAATATAAAAATTCTTGCATGGATTTCAGATACATATGTATTCCTGGTACGGGGAACACCCCTAATCGTACAGATATTCATACTCTATTTCGGTATCAGCAATCTCTTCTTACTGCCGGACTTCTGGGCGGCGTCACTTGCCTTGGCCTTCCATAATGGAGCTTATATCTCTGAAATTTTACGTGGTACGATCCAATCCATCGATAAAGGCCAAATGGAAGCCGGGCGCTCCCTTGGCATGAGCAACTCTCTCACATTAAGAAGAATCATCTTACCTCAAGCCTTCCGTCGCGCATTGCCGCCGCTAGGCAACCAATTCATCATCGGACTGAAAGATTCATCACTGGCAGCCTTCATCTCCATGAATGAGCTGTTTAACGTGGCGACTACGTTAGGTTCGAATAATTTCGATGAAATGACTTATTTACTGATTGTAGCGGTCTACTACTTGATTCTAGTGGCATTCCTGACCATTATCGTCAATTTATTCGAAAAGAAACTTTCCATTAGTGATCGATAGGGGGAATTGAAATGGAACAAAAAGAAATGATTCGCATTAGGAATTTAAATAAATCGTATGGAAGCCTGCATGTACTCAAAGATATTGATATGAAGGTACTGGATAGCGATGTTGTCTGTCTGATCGGGCCAAGCGGTTCCGGAAAAAGCACCCTGCTTCGCTGTTTGAATTATTTAGAGAAAAAAGACAGCGGGCAAATCCTCATTGAAGGAACTGAAATCCAACCGGGTACCCATGATATTAATAAAATCCGCGAGAAAGTCGGAATGGTTTTTCAGCATTTCTACCTCTTCCCGCATATGACCGTGCTTGAAAATGTCATCGAAGCACCGACTCACGTCAAAAAGGTCCCTAAGGCCAAGGTAATCGAGGAAGCAAGAGCATTGCTTGCCAAAGTCGGCTTATCAGATAAAGCGGATGTCTATCCAAGCAAGCTCTCAGGTGGGCAGAAACAGCGTGTGGCCATAGCCCGTGCCCTTGCCATGAAGCCTGATATCCTACTCTTTGATGAGCCTACCTCGGCTCTGGATCCCGAACTTGTCGGGGAAGTTCTTGCCACGATGAAGGAACTTGCATTGGAAGGGATGACAATGGTAGTCGTTACACATGAAATGAGCTTTGCACGTGAAGTAGGAGATTGGATTGTCTTCATGCATAATGGGAGGGTTGTCGAAAGCGGCCCGCCAAAAGAATTCTTCACCAATCCAAAAGAAGAGCGGACAAAAGAATTTTTGCAAACGACAGTCTTTTGATTTCCATCCTAAAATCTGTCTATTAGCGAGAATAATTTGTCATAGAGCCTAAATCACTAAAATAAGCAATACAGGCGTGACTTCCTGTATTGCTTATTTTGGGTTCCCTAAATTACATGATCAAAGTTTCAGGGATATTTTCTCTCTGATTGTACAAACTAAATACTTGATGAATTGTTTCAGATAAACCCTGATTCCGGCTCGAACATGGAAAAATATCTGTATTTATGGTATATATACAGGTAAAATTAAAAGAAGTATATAAATGAAAGAGGTCGAATTCAGTTGGAAAATAACTCTTCGAATTTTATTAAAAATATTATAAAAGATGATCTAGAGTCCGGAAAACATGATCATGTCATCACCCGCTTCCCTCCTGAGCCGAACGGATATTTACATATCGGGCACGCCAAATCAATCATTTTGAATTTTGGGGTGGCTGATGATTTCAATGGGAAAACTAACCTTCGTTTCGATGATACGAATCCATTGAAAGAGGATATTGAGTTTGTCAACTCCATTAAGGAAGATGTAAAATGGCTCGGTTACGACTGGGATAACCTTTTCTTCGCTTCCGACTATTTTGATGAAATGTATAAAAGAGCTGTGCTGCTCATCAATAAAGGACTGGCATATGTGGACGACCTTAATGCCGACCAAATCCGTGAATATCGCGGAACGCTGACTGAGCCGGGAAAAGATAGCCCCTACCGCAATAGAACTGTCGAGGAAAATCTTGAACTATTTGAAAAGATGCGCAGCGGTGAATTCGAAAACGGTGCAAAAGTATTGCGTGCCAAGATCGATATGAGCTCGCCTAACATCAATTTGCGTGATCCCGTCATATACCGTATCTCCCATACTGAACACCATAATACCGGCAACAAATGGTGCATCTACCCAATGTATGCCTTTGCCCACCCAATTGAAGATGCCATCGAGGGAGTCACACACTCCATTTGTACGCTAGAGTTCGAAGATCAACGCCCTCTTTATGACTGGATCGTTGAAAATTGTGAAATGGAAAGCAAGCCAAAACAATATGAATTTGGCCGTCTTAACCTGACCAATACAGTAATGAGCAAGCGAAAACTGAAGCAGCTTGTCGATGAGGGCTTCGTGGACGGCTGGGACGACCCACGGATGCCTACCGTTTCAGGCTTGCGGAGACGCGGATATACACCCGAAGCAATTCGTGCATTCTGCCAAGAGATTGGTGTCGCAAAAACAAGCGGTGTCGTAGACTCTCAAATGCTTGATCATTTCGTGCGGGAAGACTTAAAGCTGAAGGCTCCACGGACTATGGGTATCCTAAATCCGCTTAAAGTGGTCATCACCAACTATCCGGAAGGCGAGGTAGAATGGCTGGATGCTGAGGTCAATCCGGAAGTTCCTGAAATGGGCACACGGCAAATCCCGTTTTCACGTGAAATATATATCGAACAGGACGATTTCATGGAAAACCCGCCGAAAAAGTATTTCCGACTTTTCCCGGGCAATGAAGTCCGTTTGAAACATGCTTATTTCATTAAATGTGAAGAAGTGATAAAAGACGAAGCCGGTAACGTAATTGAACTTCGCTGCACATACGACATTGAAACGAAAAGCGGATCGGGCTTCACTGGCCGTAAAGTAAAAGGTACATTGCACTGGGTCGAAGCTTCACAAGCAGTTTCAGCAGAATTCCGCAACTACCAGCCTTTAATCTTGGATAAAGAAAATGATGAAGAGGAAGAAAAATCATTCCTGGACCGGGTAAACCCTGAATCTGTAGAAATTTTACAAGGATTTGTTGAGCCGAACATGAAAGATGTTAAGCCTCAGGATAAATTCCAATTCTTCAGGCATGGCTATTATAATGTCGATTCAAAACTCACTGCGGCCGATCACTTGGTCTTCAACCAAATCGTTGGGTTGAAAAGTTCATTCAAGTTATAGAATCACAGAAAAGAACCAGATTCCTAGCGGGATCTGGTTCTTTTCATTCTCTGCACCCTTATATCATTTTTTCTCGTAAAGTTTGATCCCTTGCTTGGAAAGGGCCTGTTTAAGAGTACTATGTGTCGAAACCAGACTAAAATCAAGACCTAACTGAATCGATGCCCGGGCCACTTCAGGACGAATCCCGGAAATGGTCGATTGAATGCCTAACAGGTTCAGGGTACTTATCAATTGATAGATCTGTTGGGCAACCATCGTATCTAAAAGGGAGACTCCCGATAAATCGATGAATAAGTGAGTGACATTTTTGCTAATGCATTTGCTTGGAGTCTCATTCAAAATTTCCTTTGCCCGATAGGTATCGATTTCACCAATTAACGGCAATACCGCAATGGCATCAACAATGGGAATGACAGGGGCGCCCAGTTCATTGATCAGCTCCTGTTGAGCTAGTAAACGTTCTTTTGTCAAAAGGTAATACTGCTCTGTGAACTCACGGTTCAACTGGTCGAATGCACGATTAATAAGCCGGCTCCACCGGATGATTATATCCTTCGTTATCCCCGTATCCTTTAGCATATAATCAGTGATAAAGGCCCAATATGTTTCACGAACCTTATTAAGCGCTTCCAACACTTCGTAAATGGGGGTGTCCGATTCAACCCTGCTCTTCGCGACAAGTGTGGCCCACTGCTCCATCGTTTCGATAAAAGCAGTTTTATCTTCAAGTAAAGCACTTGTCACTAACTTGATGGTCAGTGTATTCTGTTCTCTAAGAAGCTTTTCAATTTCCTCATTGGAGTCCATTGAATAGATGGACCCAGACTGCTTTTCCCTCAAAGCCAGCCAGTTTTCCGTAATCTTAGATGAATTATCAAGGATATATCGATATAAATTTTCATCTATTTTATCCATTTGCGTTCCCCTATCTCACTAGTTATTTCATTTTAAAAAGTATTAATAAGTCTCCATATCCCTCTCTCTCCATTTCATTTCTAGGAATGAATCGAAGGGCTGCAGAGTTTATGCAATATCTCGTGCCTTTAGGACTTGGACCATCAGGAAAAACATGTCCAAGGTGTGAATCGGCTTCCCTGCTGCGCACCTCGGTCCGGGTCATTCGGTGGCTGAGATCCATTTTTTCATTGACACTTGCGGACATGACTGGCTTGGTGAAGCTTGGCCACCCACAACCGCTATCATACTTATCCCGAGAGCTGAATAGAGGCTCCCCAGAAACGACATCCACATAAATGCCTTCTTCAAAGTGATCCCAATAAGCATTATCGAAAGGCGGCTCCGTGCCATTTTCCTGGGTGACATGAAACTGACTCTCCGTTAAGGTCTTTCTAAGATATGCATTATCCTTAGGCCAATTTTCTTTAATGAAAGCATCCCGGCCTGAACCTTTACGATACAATGCATAGCGGAACTGATTTTTCCGATAGAATTCTTGATGATATTCCTCAGCCTCGTAAAATTTCTCCGAGGGTAGAATACCCGTAACAATAGGTTTCTTAAACCGCCCGCTCATCATTAAATCTTCCTTCGATTGTTCTGCTTCCCTTTTCTGACGTTCATTAAGATAGAAAATGGCTGCCCTGTATTGCTTTCCCCTATCCGAGAACTGTCCTTCGTCATCCGTAGGATCGACTTGGCGCCAGAATATCTCCAATAACGTTTTATAGGAAATGATTGATGGATCGAATACCACTTGAACCGCTTCAACATGATCAGTCGAACCGGTAATCACTTGTTTATAACTAGGCGCGGCAAATTTACCGCCTGTATAACCTGATGTCACTGAAATAATACCATCCATTTCATCAAAGGGAGCAACCATGCACCAAAAACAGCCTCCTGCAAAGATAGCCGTTTCTTTTCCAGCCATCGTCATCCTAAAACTCCCCTTTCATGCCTGTCATTTTATGTATTATATACCAGCAAGCCAAACGCCTTCAAATTCAAAAATCGTTTTCTATTTTTGCTGTACAAATATAAAAGAGGCACTTAGGAGTAAACCCAAGTGCCCTTTTGTGTTAGATCCGTTAATTAAAGTATCACACTTACAATGATCGCTGATAAGATGCTGACAAGAGTCGCACCGTATAACAGCTTCAAGCCGAAACGGGCTACAACATTTCCCTGTTTTTCATGAAGTCCTTTGACTGCACCGGCAATGATTCCAATAGATGAGAAATTAGCGAATGAAACCAAGAAAACCGAAACGATCCCTATCGTCCTATCGCTCAAGGCTGCTGATGCTTCCCCTAGGCTCAGCATGGCAACGAATTCATTGGTTACCAGCTTCGTCGCCATGATTCCGCCAGCAGTCACGGTTTCTGATATCGGTACACCCATGATAAAGGCAAACGGTGCAAAGATATACCCCATGATGTCTTGGAAGCTGATTCCGAAGATCATGTCGAATATGCTGTTGATTCCTGCGATTAAAGCAACGAAACCAATTAACATCGCTGCTACAGTGATAGCAACCTTAAATCCATCCATGATATATTCCCCAAGCATTTCGAAGAAAGACTGCTTCTCTGCCCCTTCTTCAACAGGGAGAATATCCTCTTCATCCGTTACTGTATAAGGATTGATAATGGATGCAATGATAAATCCACCGAACATGTTAATAACAATTGCCGTCACAACGTACTTTGGTTCAATCATCGTCATATATGCACCGACGATCGACATCGATACAGTTGACATGGCTGATGCACAAAGCGTATACATGCGAGATGGCGGAATGGCACCGAGTTGTTTTTTCAAGGTTATGAAAACCTCGGATTGGCCCACTATTGCTGATGCAACCGCATTGTAAGATTCCAATTTACCCATCCCATTCACCTTACTTAGAAGGAATCCAATCCACTTCATGATGAACGGAAGGATCTTGAAGTGCTGTAAAATCCCGATTAATGCCGAGATGAAGACGATTGGAAGAAGGACATTTAAAAAGAATGGCGATGCTCCTTCGTTTACAATCCCGCCAAATACAAATGTGATCCCTTCATTTGCCCATTCTAAAAGTTTTCCGAAACCATCGGCAATCGAATTGATGATCACTAAACCAAACTTCGTATTCAATAATAAATAAGTTAAAATAAGCTGAATGACCACCATGAGGATAATCGGTTTAATTTTAACTTTCTTCCGGTCACTGCTGGCTAATAAAGCTAGTCCAAAAACAATAAGCAGCCCTAAAATTGCAATCAGAAATTTCATATATTCTGCCTCCACTAAGGGTGAATTTTATGATCGTGCATTACTAGTAGGTTACCCTCAAAAAAATTATGCAAACGTTTTCTCTTTTATCCAAAAAACATGTACGTACCTCTCTAGAAGTCTATATTAAACTAATATTTTTTTAAGTGCAATTATTATTTCCCTTTTTTAAAATAACAATTAGTGACAATAATGTTCATGAATTAAAAAAGAAGGCTCCCCTTCGAAAGGAACCTTCTCTTTCTTTAAATATTATTGACTTTTAGGCTGCTTTTTTTCTGGATATCACCGATGTGACTAATCCAAAGCCTCCAATGACAAAGATGATGATGGATGTAGCCAAGCCGCCTGCCCCTTGATAAAAGTTGATAAATTTAGCTGCAAAAGAGTCTCTGCCTTGGAAACCGCCACCGCTTGGCATCTCTCCTTGCGTTCCAGAACCATTAGGCCCGCCTTGGGGAGTTGTCCCCATATTGCCCTGTGTATCAATAGATGCCGTTTCCGCAGTTGAATCATCGGTCGCCGCACTGCTATTAGCCGGTTTTTCATTATCATTCGATTCTGTAGTGTTGCGGTCGGCAGGCTGACCCATCATCGCCTGTCGATTCACGGGTTCATTGCCGCTGCCATCCACATACATCATGATCCCGATGACTGCTTGGGCCATTAAAAGAACCGAAGCCAATATTCCAACCAAAAAGTGTATCTTACCAAGTCTTTTCATCAATGGTTTTCTCCTCCCGAAAATTAATGTATTTATATAAGATGATTATCTAAAAAGACCCTTAATTTTTCCTTAAGCAACAAGGAAAAAAGTAGGGTCTTTTTCGTATGGGATGGCATCTGAAGGCGGATTAATTTTTCCTTTGATTTCTCGGAAAAGTGATTTCAAAACGGGTGCGTTCATTCTGTTCACTTGTAACCTTGATGTTCCCTTGATGTGTGTTTACAATCCATTGGGCTATGGATAAACCTAAACCGGAGCCTTCATTTGCTGAACGGGATTGCTCGACTTGATAAAAACGGTTAAAAATCAAGGGGAGATCTTCCTGCGGAATGCCTTTTCCATTATCCTCTACTGTAAGAATGATGGATGAAGCATTCTTGATGCAGGATAGGGAAATCTCCCCGCCTTCCTCGGTAAATTTCATGGCATTATCCACCAAGATCACCAATAGCTGATGAATTCTCTCTTTATCGCCATGAAACACCAACTGTTCGGGAGCATGGCTAATAATTGATTTCTCTTGAAAAGAAGCTATATCCGTATACTGTTCCACGATATCCAAAAGTAAGTCATCAAGGAAAAAGTTCGATTTCTTAACTTCCATTTGATTCGAATCCGTTCTGGTCAAGGTTAAAAGTCCGTTAACAAGCTTATTCAATCGCCGGACTTCTTTCGAAATGATGGATATATCAACGGCTTTTTCCTCGATTGTCGCGTTCGGTGATTGAAATAGCAAATCAGCCCGCGATTGAATGACAGCAAGCGGCGTTCGAATTTCATGCGAAGCATCCGAGACAAACTGCTGCTGCTGATCCCAGGATTTCTTGACCGGAATCAGGGCCCGTCCTGCCAGAAGATAGCCAGCGCCTACCGCCACTAGACTTCCAATTCCCCCACCAACAAACAATATGAGCAGCAAGCGATCGAGCATTTCTTTTTCTGTATCCACATTCCTGATGAATTGTACCGTCATCTCTCCATACTCTGTATCGACCTTGGTGGAAAGTGCACGATGCGTCTGCCCATTTACCGATATTTCTTCAATCTCATCAAATCTTTTAGGGTAAAATTCCGATTCATTAACCTTAATAAAATTGTCTACACTCAGTCTTGGCTCAATGATCGTCTCATCCGGTCCCCAAACGATGACGCTTGGCCCAGGTCCTAAAAGAAACTCACCTTGAGGACGTCCGCCTCGCATGCCGCCATTATTGAAATCCCTGTAATCCTGTTTAAGTGAATCATTGACATCCATATAGATCTGATTTTCCGTATAGAAATAAATCGTTCTGCTTAATATGGCTATTAAGACAATAAAGACGATAGAATTCAATAATGTTAGTTGAAGTCGTGTTTTTTGGAACATAATGATCCCCTTATGGTTGTTTTAGCATATAACCAATACCCCGAACGGTTTGAATATCTTTATGGTAATTGAAAGGTTCCAGTTTTTTTCTAAGGTGATGGATGAACACTTCAACAATGGCAATCGTCGTATCTGAATCAAACCCCCAAATACGGTCGAAAATCTGCTCACGGGTCAGTATTTTCCCATTATTTTGAATTAGGTATTCCAGTAATTCAAACTGTTTCAAGGTCATTTTAATGACCTTTCCATCAACCAAAATATCCTTTTCTTTTTCCAACAGTTCAATATTGCGGTATTTCACATGCTGCTCAAGCGATATAATGCCACTCCTTCGAAGCAGGGCACGAATCCTGGCCTTAAGTTCCGGTGCCTGAAACGGCTTGACTAAATAATCATCGCCACCCATTTCCAATCCCCTGACACGATCCTCAAGTGCATCTTTTGCCGTCAAAAACAAGACACTTGTATCTATTTTTGCTTCCCTGATTTTCCGTACGATTTCAAATCCATCGATTCCCGGAAGCATTACATCCAAAATGATGATATCGTATATACTCTGCTGAGCCATGAATAACCCATCTTCCCCATTATCCGCTGTATCCACTTCATATTCATCTGTCAAAATTTGTCGGATCGATTCTAATAATGAAACATTATCTTCTACCACCAAAACCTTCATGCAGGGTACCTCCCAACCGCCTCAATTGTGATATATATGTTGATTTTATCCTTTTTCATAAGCAAAAGAAAGCGGGCTTTTAATCGCCTGCTTTCTCTCAAATTGTATGTTCATTCGTGACGCAGTGCCTGGATTGGATTTAACTTGGATGCCTTATTGGCAGGAAATACGCCAAACATTATCCCGATTAAAATGGAGAATAAGAAGGCAAACAGTGTTACCGACCATGAATAACTGATCGTTAAACTTGAAAAAACTGAAATCAATTTTGCGATTCCCAATCCAATTCCAACTCCCAATAGTCCCCCTAAGCAGCTCAGGACCATCGCTTCAATTAAAAACTGAAGAAGAATCGATTTCCGATTTGCCCCAATTGCTTTTCTAATCCCGATTTCCTTCGTTCTCTCTGAGACGGAAACCAACATGATATTCATGATTCCAATTCCGCCCACCAGTAACGAAATACTGGCAATACCGCCAAGCATGAGTGTGAACGTATCCGACACAGAGCTCATTGTATCCATCAGATCTTCTTGATTGGACACCGAATAGTTATCACTTTGTTCTGGGAATGATGTGGTCATCGCACCCTGGACCTGGTACATCACCCTATCTATGATATTCTCGTTCTCCGCTTTTAAATATACGGTTCCGATTGTCGTGCTGCCTGTAACCCTTTCGGCAGTGGTGATCGGGGCAATGATTACATCATCCCCGCTCGATCCCATTGAGGTGCCTACCGATTTCAGCACACCGATCACGCGATAGGAAACACCGCCGATAAGCACGTTCTGGTCCACAGCTTTTTGATTTTCAAAAAGCGTGTTGGCTGTATCCGACCCCAGGACAACGACCTTGGAGCGTAATTCCGTTTCCATATCCGTCAAAAACCGACCTTGGCTGAGCTCCAGATCCCTAACTGATAAGTAGGATGAAGTTGCACCGGTCATTGAAACCTGTGCCGTAGCTTCTCCATTTTTTGCATAAACGCGTCCGGTGACCACAGGCGCCACTTCCGATATCCCGTTCAGCTCTTTAAACTGTTCAATTGTATCATCCGTCAGCTCCACGGAGTCAGTATCCGTGACACTTACCGTTATCAGATTCGTTCCCAGGCTATTGATCTCATCCTGAACGGACTGTGAGGAACCCTGCCCGATCGAAACCAGAACGATTACGGAGGCAACTCCAATTATGATCCCAAGCATGGTTAAAAATGCTCTGACTTTATTGGTTTTGATACTGCGTATAGCCATCTTCATTGATTCGCTCAGATTCAATCCAATCACCTCCGTTTTCAAATAGCTGACCATCCTGTATCCGGACGACACGAGTCGCTTCTTTTGCCACTTCCAAGTCATGGGTTATAAGAATGATTGTTTGTCCCTTTTCGTTCAATTCTTTCAGCATCTGCAGCACTTCTTTACTCGTTTTACTATCCAGGGCCCCCGTCGGCTCATCCGCCAATAAAACGGGAGGGTTACCGGCAAGTGCCCTTGCAATCGCAACTCTTTGCTGCTGTCCGCCCGACAGTTGGGTCGGCAGATGATTCTTCCGGTCACTCAGGCCTACCATATCAAGGCATGCATTGGCCACTTCTCTTCTTTCCTTCACGCTTGCCCCTCTATAAACCAGGGGAAGTTCGACATTCTCCAACGCTGTCAGTTTTGCCAACAGGTTAAAATTTTGAAAGATAAATCCTATTTTAATATTACGAATGGCAGCTAACTCATTATCCTTCATCTTTTCCACTTCTTTTCCATCAAGAAGATATTCACCTATGTCAGGCTTGTCAAGGCAGCCAATCATATTCATGAACGTCGATTTCCCTGACCCAGAAGGACCGATGATCGAAATGAAATCGCCTTTATCGATTGTAAGACATACATCTTGAAGTGCCTTAACCGTTTCGCCGCCCAATTCATATGATTTAGACATGTTCTTAATTTTTATGATGGGTTTCGCCATTTTACTGACCTCCCTTGCCGCTTGGCATTCCGCCACCGTTTGGCATTCCGCTGCTCGGCATTCCGCTGCCGCTCGGCATTCGTATTTCGCCTCCTTGGCCTCCCCTCATTCCATCGCCGCCACTTCCAGTCGAGCTTTCATTGATGGTAATTGGCAAGGAAACAGACTGGCCCTCTTCAAGACCCGAAGTTATTTCAATATACCTATCATTGCTGATCCCAGTCTCAACCGCTGTCTTTGTACTAGCAGTTCCTTCAGTTGTACCGGATTGTTGTATATTTACATATTTCTCTTCACCGTCCATTTGGACTGCTTCAATCGGAACATATAAAGCATCTTTTACACTATTCGTCAAAATGCTCACTTCAGTCGACATCCCAATTTTTATATCGCCGGGTTTGTCAATTTTGATAGTGACATCGAACGAAGAAACTCCATTCTCATATGTACCTTCCTTTGCTACACTGGTCACTTCCCCCGTAAATGTTTCATCTTCAAAAGCACTGGCTTTAATTTCAACTGTTTGTCCTTTTTTAACATTTGGAACATCCAATTCATCAACACTGATCGTGGTTTTCAATTTTTTATAATCCGTAACATGTGCCAACACTTCACTGCTTGATACACGATCCCCTTCTTCTACATCCATCGTTGTAACCGTACCATCGAATGGGGCCGTTATCGGGTCACTTCCATCCGTGAAGGTAATAAGTTCATCACCTTTCTCAACCAATTCATTCTTCTCTACAAGGACTTCATCCACTTCACCCGTTACAGAGGAAGTGATGTCCTCACTATTGATAGCGGCGACCGATCCGGAACCGCTTATTTGAACTTCAAGATCTCCCTTTTCAACTGTTGCGGTCACCGACTTTGCAATGACAGGCTCAGCATTGTCCCTCATGAAAAACCAAGCGCATCCCCCAATCGCCAGCACTAAAACCGTACATATCATTATCATCTTTTTCATTACTTTTCTCCTTTCAGATTTCCTTCGTTGAAACCAGTATCGTGAAAGAAGCTTAACTTTTCCTTAATGGTCATGTGTTTGATTTCCATGATCTTTCGTTTATATAGCACACTCCCTTGCTTGTACGAAATAATTAAAACGATGTCGAACGAAAAAAGATTTAATTTCAGCATTTAAATTTACAATATATTCTGAAAATTATATACTGATACTGTTATCGGAAATTGGTAATGAAATCCAAATCAATGATGATGAAGGGGGAACCAACTTGGCATCAAACGATTCAATCGCTAAGGAAACCGAGGTAAGCGCTTCCACAGACTACACCAAGATTGTCCAATCACAATCTTTTCAAGAACTCTTAAGGAAAAAACGCAATTTCATCGTCCCGCTATCCATCTTTTTCATGGTCTTTTATTTCACCTTACCCATACTAACATCCTATTCTAAAGTTCTTAACTCAATTGCTTTCGGGACAATCAGCTGGGCCTGGATTTTTGCCTTCGCCCAATTTATCATGACCTGGACATTATGCATCCTCTATTCCAAAAAAGCTGCGACATTTGACCGATTAGTGGAAAAAATCGTTAAAGAAGCGAAAGGATAAAAGGTGAATTCATAATGAATATACTTGCTTTTATATTATTCCTAATCATTGTCGGACTAACATTGGTCATTACCTATTTTGCTTCACGGCGCACCAAAACGACCGCGGACTTTTATACGGCGGACAGCAGCCTTACCGGTTGGCAGAATGGCTGGGCCATTGCGGGAGATTATATGTCCGCTGCCTCATTTTTGGGGATAGCCGGCATGGTCGCACTCTCTGGATTTGATGGTTTTTTCTATAGCATAGGTTTTCTGGTTGCGTATCTGGTCGTTCTTTATATCGTGGCCGAACCGCTCCGTAACCTTGGCAAGTATACATTGGCGGACATGATCGCTGCCCGTTTCAATGAAAAGAAAGTACGCGGGGTCGCTGCCCTTAACACCATTTCCATTTCAACCTTTTATATGATCGCCCAATTAGTCGGTGCAGGTGCCCTTATAAAACTCTTACTTGGAATTGATTATCTTTACTCCGTCATCATTGTAGGCATTTTAATGACCGTATACGTCGTATTCGGCGGCATGACGGCCACTAGTTGGGTTCAAATCGTTAAAGCCGTTTTATTGATGGCAGGTACATTCATCATCTCCATCATCGTGTTGGCGAAATTCGACTTTAGCGTGATCGAGATGTTCAAGCAGATGAAAACGGCCACTCCTTTGGGCGGGGATTTCCTCAACCCCGGTAACAAATTCAAGGATCCATTGGACACTTTATCCCTTAATTTAGCGCTTGTACTCGGTACAGCTGGACTTCCTCACATTCTCATCCGTTTCTTTACGGTGAAAGATGCCATCACAGCCCGAAAGTCCGTTGTATATGCCACTTGGATCATTGGCATCTTTTATATAATGACCATTTTCCTGGGATTTGGAGCGGCAGCTTTTGTTGGATACGACAAAATCATTGGCGCGAATGCGGCCGGGAATATGGCTGCTCCGCTGCTTGCCGAAGCCATTGGGGGTGACTTCCTGTTCGCCTTTGTCTCTGCAGTTGCTTTCGCTACCATTTTAGCGGTTGTCGCAGGCCTCGTTCTATCGGCAGCATCTGCCTTTGCCCATGACTTCTATGGCCACATCATCCGGAAGGGCCAAGCCACTGACAAGGAACAAGTCGTTGCTGCTCGTTGGGCATCCATCGGAGTATCCGTCCTCTCCATCATCCTTGCCTTATTTGCCCAAAACATGAATGTCGCCTTCCTTGTTTCACTTGCCTTTGCCGTCGCTGCCAGTGCCAATCTGCCCATCATTGTCTTCACGGTATTCTGGAAACGTTTTAACACAGCTGGGGCTGTCACGGGCATGATAGTTGGACTGGTCAGTTCTTTATTGCTTGTGTTCCTAAGTCCCAATGTCTGGTCACCTGTAGAGGGAGCGGCAATATTCGTTGGGGAGCCATTATTCCCGCTTGCCAATCCAGGCATCATCTCCATCCCGATTGGTTTTATCGCAGCCATCGTCGGAACACTTCTGTCAAGCAAGAAAGCTGATGCCAAAAAATTCGACGAGATTTTGGTTACTGCTAATACTGGGATGAAAGATCCTATATAAGCTAGATTTATTATTATTTTAAAATATTAAAAAGAGAAAGGAGATCAGGGTGTTCGACCTGCTCTCCTTTCTCTTTATTTAGAAACATATTTATCAGGAAGGTTTTAAAATAATCACTCTAACTTCTCAATCTTAACTTCCTTTTATTGTACTTAGTTACTAACTGATTCATGACTTCTGCAAAGATCAGCCCCATCGCAATGGCACCAGCCAGCATAAAGACCTTGGCGGCCAACTGAACGGCGACATAAAAATCATTTCCGACAAAGTGCTTCATCGCATCATACGACAAACCTCCAGGCACGAGGGGGATGATTCCCGATACATTGAAAATCGTGATCGGCGTTTTATACCTTTTAGCAAAATACTGGCTGATAACAGCAACGATAAATGCAGCCGATAATGTTGCAATGATGCTGTTTATCTCATTTTCAACCAGAACAAAGTATAATATCCACCCTAACATCCCTACGAAACCACATTGAAACAATGAATTCTTTGGTACATTGAAGATGACTCCAAAGGCGGCTGAGGCAATGAAACTTGTAATAAGCTGTGCAATCATCATTCTTCCTCCCCTAAAATCATAAGAAAACAAACGCAGCCGATATTCCTGCCCCAATGGCTAAAGCAGTCAAACCTGCATCCGCACCCTTGGATAGACCTGAAACCAAATGTCCTGCAATTAAATCTCTGGCAGCATTAGTAATTAACAGCCCTGGCACAAGCGGCATCACCGCTCCAATGATTATCGTGTCCAAATGACTCCCGACTCCAATCTGGACAAAGAACATAGCTACTAAACCTACGACTAAAGAGGCGATGAATTCAGCAAAAAAGCGAACTTCCAGTAACCAGTGCAAATAAAGCAGGCAAGTGAATCCCATTCCTCCAGCTATACAGGACCAGATGAAATCATTCCACTGTCCTTGGAACATGATTAAAAAGCAGCCGCTTGCTATAAACGCAGCAAAGACCTGTACCCACATGGGATACCCCATCCCGGCCTTTTCGATTTGTTTTAACCTTAGATAAGCTTCCTCCGGTGTCATTTCCTTGCTGGAAATGCTTCGGGATATACTGTTAACCAGCGTCACCTTATGTAAATCTGTAGATCGTTGGGAAACTCGAATTAATTTTGAAGCTGGGTGCATACCATCCAGCGAAAAAATAATTCCTGTAGGGGTCGAAAAACTATGTGACTCACCGCATCCAAACGCTGCAGCGATTCTTACCATCGTATCTTCCACCCGCGAAGTTTCCGCTCCGTTCTGAAGCATGATTTTTCCTGCAAGTAAACATACATCTATAATTTCATTGTATGGTAAACGATCATCCATTTTATCCTCACCATCACTTCCTGCATGAGTTTCTCTCAATAACAGATAACGATCATACCAATTTAAATCCACCTCATAATAGCCCAATTCCTGTGAAAAGGATATAAAAATATTACCTATTTAATTTATCAATTCCATTAACCTGCACTACTGACTCCCTTAGTACCAGTATTCCCTTTATTTCTTGCCGAAACCGTTTAGTTAGTAGAAAAATTCATTAATAACCATAAAGAAAAGGAATGCGGGCACGAACCCTGCATCCCCTTTTTCATATCCTGTACGACTATACTCCCTTTTGAATAAAGCAATCCACTGTTTCATTAAACAAATCGCTTTCTTCCATAAATGGACAATGGCAACTATCTTCAAAGACTACTAGTTTGGAATTCGGAATGTTTTTATGCAAATGTTCCCCTGCAGCTACTGGAATGACTTTTTCATGCCTTCCAAAACAGAGAAGTGTCGGAATATTGATTTCTGGCAAGAATTCACGATAGTCCACAATCGATTGGTCAAATAGAATGCTACTGGCAATGGATTCCGGCATCTTGGTCACTTCCCCAAGCATCCAGCTTGCATCCTCTGCAGACAATTCATTGTTGAACATGGAGGTAAGGAAGCTTTGTAAAAATGGGGAACGATTCGTTTGAATTTCAGTCATGAAGGCAATCAACGTGTCCATATCAAATGCACCGATATTAAAATCGGGCCACTTAAAATCAGAGGCCAATTCGTCCACAATCACGGTTGAATGTATATTTCCTTCACCGAATTGCTTAAGATAGTCCCAGACGACAAATGCCCCCATGGACCAGCCTACAAGTATGACATCCTTTAATCCCAGTTTACCTATGAATGCATGAAGATCTTTTGCATAAACGGAGACCGTATTTCCGTAATGTACATGATTTGACTGGCCATGACTTCTTAAATCAAGTAAGATCGTTCTATATTTTTCTGAAAAGTACGGAAGCTGCCTTTTAAAGAACCGGCTGCTCATCCACACACCATGGATAAAAATAACCGGTCTTCCCTGGCCCTTATCTTCATAAAACAACTGAACGCCCTCTCCCACCTCAATAAATGCCATTATATCCCTTCTTCACTATTTTTTAACAACCCATTCCCTATTATTATTTATTGCATTTCTCCTTTTAACATTCCTTCCTATAAAAAAATATTGTCAAACCTGATTTTAGAGTTGATAATGAAGTATATTTTTATTGATATCTTCATCCTGAAAGGACGGAAATTTAATGAAGAGCTTTATCAAAAACTATCGATCCTCTTTAATATTACTCACTGCCATTATTATCGGTGGGATAGCGGGCGTTGTCTTCGGGGAGAAAACCTCGGTCATACAGCCGCTAGGGGACTTATTCTTAAATCTGATGTTCACGATCATCGTGCCATTGGTATTTTTTAGCATTGCTTCAGCAATTGCCAATATGAGCGGAATGAAGCGTCTTGGCAAAATCATGGGCAGTATTGTAATCGTTTTCCTGACAACTGCCGCTTTGGCTGCGGTCATTGGATTTATTGGGACAACCATCATCAATCCCTTGGAAGGCACAGATACGACAGCCATTAAAGAACTGATGGAAAACAGTTCCACTGAAGAGCCGATCGAAGAAGTTTCCTTCTTCAGTCAACTGGTCAACACAGTAACTGTGTCCGATTTTCCAGAACTGTTCTCCAGAAGCAATATGCTTCAGCTTATCGTTTTCTCAGTATTAATCGGACTTTCCACTGCACTGGCCGGTGAGAAAGCAAGACCGATTACCGAGTTTTTGACAGCAGGTACAACTGTCATGATGAAGGTCGTCAAAATCGTCATGTACTATGCTCCAATTGGGCTTGGTGCTTATTTTGCGGCGATAATCGGGCAGCTTGGGCCGCAGATTTTAGAAGGCTATGCCCGCACTTTCATTCTTTATCTATTCTTGGCCTTGATTTATTATTTCGGCTTCTTCACTTTGTATGCCTTTATCGCAGGCGGGAAAGATGGAGTTAAACTATTTTGGAAAAATGCCCTGACACCATCCATTACAGCCATTGCAACTTGTTCTAGTGCCGCATCCATTCCAGTCAATCTGGAATCTGTCAAGAAAATGGGCGTGCCTAAGGATATAGCGGAGACTGTCATCCCACTCGGAGCCAACACTCATAAAGATGGTTCGGTATTCGGCGGGGTATTGAAAATCGTTTTCCTATTCAGCTTATTTGGAAAGGATATGACAAGCATATCAAGCATTTTAAGTATACTTGCTGTTGCCTTTTTGGTTGGAGCCGTTATGGGTGCCATTCCTGGGGGCGGCATGATTGGGGAAATGCTGATTCTTAGTGTATTCGGCTTCCCTGTTGAAGTCCTGCCGATCATTGCCGTTATATCCACGATTATCGATGCTCCTGCTACACTGCTTAACTCAACAGGAAACACGGTTTGTGCCATGCTTGTCACAAGGCTTGTTGAGGGGAAAAACTGGTTAAAACAAGCATTCGTTAAAGAAGCTGTATGATTCTATAACTGAACTGACTCCTGGTTAATCGGGAGTCAGTTTTTTTCATTTTGACGACTTTCTTTCAAACAATACTTTAATTGACAAGGGGTTCCTATCCCTTACATAGAATTAAAGATTGAAGGAGGAATTTGAATGTTAATGAAATGCTTACCTGCCGCAATCCTTATCACGGGACTATTATATATTTTTTTTATACCGGAAGAGCCTTTAATCATTAAAATCATGTTCAAGGTAATCCCCATGTTATTGATTTTGCTCTACGCCTGCACAAATGTGGGAAGACGGGATCGTTACCAATCCTTCATACTTCTTGGTTTATTCTTTTGCATGCTTGGAGATGGATTGTTAATCTGGTTCGTCATCGGGCTTTGTGCCTTCTTGATCGGCCACCTTTTCTATATTTCGGCATTCTTTAGACTGTGGACCTTTTCATGGCTTCGATTTGCGACGATTCTTCCGATTAGCATTTACTCCACTTGGATTGGCCGTGAAATTGTACGTTCTTTAATTGAAAAAGGTGAACATGACCTTATCATCCCTGTAATCTGTTATGTAACGGTCATCTCCCTCATGGGCTGGGCGGCATTCATGACCGGAAATGCGGCTGCAATCATCGGTGGGGTCCTGTTTGTGATTTCCGACTCCATTTTATCTTGGAACAAATTCATCGATGATGTTGCCTATTCTGGTCCACTGATCATGCTTACCTACTATGCAGCCCAGTTTTGCATCGCTAACAGCATTCGCAGGAAACCATCTTTCCATTTATCGAAAGGTTTGAAAAGTGAACGGCCAAACCTTTGAATTCCGAATATCCGTTCGTTTCACATGAAACAATTTTTCAAAAAAAGGCATCCTCAGCTCTAATGGAACTGTGGACGCCCTTTTTCAACCTTTAATTTTCTTAATGAAGACTACTTTTAGATAATCGCCTTCCTTATATTCCCTGCTTGTTTTAAAATCAGCCGGTAATGAGAATTGTTCCACGATCTCGTATTTTCCATTTATTTCTTTGAAAGCAACATCAATGAAGCTCTTGAATTTTTTCATGTCAAACGTACTGCAATTAGTTGAGGCGATAATGACCCCATTATCTTCCGTAATGGAAATGGTATCCTTCAAAAGATTCGTATAGTCTTTCCCGGCACTGAAAGTGAACTTCTTCGATTTGGCAAAGCTGGGCGGATCGAGGATGACCATTTCAAATTTCAAGGCCTTCTTCACTGCATATTTAAAATAATTAAAAACATCCATTACCACGATATTGTGAGCTTCGGGATCTATTCCATTCACACTGAACTGCTCGATCGTCTTTGGTAAACTGCGATTCGCCAGGTCGACACTAGTTGTTTTAACAGCACCGCCTAAAGCGGCAAACACGGAGAATGCCCCAGTATAGGAGAACATATTCAACACAGTTTTCCCTTTTGCGTATTCATCCCGGATTTTCCTTCTGACATCGCGTTGATCAAGGAAGACACCGACCATTGCCCCATCATTCAGATAAACAGCGAAATGTACTCCATTCTCCTTTACAAGAAGCGGAAATGCAGGCTGTTCACCCATGACAAAATCGTCTTCATCCACGTACTGACCCTTTGTATCAAAGCGTTTCTTCTGATAAATCGATTTAACCTCGACCGTTTCCTGCAATGCCTTAATGATGTAGTCTTTAAAGGAATAAATTCCTTTGCTATACCAGCTAATGACATAGTGACCATCGTAATGATCAATGATTAAACCGCCAATTCCATCACCTTCCCCATTAAACAAGCGGAAAGCTGTAGTCTCCTCATCTTCAAAAAATGACTTTCGGAATTCGGATGCTGCCTGGATTTTGCCGTTAAAGAAGGCTTGATCGATCTGTTCATCTTCTCTTTGGGTCAACACCCAGCCATAGCCCTTATTCTGTTTACCATAGTATCCTTTTGCCAGAAAGCGGTTGTTTTCATCCACCAAACGCACCAAGGACCCCTCTTCCTTAAGATCATTAAGGTTGGCTATCGACTCTTTAACAATCAAGGGAAAACCCTTGCCGATTTTACTCACGAACTTAGCTTTCACTTTTATATCTATTTCTTTTCCCATATATATCATCCTATCTATGCAAATGCTTTCCTCCCCATTTTACCCTAATCCCTTTATAAATAAAAACCAGCCCGGTTCCTTAACCAGGCTGGTTTCTAAGAAAACTTTGATTATGAAACTTCCAAATGAAGATCACCTGGCTTAACTTTACCCATCATCTTCAATACCCGATGCAATGCAAGTGTGATCAAAGCTGGCAATACCATACCCACTGCCACATAAACCAAGAACGTGTACAACCCCTGACCAGTTATGATGGCAATCGGGGCAATCATTGAACTTAACCCCATGCCTCCAAGCTCATACGGCACTTGAAAATCGAATGCCAAGGTAGCGATAGGCGCACAGATGATTGCCGCCACAAAAGGCGGAACGACATATAATGGTTTCTTGATTAAGTTAGGAAATTGAACTTTTGGCGTAACAACCATCTGTGCCAGGAACCCGCCCATATCATTATCTTTATAAGACATGACAGTGAACCCGACAAACTGAACGGTACATCCGATTAGAGCTGCAGCACTGGAAACGGGATCTAATTGCAGAGCGATCGCCAGTGCAGCGGAAGACGCCGGTGTCATCAATAAAATGCTCCATACCAAGGCTATGACCATTGAACCGATTAAAGGAGAACCTGCGACCGCGGCGGTGGTTTGACTGCTTATCCACGTCAGTAGCGGGGTGGTGACAAGAGCCAGGCCATATCCCGAAACTCCACCGACAAGAACTGCTCCCATTGAGATGGCCATGATGTCCAACTTCGTTTTGCCGATTAGGCGCTTACCTATATATGTTGCAATTACTGCTGCCAAGACAGCACTTAGCGGCTGACCCGTAACAATCGTGAAGGCACCCTCAGCAGTTCTATGAATGGCAGCACCCCCAACAGCACTTGAAGCCATGGCGCTAAAGATAATTAATGAATTTCCACCTAGCTGATATGCGATGCCTGCTCCTAAAGCCGGTGCCAGCAAGACCTTTGCGGCCCCGCCTATTGCCAGGAAGACCTCCCAACCTAAATATCCCCCTATGGATTCAAACAATAACCCGATCCCTAATGTAACCAAAACAGCGTTGGCTATCCCTGTCGATGCCTTGTACATTCGATCGCTGATGTATTCTTTCCTGCTCACTTTATCTCCACTCCTTATCAATTATCAGAATATTCAATTTCGTAAAAACGAAAAAAAAATTAAGGTCTTCATTTAAAAAAGCCTATTAAGTATATCGCACCGCTACCTATAATGTCTGCTCGTATAATAACATGAATTTTCTGATAATGTAAGAAGTATTTTTATTCTAATAAAATAAAAGCGTTTTCAAAAATAAAGGTTTAACACATTCTTATACAAGAAAAAACTAATATTGTATTATTTCAGAATAGATTACCCCTTTTAAGGATGTGTTAAAATGAAGATATTTCGATACATTTGCGACAAAAAAAAGAACCCGATTCAAGGATTCTCTCACTAGCTGGATTTATGACTTTTCTAATAGAGACGCAACTTATTCCTATTGAAAACCTTCCAATGTTGCAAAAGTGTCCTTCAAAAATTGGTAAAACAACTTCTCCGTTGGCATCAGTTCCCTATCAGTTGGAACGATGACCCCTACAGTCCTGGTAACAGACGGTTCCTCCAGCGGCAATTTAACCGTAAAACGTGGCAAGCTATCAATCAAGGAAATCTCAGGTACCAAGGTTATACCCAACCCTGCCCCCACCAGGCCTTTTATAGCATCAGTATCTTTTCCTTCAAATGCCACTTCCGGTTCAAAGCCATGCAGTTTGCAAGCCTTCATAACGATATCCCTTAAAACATAGCCCTTTGGAGATAGGATGAACGGATTTCCTTTAAGCTCATCCAAGCATAGTGATTTCTTCAAGGCCAAAGGATGACTTTCTGGTAAAAGGGCAACTAAGTTCTCAATAAATAGCGTTTCACCTTTGATTTTCTTTTCATTCATCGGCAGAGGACCGATCAAGGCCATGTTAATATTACCTTTTATTACCGAATCTATCAGGTATCGATATGAACCTTGTTTCAAAGTGAACTTTGCCTGCGGATAACTTTCCCTGAAGTCGGAAATGACCCTTGGCAATACATAAGAAGCCAAACTGCTGGGAAAGCCAATGCGAATTGTCCCTTTTTCTGGATTCAGACTTTCAGCCATCTCACGCTTGGCACGATCGATTATATTCATAGCTTGTTCCATATTCGCTAAAAATGTATGTCCTATAGGCGTCAATCTAATTTTTCGGCCTTCCCGGATAAATAGGGGCACACCTAATTCTTCTTCTAAATTGTAGATTTGACGACTGACAGCTGACTGGGCAACATGCAAGTTCACTGCCGCTTCCGTCATATGTTCACGCTTTGCCACTTCAATGAAATATTCGATTTGCCTTAATTCCACTCTAAGCTCCCTCTTCCATATCAAAACAGCATGTTACTTATCTAATATTCAGATTGTTTGTTTTATTTTTAAATTATATCATGAAAGTATCATATAAAGACTGATATCTTATTCAATTGTATTTTAAGACTATATTACCTTAAGGGAGAGAGAGAACAATGACCACTTCACAAGAAGTCGAGCATGAGGAATTACAAGTTGCCAGAGAGTTCGTAAGTCAAGTATACGCACAGGTAAAGGAGCGTAATCCCCACGAAAGTGAGTTCCATCAAGCCGTAAAGGAGATATTCCTTTCATTGGTCCCCGTTTTTGCAAAACATCCTGAATATATGAAAAGCGGGATATTGGAGAGGTTGGTTGAGCCTGAAAGAATGATCACCTTCCGCGTTTCATGGGTTGATGACCTGGGAAATGTCCAAGTCAACCGTGGTTTTCGTGTACAATTCAACAGTGCAATCGGGCCATTCAAAGGCGGCCTTCGATTCCATCCTACTGTCAATTCCAGTATCATTAAGTTTCTTGGTTTCGAGCAAATCTTTAAAAACTCTCTTACTGGCCAGCCGATCGGTGGGGGAAAAGGCGGATCGGACTTCGATCCAAAAGGAAAATCGGACGCGGAAATCATGCGTTTTTGCCAAAGTTTCATGGCAGAACTAGCTCGCTATATCGGACCTGATACAGATGTACCGGCTGGTGATATCGGAGTCGGTGCAAGGGAGATCGGTTATCTGTTCGGTCAGTATAAAAAGATGCAAGGCAGTTACCATGCTGGTGTTTTAACCGGTAAAGGCATAAGTTACGGCGGAAGCTTGGCCCGTACAGAAGCGACTGGATATGGAACCGTTTACTTTGTCGAAGAAATGCTAAAAGACAAAGGGTTACAATTCCATGGCAGCACTGTCGTTATCTCCGGATCTGGTAATGTATCCATTTATGCCATTGAAAAAGCTACACAGCTAGGCGCAAAAGTTGTTGCATGCAGCGACTCCAATGGCTATATATATGATGAAAATGGTCTGAACCTTGACACAGTTCGACGTCTAAAAGAAGTGGAACGAAAACGTTTGAGCGAGTATGTCGATGCGCACCCGGAAGCTGTATACCATGAAGGAAGCTATGGCATTTGGTCTGTACCATGTGACATCGCACTGCCTTGTGCCACACAAAA
Organism: Bacillus sp. B4EP4a; assembly: GCF_006680105.1. Taxonomy (NCBI): domain Bacteria; kingdom Bacillati; phylum Bacillota; class Bacilli; order Caryophanales; family Bacillaceae; genus Bacillus; species Bacillus sp. B4EP4a. Next base: position 199,203 of record NZ_VHIK01000005.1, read on the forward strand.
TGAAATCGATGAAGAAGCAGCAAAATTACTGGTCAAAAACAATGTGAAGGCAGTCGGTGAGGGCGCTAATATGCCTTCAACCCTCGAGGCCATTGATGTATTCCTTAATAACGGCATCCTTTTTGGACCAGCAAAAGCGGCCAATGCAGGCGGCGTAGCCGTGTCTGCACTTGAAATGGCCCAAAACAGTGCCAGAATGCCTTGGACTTTTGAAGATGTCGATGCCAAGCTGCATGAGATCATGAAAAACATCTATAAAAACAGTGTAGAGGCTGCAGAGGCATATGGTGCGCCTGGCAACTTAGTTGTCGGGGCCAATATTGCCGGATTCCTTAAAGTGGCGGATGCGATGCTGACTCAAGGTATACTCTAGCAATCAGTTGATTTAGGAGGCGGTTCCGACAAGGGCCGCCTTACTTTTGCAGAAGAGCGTTATCACTTTCTTATACCACTCATTCATACCAATTCAAGCTGGGTATCCACAATCAGATAACATCAATTGGATTAAAAACATTTATTTGTTACGACAAAAAAGAGTGCCGGAAAAGTTCCGGCACTCTTTTTGTTGAAAGACAATCATTCTTTTGTGACCAATTTCAATGGAACGGATATTGTGTCATCCACTTTGTCACCTTTTAAGATTTTTTCAGCCGCATTAACCGCTTCTTCACCGATAAGTGCCGGTTGTTGGGCGATTGTAGCTTTTAGTTCACCGTTTTCAACTGCTTTCAATGCATCATCATTTCCGTCAAAACCAACCACGATGATGTCTTTTCCTGCTGCCTTGATTGCTTCAATGGCTCCTAGTGCCATTTCATCATTATGGGCGAATACCGCTTGGATGTCTTTATTGCCTTGCAGGATATTTTCCATGACGTTAAGCCCTTTTGTCCGGTCGAATTCCGCCGTTTGGCTTGTAAGGACATCTAACTGCTTGTCCGCAATATTGTGGAAACCTTTTCCGCGTTCACGAGTTGCGGATGCTCCGGATACCCCTTCAAGTTCCACTACTTTCGCTTTTTCGCCAAGCTCTTTAACTAGATATTCTGCAGCCATTTCCCCGCCAGCCACATTGTCGGAAGCGATGAATGTTTCAATGTCACCTTCGTCTGAAGAGCGGTCAATCGTGATAACTGGAATACCCGCTTCATTTGCTGATTGAACGGCTGAAGATATTGCAGCAGAGTCAGTTGGATTCACAAGAAGGACATCAACCTTTTGAAGGATTAAATCTTCAATTCCGCTAATTTGTTTTGCCGTATCATCTTGAGCGTCAACAACTGTGACTTTCATGCCTTTTTCTTTTGCTTCTTTTTCAATGCCATCTTTTAAGGAAACGAAGAATGGGTTGTTTAAAGTAGAGATGCTGACTCCGACTTTCACGTCTTTCATGGAGTCTTTCTTTTCTTTTTTATCATCTGTTAGACCAGAGTCCATTGAACAGGCAGCCAAGACCATTAAAGAAAGAACCATGATGATCGATACTATTTTTTTCATTGATTACACCTCTTCTTATGATTTTTTACGGTCAAGTAAGACCGCGATTAATATAACTGCACCCTTTACCACTTGCTGGTAGAAAGAGGATACACCAAGTAAATTCATGCCGTTATTCAAGGTACCGATGATCAGGACACCCACCAGCGTACCGAACAACCGCCCTTTACCGCCTGAAAGGCTCGTTCCGCCTAGCACCACGGCTGCGATCGCATCCATTTCATAGGATTGGCCTGCAGTCGGCTGTGCCGAATTCAGACGGGATGTTAAAATGGCACCAGCGATTGCAGCCATCGTACCGGCCAGACCATATATGGCCACCTTGACTCGGTCAACTTTAATCCCTGAAATACGGGAAGCCCTTTCATTTCCGCCAATGGCATATGTTTTACGGCCAAAGGATGTTTTATGAAGCAGGAACCATAGGATGAAGAAAGCGATGACCATCACCACGGCCGGTACTGGCAGTCCCAGGAAGTAACCTCTCCCAAGCATCTGGAACATTTCAGAATCGCCGATTCCAGTAATCGGCTTTCCATCCGTATACACAAGCGTTAATCCCCGGAAAATCGTCATGGTTGCCAGTGTCACGATGAAAGGGGCCATTTTTCCCTTTGAAACGAGAATCCCATTGATTACACCCATTATTGCACCTAGTAGAATTCCTACTAATATAGCTAAAATCGGATCTAATCCCGAGACCATCATACCAGCCATAAGTGCGCTGGATAGAGCTAAAATGGAACCGACGGATAAGTCGATGCCACCTGTCAATATAATAAAGGTCATTCCAAATGCAATAAGTGCATTGATGGAGGTTTGACGCAATAAATTCAAAATATTATTCGGTTCCATGAATGATGGATTTAAAACGGTTATTACGATAAATAAAAGTACCAGGGCGAGTAACGGACCAAATTTCTGCCAAATCCCGCTTTTCCCTGTAGCCTCAAGTTTCATCCTAGTTCCCTCCTGTCGCCAATGCCATAATTTTTTCTTGCGTCGCTTCCTGCTTTAACAATTCCCCAGCAATCTCACCTTCGTGAACCACAAGGATTCTATCACTCATTCCAATGATTTCGGGAAGTTCTGACGAAACCATGATGATGGCGATGCCCCGCTCCGTCAATTCATTCATCAATTCGTAAATTTCACGTTTTGCACCAACATCTATGCCCCGGGTCGGTTCATCCATAATTAAAACTTTAGGGGAAGTGCCTATCCACTTGGCTATTACCACCTTCTGTTGATTTCCTCCGGATAGATTGCCGATGACCGTTTCTGCAGAAGATGTCTTCACGTGAAGTCGCTTAATCATCATTTCGGCAAAGTTCATCTCATCTTCGGTTTTTACGATTCCGCCTGGAGCAAAACTCTTGAGATTCGGCAAACCGATATTTTCCCTTACAGAAAAGTCCAGGATCAACCCCTCTTCTTTACGATTTTCCGTAATGAAAGCCAGGCCGTGCCGAACTGCATCAGTTGGTTTCCGTATGAAAACTTTTTTGCCTTCAATGGTAATTTCACCGCTGTCTATTTGGTCGACACCAAAAAGGGCGCGCATTATTTCTGTTCTGCCTGCTCCCATTAATCCTGCTACACCAACAATCTCACCTTGCCGAACCGAGAAATGGATATCTTCAAAAAGCCCCTTTTTAGTTAAACCTTTTACATCAAGGACTATGTCGCCAGCATTCGCTTCACGATGAGGAAAACGATCCTCCAGCTCCCGCCCGACCATTTTCTGAACGACTTCATCGAAATTTGTATCTGCAATTCTTTTCGTATCGACTGTTTTTCCGTCACGCATTACGGTGATCCTGTCACAAATGGCAAATATCTCTTCCATTCGGTGAGAAATATAAACAAGCGATACTCCCTTTTTGGTAAGTCCCTTCATCACTTCAAAGAGCTTCTCTATTTCTCTATCAGTTAAAGCGGCTGTGGGCTCGTCCATGATGATGACTTCGGCATCCGTCATGAGCGCCTTGGCAATTTCAATCATTTGCTGTTCCCCGACAGAACAAAATCCGGCTTCCTTATCAAAAGGAAGAGAAATATTAAGTGTTTTAAAAATCTCGTTTGCACGCGCTTTCATTTGTTTCGTCTTCAGGACACCGAAGGCATTCACCATTTCCCTGCCGATAAATAGATTCTCCAGCACGGTCATTTCCGGCCAAATATTCAATTCCTGACGGATAAAGGCCATTCCCGCCTCTTCTGCTTCCTTTGAATCTTTGAATGAGGTTTCTTTACCGTTAATCTCAATCGTTCCTTGATCTTGTTTATGCAGCCCGGTCAAAATGTTCATCAAGGTTGATTTCCCAGCTCCATTTTCCCCCATTAGTGCATGTACTTCCCCAGCCTCTAAAGAAAAATGAACACCTTCCAATACCTTGTTTTGACCAAATGCTTTATAAATATTGTGCATTTCGATTTGCATGCTCATCATCTCATTTCTTTAAAAGAATACTCCAGACTGCAATATGCAATTTGAATATGGCGTCGTCTCCCCGGTCCGGATTATTGCTTTCGCATTACTTGTCAGCCTTTTAAAATCCTCATGGGAAACATATTCAATCGCTGCTCCGAATTGCTGCTCCATGTATTGATGCTGTTCCGGGTTTTTAACCTTCACTTCTGTGGCAGCGATAACTTTTTCAACAACCATATCTTCGTGAACCGCCCGGACGACATCTTGAAATGATGGTGTTCCAGGCGTCAATGCTAAATCTATCTTGCAAACTCCCGGTGGCACCGGAAGCCCGGCATCACCTACGACAATATAATCGGTATGACCAAGGTCAACCAGGACCTTGGCTATTGAACTATTGATGATTCCTTGACGTTTCATGCTTCAAAGCCCCTCTCGACCTCTAACCTTTGCGGCATGCCACCTTGGGCGCCTAACTTCGTCACGGAAATGGAGGCTGCCCGGTTCGCGAATAACAAACATTCGTCAAAACTTTTTCCTTCTGCAACAGCCACGGCAAAGGCAGCATTGAATGTATCCCCTGCGCCTGTTGTATCCACCGCTTCCACGACAAAGCTTGGAACGACCTTTTCTTCATGTCCGTCAAAATAACGGACGCCATTTTTTCCTTCGGTAATGAATAATTTATTTGGATACTCAGTCAAGACTTTCGTTCTATCTCTCCCATTGAATAGTATCTCGAATTCATGTTCATTCGGTGTAAGGAATGATGCCTGTTGAATGACAGCCTCGCTTAGCTTGCGGGCAGGAGCTGGGTTCAATAGTAATCTCTTTTGAAGCATGTTGCACAATTCAGCCAGATATTCCACGGTTTCCTCAGGTATTTCCTGCTGAACCATCACGATGTCCGATTCCTCTATCACTTTTTTCGCCTTTTGTACATATTCGGGAGTAATGAAATCATTCGCACCTTTTACGACAATAATGCTGTTATCACCTTCCGAAAGGGTAATGTGTGCTGTCCCGGAAGCAGAACCTGTAACCGGTTCCACATACTCCGTATTTACATGATTTTTTTTCAGGTTTTCCAAGATGATCTCTCCATAGACATCATCCCCTACACATCCAACCATTGACACTTCTGCACCAAGACGTGCCGCTGCAACAGCCTGATTAGCGCCCTTTCCTCCAGGAACCGTGATAAATGACTCTCCTAACACCGTTTCCCCGGCCATTGGCCGCTTAGCTGATGTCACCACTAAATCCATTGAAGAACTTCCCACTACTGCAATTCTTATCATGTCTTCTCCGCCTTCCTTCTCGTTGTTTGTCTCTCCACAAAAGAAACAGGGAGCTTTTTATGTGTTACTTCCATTTTTTCTTGATTGATCTTTTTAATTAGCATTTCCGCCGCTTGTGCCCCCATCTCATAGGCTGGCTGCCGAATTGTCGATAACGGTGGGTGCAATAACGCCGTGAAGGAGATATCATCATAGCCGATCAATTGTATGTCTTCCGGTATCCGTATTCCCCGTTTTAAAATCTCTTGAAGTGCGGCAGCTGCAACAATATCATTACAAGCAATAATTCCATCCGTTTCCGGATATTGCTCGAACAGCTGCTTCACGCAAGTTTGGCCGCCCTGAAGTGTTAGGGATGAATCCATGACTTGCACGTTCACTTTTGCTTGTTTCAATTCCTCCAGTGCTGCCATGTACCGTTCATATACAGGCTTTATTTCGACTGGCCCCCTAATGAGGACGATATTCGTACTGCCTCTATCCAGCAATACGCGTGCTGCTAGCTTACCGCCTGTCTTTTGATCGGAATAAACAGCTGGTAATTTCTCTGCTGTACGGTCGAGAAGGACAACTGGAATTTCCAGGTTATCGAAATTTTCATTGGCCTCTTCACTAGTTGAAGCAATCATGCCCACTACATTATTCTGCAGAAACGTGTCAATATATTCTATTTCTTTATCTCTCTTTTCATCGCTATTTCCAAAAATTAACCGATATCCAAATTGCTGCAGATAATCCTCTACACCTCTTGCCATTTCCGGGAAGAAGGGATTCGTAATGTCCGGCAAAATCAAACCAACCAATTTGGATTTACGTTTGTAGAGGGATCTTGCCACTTCATTCGGTTTATAATTTAATTTTTCAACAGCTGCCATGACCGCCTTTTTTGTGTCCTCATGTGCATAACCACTGCCATTCATAACTCTGGAAACCGTTGCCACAGAAACCCCAGCTTCCTTTGCCACATCCCGAATCGTTGCCAATATATCACCCTCAATAATTTTGTGTAACCGTTTACACAATAGCTTATCACCAATTTATATGAACGGCAAGCCCTATTCCAAAGATAATTTTTGAGAAATTTGGACCAAAAAGGATAAAATAATCCTTTTGTTAACTATTAACGCTCTATAAACTTTTTAACAAAGATGATTGGAACGGGTGTACGAGACTCCTGCGGGAAAAGCGCGTCTAGGGGAGACCCCGCAGGCGCAAGCCGAGGAGACTCCCTGACCGCCCGCGGAAAGCGAGTGCCTGGAGCGGAAATCAACCGTCTAATTGTAAGCCATAAAAAAACTGCGGAAAGGGGTCGGAACACATATTAACACCTTCAACTCCTTAGATATGGTTTCTATCCAAATTTAATAACAAAGTTGATTGGAGTGGAAGGTACGGGACTCCTGCGGGAAAAGCCAGTCTTAGGGAGACCCCGCAGGCGCAAGCCGAGGAGGCTCCCTGACCGCCCGCGGAAAGCGAGTGCCTGGAGCGTAAATCAACGGTCTAATTGTAAAAGCCATAAAAAAAACAGTAGACAAACTCGATTTTCAACGAGTTTGTCTACTGTCTGAAACTGGCCCAAAAGTCTGAGCCAGTTTAACTTTATAGCGTTTTTGCAGGTAACTTTTCATAAAGGGCATTATTCACATGCCCAAACTCAGATGCATGCGGGCGATCTTCACCATCGCTATAACCATATTGAAGCATCCGATTTCTATTCAGGCAGAGTTTCGTTAATTTTGGCGCAAAGAAATTGAATGTATCGAAACGATCCTGTAACATAGGGAACCTTTTCTGATGTGTAAGGATTGTTTGAGCGACGCCTTCCCAAAAAGCATTCTCATCCAAAAGGGACCTCTTCATCAAAAGGGTTGACAAGTATCGGAAATGACAGATGAATAGTCCCGTGAAAATGAATTGAACCAGCCCCTCGGGAGTCTCACTTCTTAGTACTTTCCTTAAATCATCAGGAAGGCTGCTTAATTCAGGAAGCGGCTGATCACTGACGTTCACATCATCTACAAAATCCTTGATGGCCAAACGGTGAGGCTTGTAATCCTTCAAAACTAAAATGGTATTTTGACCATGCGGTGAGAAGACCAATCCATATTGATAGATAAAATGTAGTAATGGTGATAGGATGACGTCGAATAATTGAGCTGTCCAGGCTTCTGCAGTCAATCCCGATTTTTCAATAAGGCTTTCTACATATGGTTTCCCTTTGCTGTCCACATGTAAAAGGGACGCAAGCGTAATGGGCTTTTCGCCATCTTCCATATAACTGTAGATGCTTTCTCTCCAAATTCCACCCAGCATCTCTAAATATTGATAGGGTACATTCTCTAATTTGGAATAATACGGGTGATCAACATTTAAACTGGCGACTTCACCAGGAAGCACTACTTTGCATTGTTCTTTCAAGAATGAATCATTTTCATAAATGTTCTTTATATACGTTGTGATTTTTGGGGCAATGACCGTGCGTTCAGCTGGCAATCCACGGTAGACCAGCGTATTTAAAATGCTCATCGGCAGCTTGACGTGGTGTTTATCCTTACTCGATACATTAACAAATGTCCGGATGGATTGTTGCGGCAGATACTTATCAGGACCATTTCCCAAAGCTACGATCAGCCCTTTGGCCAAGTCATCGGTAAAGTTCTGGATGATTACATTCTTCCACTGCCATTCATGGACTGGGAGGTAGTAATAGCTTTCTGCGTTCAGCCCTTTTTCCGTCAATATCTTTGCAAAAGATTTTTGGGTTTCCCCATCCAGTTCATTCTCCATCAATTGCTTATAGGATAACGTTTCGACTGAATTGAACTCACCCCTCGTTTTATGGACGGCAATCCAAGATAACTGAACTTCCTTCTGGTTTTCTGGAGCGAACTTCAAATAATCATCATAACCGAAACCGATTCTTCCCTTGTTATAAGCAATCCAAGGGTGACCGCTCATTTCACCTTCAAGTAATGCATAATCCAGTTCGACTAAATCATCTGCATCTTGTTCAGGTTTGGATAGCAATTGGAGATCCGCAAGCAGCGTATGATGGAATTCTTTGATTAAATGTCCTGTTGTTTCTGCAGTCATCCCAATTAATGGCTGGATGTCTAAAATGAATTGAATGGCATCATTGGCCTGTGTAAAGCCTTCCTTTTCACATACCTGGATCGACTCGGCCTGTACTTCATAGCTGTCAAAAAGACGGGACGATGCCAAAAATTGATAAGATTTCCCCTCATTTATCTTTAACTCATATAGGTTTCCCGCTGCATTTTCGTTCAGAACAGCTGGATGGATCATATCTTCATACATATACTCAGAAATCATCTTTGCCAGCAGGTTTTGGTTTACTATCGACCAATTGTTTTCTGAAACCGCCTGTTCCACTTCATTTATGAACTGCATATAATTCTCCCCTTCCTTTCTCTTAGTAAGCCATGATGGGTGTTTTTACACGGAATGACTGAAAGGCACCCTTTGGCTCGGATGGATAAACTTCTTTACCTGCCAATTGATTGATGATAATCGAATTTCGGAATGCCCCTAAGCCTAAATCCGGAGCACCCACACCATGTGTATGTATCTCGCCATTTTGAATGAAAAGGTGATTCGGTGTAGGGATGGCCGTTCCTACCCGATAGTCTTTCGTTATTGTAAGACGTCCCAAATCATCGCGGACTAAATGGTCCTCCATGGTTTCAAGGAATGCCGGAAGGGTTGATTTATAGCCCGTTCCAAAAACGATCGCCTCTGTGTCCACATCAAATTCGCTATCTTCTACCCACTGGCAGCATTTCAATCTCCAGCCATTTTCGGCGGGGGTAACTGCCGCAACTTCCGTCATGGCCCGAAGTTCAATGGAAAGTTCGGCATTTCCAATCGATTTTTCATACATCTTGTCAAAAATTGCTGCAATTGTCGTAGCACTGATCCCTTTATACAATAAATCCTGTTTCGGAAGGATTTCATCCTTCTTTTCCTGTGGCAGCCGATAAAAGAAATCAAGGTAATCCGGAGTGAAGTATTCCAACCCGAGTTTTGAATATTCCATAGGGAAAAACCCCTTGGATCTTGTATACCAGTTTAGCTGGTAGCCATTTTCCTCCTGCTCATTAAGCAGATCCAGAAAAACCTCTGCTGCACTCTGTCCAGACCCGACAACCGTTACGGATTTTTTCTTTAAGACATTTTCTTTATTCCGTAAATAGTCGGCCGAATGCAGGATGCTCTCTCCCATATATGGATGAAAGGCCGATGGAACAGTCGGGGCGCTGCCAATTCCCATGACTATATGACGGCTATAAAAGACTTCGATCTTTTGTGTTTGTGCATCCCTTACACTGATTTGATAGCAGGGGTCACCTTGATCCCCTATATATTCAACCGCCTCCACTGCTTTTCCAAAACGGCAGCTATCAAGTTGATGGGCAGTCCAGCGGCAATAGTCGTTATATTCTTTTCGTGGAATCAAGAATTTTTCAAGAAAGTAGAAATGATAAAGCCGATCATGCTGCTGTAAATAATTCAGGTAACTATATGGGCTTGTCACATCTGCCATGCTAACTAGATCAGCAAAGAACGGTACCTGCAAAGTCGTCCCTTCCAACAGCATCCCTTCATGCCAATTAAATTCCTGCTTTTTCTCAAAAAAGACGGCATTCAACTCCGGGGTTTTCTCCAAAAGGGCCGCAAGCCCAAGGTTAAACGGACCTATCCCTATTCCTACCAAGTCATAGATAGATTGTTGCTTCTCCATACTTCCACTTCCTCTCGAAGTTCTCCCGTGTACATGACATAAGTAATGCTGTTTTATCAGGGAGCTCAATTTCTTTAATTGGGGTAAACCCGCACTTTTCAAATAAGTAAATCATCTTTGCATTTCGAATATCCGGTTCAGCCATCACTTTTTTTGTTTTCGCAGAAAGCAGTTGGAATTTCACCATTGCACGTAAAAACGGCAAAGCCAGTCCTTTTCCTAGATAATCCGGATCACCAATGAGTAAATGAATACCTTGATCTCCCTCTTCGGATTCATAATAATCTTCAATGATATCGCCTTTTACCCAATACGATTCCCAATAGCTCATGGGAATGGAGTCCAGACAGCCTAAATAGAGTGTTTGGTGTGCATCAGCCAATGCCTTATTCAAATGGACAGCAAATTTTTCTTTTGTGAAATTTAAATTCCAGTAGGGTATCACATGTTCCTCATGCATCCATCCATGCAGGGTATCAATATCCCTCTCAAATTCAACTTTGACAAATGAAAGCTGTTGATTATGGTCCTTCAACATTTCTTCATAACTATTTTTCATAGACGGCCATAACCCCCTGCGCGAACGGATTTTCAATCGTTGTATAAACGGATTGTGTCTCAAGTGAGCCAACAAGTTCATCCATATCATGAAATCGCGTCAGTAAATTAGCCTTACAAGATAATTCCCGGGCATGAAGCAACTTTGAAACAACTCGATTCAACCCTTCATCTTCGCTCTCCCTACTGCTTGTTTCCAGCTGTTCCTGAACGAGCTGTAACAGGTTTTTTTCTGATACTAATCCTTCCGTACCAAAATTATTGATCAAGCCTAATAAGTGATTAAAAAAGAAATAATATTGCAATCTTTCTTCAGCGACTTCATCAGAACAAATCGTGAAGCTTTTTTCACTTAGTTCAGGCAAGATCTTCAGCAGCCTGTCCACTTTGGACTCACAATAGTAATACCCTTGATTATCACGATAATAAAAAGTGGATGGATACCCATCTTGAAGTTGGATGATGGAATTCTGCTGATGGGCTTCTAAAACAATTCCATACTCTTCAAATAGCCAAAGCATCGGTTTTAATGTCATTGACAGATAGGTTTTGAACCAATCCATACTTACATCTTCGGTACTGCGGTTTTCTTCAGCTGATAATTTGCGGATGATCGCTCCAAGCCTTGACGGTGCACCATAGGCATTATCCTGACATAAACCGGCAATCAGGCTTGCTTGTTTATTATTTTCATAAAAAGGGTTTTCCCGAATATCAACATCGAATCCTGATTCCTGCTCAGTCGTTTTGATTGTTAGATAAGCAGGGTCCTTTATAATTCGGAAGGAAGGGTGCCGTTCTTTTAGTTCGTCGCCCGCTTTAGAATCTATTAATTTTGCAATTTCCACACCACGATCTAATTCTTTTTGCAGATTTGCACGTAAAGAATTCGTGATTTTAACCGGAACGGAAAATTTGTACATATATCTCGATGTGGCACTATATACCGTTCTAAAGGAAGAGGTTGCCGTAAATTTTTTCCCAAGAGGCCCCGCATAAACTAGTGTTCCTTGCTCGATTAGCCTCTTGACCTCTTCTTTTTCGATAAGCACTTTTGCCTGAAGCGGGTGTGCCGGGATGATGATAAATTTGCTTTCCTGTTGGCAATACGTTCCTCTGAATTCACTTGAAATTTCCAAGTCACCAGCTAATTCCTGTTTAATGATCTCACTTGCCGATCGGACTTCACTAGAATCTTGGATGACAATCGAAGGTTCCGCCAGGAAGTAGTGCAGCTGAAACTCCCCTTTTAATTCGGGTGAATATATCCATTCATCTTTTTCAGAAATGCCCTGCTTACTTTTCGGTGTCGGGTGGAACAGGTGCCCGAATAAAAGCGACTGCTCTGCTTCAATGTAGGTAAAATCAGGACTTTGAAGTGCATCAATATCTTCTGTCCTGGCTTCAACATATCGTTGAATATTTTGGCTGCTTAGGATGACACGCAGCATCAATTCATCTTCACTATCCGTTCGGCCCTGCTCATTCAATAATTCTTTGGAAACAATCGAGACCATTGTCACGTAATCTAATTCATGCACTTGTTTGGATGCCGTTTGGTAGTATATTGGGAAATTGAAAATATGACGCCCCGTTTCAGACCAATATTCAAGCGGAACAAGCAAAGCAATATCTTGGGATATGAGCTTACTGACCACTAATGAATCCTGTATGGATCCCTCCAAATTTGGCCAATTTTTCATTTCTTCTAAACTGTAATTTCCGGTTTCCCGGAAATAACAATTCAGAAAGCTTTGCATTGTCGCCCTTTCAGCTATTTGCTTACCATTCATCTTCATTCCTCCATTATCTTGAACATTTCACCTAATACTCGGATTTCGTCTAAAATTCCCTCTATGTGTTCAAGGCTTGTCATTGGATTCAATAGTGTCATTTTTAAATATACCTGTCCGTCAAAACGCGTTTTTGCTAAAAATGCCCGTCCGCTTTTCAGCAATTCTTGCTGAATCTGTTTATTTAATAGATTTACTAACTGATCACTTTCTCCCTCGGGATTATAACGGAATACAACCGCATTCAATTCAGGTTCTTTATTTAATACTGTGAATCCTTCCTCCTTATCGATCTTCGCTGCCACTTCACGTGCAAGATGACAAGTATAGTCGATCATTTCAGCAAAGGTATCCAGTCCAACGACCTTCAATGACATCCAGAGTTTCAGTGCGTCGAACCTTCTAGTCGTTTGAACCGATTTATTGACTAAATGAACCATGCCCTCGGCTTCATCTTCCTGAGGATTCAAGTAATCGGCGTGATGCTGGATATATTGAAATGAGTTGCTGTCAGAGACAAGAAAAGCACCACAACTGATGGGTTGATAGAATAATTTGTGAAAATCAACCGTTATCGAGTCGGCCCGTTCAATTCCGCTGATTAACTCTTTGTAATCCTTACTTAAAATCATCGCGCCTCCATATGCGGCGTCCACATGCAGCCATATCCCATTTTTCCTTGCAGCTTCGGACAATTCGTGTAATGGATCGATTGAACCGAAATCCGTTGTTCCACAAGTTGCAACGATGGCAAATGGCAGTAAACCCTGTTCCTCTAAAATCGACATTTGATGATTTAATTCATCTATGGACAGACGGTGATTTGAATCCGTTTTAATCGTGACTACAGCCTGTTCACCAAGCCCCAGCTGTGCCGCTGATTTACGGACCGTAAAGTGGGCAGCCTCGGAGCATAAGATCCGCAACTTTTTCGCCTCGGCTGGCAAACCTTGCTGCTGAACATCTACACCCCAGAAACGCTTACAATAAGCGTCCCTCGCCAATAGCAGTCCCATATAATTAGATTGGGTTCCACCGCTTGTGAAAATCCCATCCGCTTGTTCAGGTAACCCCACCTGGCTGCACAGCCAATCTATTAAACGCTCTTCAACGAAGGTGGCCGCCGAGCTTTGGTCCCATGAATCCATGGATTGATTCAACGTACCTATAATCATTTCGGCAGCCACGGCAGGTATTAATGTCGGGCAATGCAAATGTCCTATACAAGTAGGGCTGTGTACATTGATGCTGTCGTTAATAACAAACTCTGCCAGCTCATCCGCTACTGCTTCCATTGTCTTCCCTTTTAGAGAAGCAATGGACAGCTCGTTTAATCTTGCCTCGATTTCATACGGTTTTTTCCCAGAGTATGGTGAATCGTTCCCCTTTAAAAAGTCCGTCAGCTTTTTTTCAATGATTTTTAATGACTGGCTGTAGTTATTGAAACCTTCTTCGTTATTCAAGAACAATCGAGAATAAGCAAAATCCGTTTTATTTATCATTTCGATCATTGATCATTCACCCTCTTGCAACAGCTGCACGAACAGCTTGTTCAAAAATTGCAGTGGCTTCGCGAAGCTGGGATTCCGTTACGATCAATGGAGGCAAGAACCTCACAACACTTCCATGTCTGCCGCCAACCTCCAGAATCAACCCTCTTTGAAAGCATTCCTGTTGAATGGCACTGGCAAGTTGCGAATTAGCAGGATGGCTTCCATTCGCATTTTGCGGTTCTTCATGATTGATCATTTCCACACCGACCATTAATCCCCGGCCCCTGACATCACCGATCTGCTTAATATCTTTTTGCAAATCTTTAAGAATATCCTTTAATATTTCTCCCATTTTAGCGGCATGCTCCACAAGATTCGTCTCTTTCATGTATTTTAAAGTAGCCGTTCCTGCTGCCATTGCCATTTGATTTCCGCGGAACGTACCGATATGTGCACCTGGTGACCATAGGTCAAGCTCTTTGTTATAAATCACCACCGATAATGGAAGACTTCCGCCTATTGCTTTGGATAGTACAAGAACATCCGGAATGATTCCTGCATGTTCAAAGGCAAACATTTTCCCTGTACGGCCGATACCTGATTGAACTTCGTCGATAATTAGCGGAATGCCCTTCTCTTTCGTTATTCTCCGGATTTCCTTAAGCCATGGAATTGGAGCTGGAATGGAGCCTCCCTCACCTTGTACTGCCTCTAAAATCATTCCTGCTGGCGGCAATAATCCGGATTCAGGATCGTTCAATAGATTCTCGATATACTGGCTGCTGATTTTATGGCTTTCTTCTCCGCCTATTCCAAAAGGACAGCGATATTGGTAAGGATACGGCAGGAATTGTACATCTGGGATTAACCCTTGTATTTTTTCCTTTGGTTTTGTATTGCCGCTGATTGACATGGTTGCATGCGTTGCCCCGTGGTAAGCTCCTTGGAAGGATAAAATGCTTCTATTGCCTGTCGCTGTTTTTACCAGTTTAAGTGCTGCCTCAATGGCGTCTCCGCCAGTAGGACCACAGAATTGAATTTTTGCATTTTTCCTGAATTCCTCAGGCAGGCATTCAAAAATTTCATCGACGAACTGCTCTTTGATCGGCGTTGTAAAGTCCAATGTATGCAAAGGACGCTTGTCCTTAAGAATTTTTTCCATTGCTTCAAGCACTGCCGGATGATTGTGTCCAAGCGCTAATGTTCCAGCCCCCGCAAGAAAATCAATATATCGTTTTCCATCCATGTCTGTTAAGTAAATTCCCTCCGCTTGATCGATCGCCATGGGTAATCTTCTAGGATATGATCGCGCATTTGATTCCCTTGTATTTTGTTGTTCCAAAAGTTGATCATTTTTTGTAAGCGTGTTCGTTACCATAGTGAACCTCCATGTATTGAATTAATTGAGAATAATTATCATTATCATGAAATTCATTTTACTGATAATGATAATTATTCTCAATGAGTAAATTCACTCATTTTTCTGCTATTAAATTCCAATAAAATTAAGAAAAGGTTAAAACTGGGGCCTATTCTCTATTTATCTATTGAATATAAAAAATGTTCTTAAGGTTTTATTAAGATTCCATTTATAAGCTGAACGCAGTCAAAAATCATGGAAAAGGAGGAACGACAATGAACGGTTTAAAGGGAAGGCGGGAACTCAAACATGCAATCACCAAAGCAGATTGTCATTTATTAAGAAAAAATCTGCAAAACTTCATGAAGCTTGATCCCCATGGGCTTGATGGGAAATATTTAATTCGAAGTGTTTATTTCGACAACTTTGACAATAAAATCCTGCGGCAAAAAACAGAGGGGTTCTATCACAGGGATAAGTTCAGGGCTAGACTTTATGATCATAATGCGAATTTCATCAATCTAGAAAAAAAGAGTAAGCGGAATAACCTTACCTATAAACAGAAGTGCAGGCTTTCTGCTAGAGAATACGAACGGATTCGTTCAGGGGATATAGAATGGATGTCCGAGGATTCAAGGGATATCCTCAGGGACTTATACATTCAAATGACCCTTTTCCAAATCAAGCCTACAACCGTCGTTGACTATGAAAGGGAGGTATTCATCTATGAGTACGGAAATGTGCGGGTCACCTTTGACAGTAATGTGAAAACGAGCTATCGGAATACGGATTTCCTGAATCCCGAATTAATCGTGGTCGATGCTTTAGACCCAGATTATGTAATCCTGGAAATAAAGTTTGACGAATTTCTTCCGGATATCATCAAACAATTGTTATCCATCATCGATACTAGAAAAACAGCTTTTTCAAAATACCAACTAAGCAGAAGATTCGGCTGATTGCAACAAACACAAAAAATTTGGAGGAATAGAAAATGGATACGACGACAACCAATACCACTTTTAATGATATTTTCAAATCAAGCTTTTTGGACAAGACTGAGAGTTTTTCAATCATTGACTCCCTAATTGGATTACTGTTGGCATTTGCCATCGGATTGTTCATTTACGTCATTTATAAGAAGACCTTTTCCGGTGTGATGTACTCACACAATTTCAATATATCCCTCATCGTCATGACAATGGCCACGGCCTTGATCATCATGGGCATATCAACTAATATCGTTATCTCCCTTGGTATGGTCGGTGCCCTCTCCATCGTACGATTCAGAACGCCCATCAAAGATCCCATGGACTTGGTCTTCCTATTCTGGGCAGCGGCATCCGGGATTTTATGCGGGGCAGGACTAATTCCGCTGGTTATCATAGGTGCCATTTTAATAGGTATCGTGATGCTCATATTTGCCAATTGGATCACTGTTGAAAATCCATTTTTATTAATCGTTAAATATTCAGATGCATCAATTGAAAAAACGTTAGAAGAAATGATATCCAACAAGGTGAAAAAGCATTCCGTCAAATCGAAATCCGTCATGGCGGATAATAACCTCGAAGTGACATATGAAATTCGATTAAAAGATAATAATGCGGAATTCATAAATCAAGTCAAGGACATGAACAGCGTTCACTCTGCCATCATGTTAAGTTATGATGGCAACTTCACAGCCTAAGATAGATGGCGGACATAAAAATCCATGCCCACCCCTCTATATAAGACAACAGGAGGAAGGAGCCTTGACATGTTAAAAACAAGATATGTTGTAGCGACCAGTGGATTATTGATAATAATTTTTATAGCAGTGATGTTTTTCCTTCCCAATCTTCAAGTTGAAAAAGCTACTAAAGGAAATACTTATACAGAATCTGTTTTTGACCAAAGTAAGGTGACAACCGTGGATATAACATTGGCTGATGAGGATTTGGAATCCATCCTGGATAACCCCTCCGAAAAGGAAGTTGTTGCATCCGATGTGACCATTAATGGGGAAAAAGTTGAAAATGTAGGGTTTCGAACCAAAGGGAACCTTTCCTTAAACTCTGTTGTCCAAATGGAAGATTCGGAACGCTACAGCTGGAATATAGATTTTAATTACTATCAGACAGATCAAAATTTACACGGCCTGAAAGAATTCGATTTAAATAATAATTATAGTGATCCCACGTATATGAGGGAGTACCTTTCATATGAGCTTATGGAAAAGATGGGCATAGCAACTCCCGGACATTCCTATATGTACGTGACCATCAACGGAAAAGAATGGGGCTTGTATTTAGGCGTTGAATCTATTAATGAAACATTTTTGAATAATAACTTTCCATCTGGCAACGGTGACCTTTATTATCCTGATGGCACCGGAAGTGATTTAAAATGGATTAGTGATGATATTGATGATTATACAGGGTTGAACTTAAAAACAAATGAAAATTCTGATCAATCTGCCATGATCAAGATGCTTGATGCTATCAATAATGGCGGGGATTTGGAAGAAGTCTTGAATGTAGATGAAACATTACGCTACTTTGCAGCAAATACGGCCCTCGTCAACCTCGATCATTATCAAGGCACATTAAAGCATAACTACTATCTATATGAAGAGAATGGAATCTTTTCAATGCTTCCCTGGGACTATAATATGTCATTTGGAGGCTTTTCCGGCGGCGGGCGACAGGCGGGCGCCTCCGATCAAGAAAATAAAAATGAAGTGACCGCTGACCAAAAAAATGGAGCGACGGCTGAGAGTAACGACGATGCTGATAAGCAGGATGACACGGAACTCCTTGGGGAAGCACCGAATATGAACGGTGGCGGAATGATGGATATGAGTTCGAATTTCATGAATGAAAATAATATCAACTTCAGCATTACCGAGCCTGTTTCAGGTACGGCCCTTGAAGATCGCCCTTTATTGAATGCCCTGCTTTCCAACGACGGGTATCGTGAAAAATATTATGATTATCTGGACGACATTGCTACAGATTTTTTCTCTGAAGAAAATATGACAGCAATGACCACTGAAATTTCCACATTAATCACACCATATGTGAAAAAGGATCCGACCAAGTTTTATACAATGGACGAGTATACAGAAGCAACGTCAGGCGAGGAAACCCTGGTTGACTTCGCTGTCCAACGTGCTGAATCCATCTTGGCGCAGCTTTCTGGAGACCTGGTTGTGGAAGCCGAGACAGAAAGCGGTATGGGCGGCGGAGCTCCTAATATGGGCGATGACGCAAATGCAGGCCAGCAACCACCAAACATGGGCGGCGGCGAGAATGGGGCTGCCATGCGGGCCCCTGACATGGACCGCGGCGGGAATGGTGCACCTCCAGGTATAAACGGGAACATGGGCCAAAAGGGGGCAAGTAACATTAGCTCCTCCAAAGATATGATCATTCTATCTTCCGTGCTACTAATCTTATTATTAGGTGCAATGGCTTTCGCCCACTTCTTTAAACGAAGAGGTAAAAAAGGATAATAGACTATCCCCCTTCCATTCTAGAAAAAGGTGCAAAAGGGGGTTAGGAATGGTTCCATCCCTAAACATGATTAATACTAGGGTATACTAATGTTTTTTTACTGTTTTTTGAAACCCCTACTAGATTGAAGAAATTTGCGGCACTACTGCCGAATAACTGGCCAGCAAAGATCCCGCAGGCGCTTGCCGTGAGGAGGCTTGGCAGACAGTCGGCGGAAAGGAAGCGGATTTCTGAAAACACCTTGAAGTTTTTAAAGAAAACTGTAGGCAAACGTTTTTCTTCGAATTATCTATAGTCTGAGGTATCCCAAAATATTCGGGATACCTTTTTTATTGAATTGGCGCATGGTATTTTCCGGGTTATTCCTCCACGTTTGATTAATTTTTAACTGCTAATTAATATAAAATACCCTTATTTGGTATAAAATAGTAAAATAGAGAGGTAAATGAACCTCAATCAAGAGGATTGTTCACTTGTTTATCAATTTAATTTAGGGGGTAAAGATTTTCATTATTACTTTATCCGATCGTACAGTTTCACTTTTGTTAAAAACGGGTCGGTGTCAGGGGGGAAACGGATGAAAAGAAATCATACGATGATGCAATTTTTTGAGTGGCATCTTGAGGCAGATGGTTCTCATTGGGAGAGATTGAAATTTGCAGCCTCCAAGTTGAAGGATATAGGAATTGACTGCGTTTGGCTTCCGCCAGTTACGAAAGGGCAATCCGTTGGGGATAATGGATATGGAATATACGACGGATACGATTTGGGGGAATTTGACCAAAAAGGAACAGTCCGTACCAAATACGGGACCAAAGATGAATTGCTGCAAGCAATAGACACCTGTCATAACTACGGGCTTTGCGTTTATATCGACTTAGTCATGAACCATAAAGCAGGAGCCGATGGAACCGAAAAATTTGAAGTGATTGAAGTCAATCCAGAAAACCGTATGGAAGATATCTCAGAACCATTTGAAATGGAAGGCTGGACAAAATTTGATTTTCCAGGCCGTAATAATAAATACTCTGATTTTAAGTGGAACCATACTCATTTTAATGGTACAGACTATGATGCCGAAAACGACAAAATGGGTGTATATCGAATCACAGGCGAAAACAAGCACTGGAATCAGCATGTCATCGATGAATTCGGAAACTATGATTATTTAATGTTTGCCAACATCGATTACAGCCTGCCGGAAGTTCGTCAGGAAATGATTAGCTGGGGAAAATGGATGGTTGATACGTTAAAGTGTGATGGTTTTCGTTTGGACGCCGTTAAACATATCGATTATGAATTCATCAATGAATTTCTCCAAGAACTCATTCCTTATACAAAGGAACATTTCTTCATGGTCGGCGAATTTTGGAAGGCGGATGTTAAAGCTTGTCAAACTTACTTAGAGCAAACCAAGCATGACCTCAACTTGTTCGATGTTTCCCTGCATTATAAATTTCATGAGGCCTCAAACGCAGGAACTGACTTCGACCTCTCAACCATCTTTGATGATACCCTCGTCCAAACCAATCCGGCACAGGCCGTCACTTTTGTCGACAACCATGACTCCCAGCCTCATGAATCACTGGAATCTTGGGTAAAGGACTGGTTCAAACCATCGGCATATGCACTCACCTTGCTTAGACTTTGCGGTTATCCATGTGTCTTTTACGGGGACTATTATGGAATCGGCGGGCCTTCTCCGGTGCCTGGGAAAAAGGACATTCTAGATCGCCTCTTATATGCTAGGTATGAAAAAGCATACGGGGAACAGACCGACTACTTTGATGATCCGAATACGATAGGCTGGGTCCGGCACGGAGTTGAAGAGCTAGATGGCTCGGGGTGCGCCGTCATAATCTCGAATGGAGATCACAACAGTGAAAAAAGGATGTTCGTCGGTGAACATCGTGCCGGTGAAATCTGGAGTGATTTAACTTGTCATAGAGATGACCACATCACCATTGAAGAAGATGGTTTCGCGACCTTTCCCGTTCATGGGAAAAGCGTATCGGTTTGGGCCTTGAATAATCCACTCTAAAAAGGGAAAGCAAAGAACGGCATGTCATTTGCGGATATGCTGTTCTTTGCTGATGACACCACCCTTGAAGATTTGGAAATAAGTCTGTATGTCACATAGGTAAAGATAATTTTTCCATTTCAATTAATCATGGTAAGATAAGGGAAAAAGGAGTTGAAGGAAAAGTGAAAAATGAAATCATTGAAAGATTCACTTCTTATGTGAAAGTGGATACCCAATCGAATGAGGAAAATCCATCATGCCCCTCTACACCCGGACAGTTGACCTTGGCAAATGCATTGGTCAAGGAACTTCAATCCATTGGGATGAAGGAAGTGACAATTGATCAGAACGGATATGTCATGGCAACATTGCCAGCCAATTCAAATAAGGATGTCCCGACAATCGGTTTCTTGGCCCATGTCGATACAGCAACGGATTTCACTGGAAAAGATGTAAAACCGCAAGTCATTGACAACTATGATGGCAAAGATCTTACTTTACATGAAAAATTGGATGTCATTCTTTCACCTGATGATTTTCCTTCGCTTAAGAACTATATAGGGCATACCTTGATTACAACGGATGGGACAACCCTGTTGGGAGCAGATAATAAGGCTGGAATTGCTGAAATCATGACTGCCATGGATTATTTGATCCAGCATCCGGAAATCAAGCATGGAAAAATCCGTGTTGCTTTTACTCCCGATGAGGAAATCGGCAGGGGACCCCATAAGTTTGATGTAGATGCTTTTGATGCCCAATTTGCCTACACCGTGGACGGTGGACCACTTGGAGAACTTGAATATGAGAGCTTCAATGCAGCATCGGCCAAAATCCTGATCAAAGGGACGAATATTCACCCTGGTACGGCTAAAGGAAAAATGGTCAACTCGGCCAAAATCGCCATGGAATTCCATAATAAACTCCCAGTGGCAGAAGCACCGGAATATACGGAAGATTACGAAGGATTTTATCATCTGATTTCATTTCACGGTGATGTGGAAGAGACCAAGCTTTCTTATATCATCAGGGATTTCGACCGCCAAAAATTCAATGAACGCAAGGAATTTATAACAAAAGTAATCGAAGATTTAAAAGAAAAATATGGGCAAAACCGTATCCAGCTTGAATTACACGACCAATACTTCAACATGAAGGAAAAAATTGAGCCCGTGAAGGAAATCGTGGATATTGCCCACGAAGCAATGGAGAAACTCGATATAAAACCAAAAATTTCGCCAATACGCGGTGGTACGGACGGTTCTCAATTATCGTATATGGGCCTGCCAACACCCAACATCTTTACGGGCGGGGAGAACTTCCATGGCAAATATGAATTTATTTCCGTCGATAATATGATCCTGGCCACTAAGGTGATCGTTGGCATTGCATCGCTTTTTGAAGAAAAAGCAAAGTAGCTTGATACGAAATGTCTTTATTGAAAAACCCCCCGACTCCAAGTCTGGGGGTTTTTCATCCAATATTAAGCGCGACTCCAGTGACGGTGCTTGGCAATTGCCTCGATAAAGGCAGTACCACTATTATTATCCGTAACAGCTACAATGCCTGAGGCTGGATCATTGGAAACGATGCCTGCCTTCGATAAGATCTCGGCTCCTTCTTTTCCTGCACCAATCGCTTTGAAATGATTGTAGGCTTCATCAACAAAGTATATTGGTTCCTTGGATGCCTTTAGGGCATCGACACTCTCCTGGCCTCCTGCCACATATACAGCATCGAAAAGTACCGAATCGGCTGTCAGGAATGTCTGATTCACCTCAACCTGCTGTCCTTCAGAACTTGTAATCACTCCACGATTATGACTGATGATTTCAGCCGTTATCCCTGCCGATTTAAATGATTCCAAAACTTGATTAACCTCTGACCCGTTGAAACCATCTGCAGCCAAGATTGCCACTTTTCTTGTTGCGGCCGTGTTCACTTTCATTTGCTCCTGGCTTAAAGCCGGAGAAGCCAAATCCATTTTGACCTCACTTTTGTTGGCTGGAGGATTCACGCCCACTCCAATAGCGATCGTTTTGGCCAGTTCGTCATCTACATTGCTGAACATCTCGACAATTTGCTGCTGAACGTCCTTACTTTTCACTTTTCCCACTTCAAAGTGGAAAGCCTGAATAATATGCTCTTTCTCCACTTCCGTCATGCTATTCCAAAATAATTTAGCCTGGCTGTAATGATCCTTGAAGCTTTCACTGCGTTGTCGGACCTTCCTGCCATCGACTTTTTCCTGGTAATGTGCATAGCCGCCTTCCTCTTCCGAAGAAGGTTCGGGAGAGTTGCCTGCAAGCGAATTTTTGTGGTAGCTGACCTGCCCTGGATTTATTGACATTCGGTGCATGCCATCGCGTTGATTATTATGAACGGGGGCAACCGTCCTATTAATCGGAAGCTCATGGAAATTCGGTCCTCCCAATCGGGATAGCTGGGTATCTGTGTAGGAGAATAAACGTCCCTGAAGCAGCGGATCATTTGAAAAATCAATACCCGGTACGACATGCCCCGGATGGAATGCTATCTGTTCCGTCTCTGCAAAAAAGTTATCCGTATTTTGATTCAATACCATTTTTCCGATTATTTTCACCGGAATCTGTTCTTCCGGCCATAGTTTAGTAGGATCAAGGATATCAAAGTCGAATTTGAATTCATCTGCCTCCTTAATCATTTGCACGCCAAATTCAAATTCAGGATAATTTCCGGTATCTATCGCTTCCCACAGATCTTGGCGGTGAAAGTCAGGATTCTTCCCTGCAATTTTCTGTGCCTCATCCCAGACAAGGGATTTAACTCCAAGTACAGGCTTCCAATGGAATTTAACGAAATGGGCCACGCCTTGTTCATTTACAAAACGGAATGTGTGGACACCAAACCCTTCCATCATCCGGAAACTCCTCGGTATGGCCCTATCAGAAAGATGCCACATGACCATATGAGCCGTTTCTTCATTGTTGGCGACGAAGTCCCAAAAAGTATCATGGGCAGACGCAGCCTGAGGTATTTCGTTATGAGGCTCCGGTTTAACCGCATGAATTAAATCCGGGAACTTAATGGCATCCTGGATAAAAAATACTGGAATATTATTTCCGACCAAATCATAGTTTCCTTCCTCGGTATAAAACTTTGTAGAAAATCCCCTTACATCACGGACCGAGTCTGCCGATCCGCGTGAACCTGCCACCGTGGAGTAACGAACGAATACTGGTGTCTTGACTGAAGGGTCTTGAAGAAACTTGGCTTTTGTAAATTCGGCCATCGGTTCATATACCTGAAAATATCCATGAGCACCAGATCCACGGGCATGGACAATCCGCTCAGGAATACGCTCATGGTCAAAATGAGTCATTTTTTCCCGGAAATGAAAGTCCTCCATCAAAGTTGGACCACGTGTTCCCGCTTTCAAAGAATGCTCATCCTCAGAAATACGCAAACCTTGGTTAGTCGTCATCTTTTTCCCATTATCGTCCACTCGATATTGATCCAACTGCCGCCGCTTACTTTGCTCATCGATTCTTCCGTTTTCATTTGCTTTTGTCATCCCACTCATTCCCCTCCATGTCTAAGAATTCAGATTAGATCGTGTTGTATGTATTTATTTGATTCGAAATAATTGCGTTATCCTTCCTCATATACCACTCTATTTTGACGAATAAACAGAATTCAGAAAAAGAAACTTCACATTCTCAAAACAAAAAATCATTCCAGTGAGGACGTATTATTTCAGGTGGAGGTCGAATTATCAATGTGGAAGTCAAATTATTCATGGATGAGTCGAAATATTTTGGGGTATGTCGAATTATTTCTAAGTGTGTAGAATTATCCTGGCGTAGTTTGGATTATTTCCGAGTGAGTTATTAAAACATATAAAAAAGTAAGTCTATCTAAGAGTTTTCCTATTATCATATAAACTGAATACTTAATATTAATAATTTTTCTTCATATTTTTGCTGTAAATATAAGTTCAGGACCATTTGTTTGTTCAAATGGGTTAACATAGTTATAATTCAGCAGAATATTTTGGAAAACCTTTTGAGAATGAGGCTTTTTTAGATTTTGGATTGGTAAAAAAATGAATGGATTGATATAACAAAATGAAGTATTTAAGATATTTATTATATTTAATTATTACGAGTGTAGCGTTCTATTATGTATCCATGTCCATAACTCAGGATAAAAGTTTGGTAGGAATCATAATAGGTTTTATAATAATGCTTGTAATTGTTTTCCCAATGATGTATTTAGAATTTATAAAATTTCAAAAAAAATAAAAGAAGCTTTTTTAGCAATAAAAAAGTGGTGGAAGTTTACTCTCAAAACTTCCACCACTTTTTTTGTTCCAGGTATAGAAGTTAACCAATTTTAATTGGTTAACCGTGTTTAGATAAGCTTCCGCTTCTTTCCATTCAACACCTTACTTCTTAAAAGCCTCTGAAACCTTCAAAAGTTTCCCTTTTACTTTCGTATTTTTCATCACTTTCAAGACAAGCGGTCCCTTTTCATTCAATATTTCCACATAAGAAACATTATCCTGAATCGTAATGATCCCGATGTCCTCTGCATTCACTCCATCAATCTTTGCGATGGTGCCGACAAAATCCACAGCCCTGAGTTTCTTTTTCTTGCCGCCATTAAAATACAGCTTCATGATTTGTTTATTCAATTGTTCACTTTTATCTTTTTTGATTTTTGGACGAGCTTCCAGTTTCGCTTCGAATTCCATTTTTTTATTGGAGACTTCCTCTTTTGAAGGAACAGTCATCTTAGGGATTTCAAAACCGATATATCCTTGAATCTCAGTAAGGAATTTGTCTTCGTACGGCGTCACAAATGTAATGGCTTTTCCTTTTTTACCGGCACGGCCCGTTCTTCCAGTTCGATGTACGTAACTTTCCTTTTCCATTGGCAGGTCATAGTTAATCACATGGGTTATATTGTCGATGTCAATTCCGCGTGCAGCAACATCTGTCGCAACCAAATAGCGGAATTCACCTCTTCTGAATTCATTCATCACTGCAAGGCGATCTTCCTGAAGCATGCCGCCGTGTATCATATCACACGGATATTCCAGTTCCAGCAGCTGTTCACATACTTGGTCTACCCTATCTTTCGTCCGGCAGAAGATGATGCAGCTATCGGGGTTTTCCGTGATGGTGACGTCTCTAAGCAGGGAAAACTTGTCGTCTTCCTTCACTTCTATAAGAGCATGTTCAATCTTCTCCGTCGTTACACCCTTTGCTTTGATTTCAATATCCAAAGGATCCTTCATATATTGCTTGCATAGCTTTTTTATACTCTCAGGTAACGTAGCAGAGAACAGCATGGTTACTCTATCTTTCGGAAGCTCTTTAATAATGGCTTCCACTTGTTCAATGAAGCCCATATTCAGCATTTCATCGGCTTCATCAATAACCAAATGGGTTAAGCGTTCCAAGGCAAATGTCCCTTTCTCGATATGATCCAGGACACGCCCCGGGGTTCCGACGACTACATGGCTTTTTTGTTTCAATTCCGCTTTTTGCAGTGCGAATGGATGCTTTCCATAAACCGCAGTAGCCTTTATCCTTTTAAATCTGCCTATATTCGTAATATCCTCTTTTACTTGTACAGCCAGCTCACGTGTCGGTGTTAAAATAAGCGCCTGAGGCTTATTCTCTTCCCAATCGACCATTTCGCAGATCGGTATGCCAAATGAAGCGGTCTTTCCACTTCCCGTTTGGGATTTAACGACAAGATCCCTCTTTTCCAGCGCCACTGGTATCACCTCACGCTGTACTTCTGTTGGACGCTGATATCCCAAGCTTTCTAATGCCCTTACAATTTCATCGCTTAATGTATAATCAGTAAAACTCAATTCATTCATATGACAGCCTCTTTTGTTGTTTAGTATGTTGCTTTATTGTTTCCATAATCGTAATTTCCTTATACAAGGTTCTATTATACGCGATATGCATCGATAAACCTTGTAATAACCAAATTCAATTGCCTTATTTCAATATAATGAAACATCCGTCTTCACTAAAACAATGGTCATCAGGATATCATGATCTGAGTTAATCAAAATGGACCCTGCTTCTTTCAATATGCTAAAATATGTATGATATAAAAGCCTAAATAGGGTGTAGTTTCTAAACCGATGTCCAAAAGGAGTGCTGATTTATGATAATCGTAACGAATAGAATCAGAGTCAAAAAAGGGATGGGTGCAGTCATGGCCCCAGGATTTACTGCACCAGGTCCACTTGATACTACGGAAGGCTTCGTAAAAGTAGAAGTACTATTAACGCAGAATTTGTCGGACCACGATGAACTGAGCGTAAATATGTACTGGGAAAACCTTGATAACTTTACTGCTTGGAGAAATAGCGATGCATTCAAAGCTGCACATAAACGGCCTGAACCAGGTTCCGGTGAAGCAAAAAAAGAATCTCCAATTCTAGGCAGCGAGCTTACAACGTATGAAGTCGCCTCGGTAAAGGAAATAGCTAAATAATAAAATCATGCCAAAGAGGCCGCGAAATATGCGGCCTCTTTTTGTTGTTTTCTCTTAGTGATTACTGGGCTTCGGCTTTCTTGATTTGCTTGCTTCTAAGCTGGCCGCAAGCTGCATCAATATCCGTTCCATGTTCTTGGCGGATTTTACAATTTACGCCTCTCTTTTTCAGCGTATCATAAAACGAGAGAACGGACTCTTTTTCACTTCTTTGGTATTGACTATGCTCATCTACAGGATTGTATGGAATCAGGTTGACATAGAGCCGATGTTTTTTGTCCTCAAGAAGATTGGCGAGTTGTTCGGCTTCTTCTTGGTGGTCATTGACATCTTTCAATAGGATATATTCAATCGTAATTCTCCTATTCGTTTTCTCTAAATAATAATCAAGAGATTTCATCAATTTTTCTATCGGAATAGCTCGGTTTATTTTCATGATCCGTGTCCTGAGTTCATTATTCGGTGCATGCAATGAGATGGCCAGATTCACCTGTAATTGGGTATCAGTGAAATCATAAATCTTATTGGCAAGACCGCTCGTCGAAACAGTAATACGCCTAGCAGCGATAGCAAGACCCTTATGGTCCATGAGTACCTTCAAAAAGTCTATCATATTTTCAAAGTTATCAAACGGCTCACCAATACCCATTACAACAACATGGCTAACAACATCCCCTTGTTCCAATTTATCCAGATGCAGTTGAACGTTCATGATTTGTTCCACTATTTCGCCGCTGGATAAATCGCGGCTTTTGGCCAATAATCCACTGGCACAGAAACTGCAGCCAATATTGCAGCCCACTTGGGTGGTGACACAAACCGAAATTCCGTATTTATGCCTCATCATGACGGTTTCGATAAGGTTTCCATCCTGTAATTTAAACAAGAACTTGATCGTTCCATCCGCTGATTCTTGCTTAACGTGCTCAGTCAAAGTCTGGATGACAAAGTGCTCTTCAAGTAATTTTATGCACTCTTTATTAACATCCGTCATTTCAGAGAAATTCGTCACACGTGTTCTATAAAGCCACTCCCAGACTTGGGAAGCTCTGAATTTTTTATGGCCATGGTCCGAAAGCCATGATGTCAATTGTTCGAATGTTAAACCATAAATGGACTCTTTATTCATTCGTTACCCTCTTTTCATTACATTAAGATTTAATATTTTAACCCATTAACCTTACGGGGAATTCCCCCGGAATTAATTCCATCATTTATGATATGGTTCATTTCTATTTATCCGAAAAGCCCGATATATTTGCTCCACTAGAACCAATTTCATTAATTGATGCGGAAAGGTCATTTTCGAGAAGGAAAGGGCATAATCACTTCTTGATAACACCTCAGTGCCAAGCCCAAGCGACCCGCCAATAATAAAGGCAATTTTGCTCTTTCCATAGGTGGCGAGCTGATCCAAATGAGTGGCCAGCTGCTCTGAAGTAAGCTGTTTTCCATTGATTTCAAGCGTTATTACGTAGGTGTCCGGGCTGACTTTCGCCAGGATTCGTTCACCCTCCTTTTGCTTTACAATGTCCATGTCCGCTGCACTCAGGTTCTCCGGAGCTTTTTCATCCGGTACTTCGACAAGTTCTATATTAGCATAGGCGCTTAACCTTTTTGTATATTCAGCAATTCCTTGCTTTAAGTATTTTTCCTTTAGCTTGCCAACAGTAATAATCGTTATTTTCATATATATCCTCTAGCTTTCATTATGTTTTTACTATCAATTGTTGGATTTGCCTACCTATTATCATACCTTACAGTGACCTATAAGCAAAACAAGCATATCCTTTCCAATTTTTAATGCTTTTAAAATAAAAACCGCTGCCCCTGAAAGCGGCAACGGTAACTTTCATTATTTTTTAATGTGTATTGAAGAAATTGGGCTGGACTTAGTTCAGATCCGATAAAGAATTATGTTGCTTATTCGTACAACCAAAAGCTTGAATCTAAACCATTCCACCCGCCGCTTCATTCTTCGGAAAATGTTAAGAACAGGTTAAGAACATGTTACGAACATGTTATCCACAAGAGTTATCCACATATCCACAAAATCTATCCACATCTTGTATGGGAATATTAGTTCCCTACTAGATATATTGCCACGTTTCGACAATATTCACAGGTTGTTGATAACTGATTTTCTTCGGGAACCAGCGTTAAAACAGGATAGGTTTCACATTCGTATACCACTTCATCCAGCGCCATGTCCACGTGTTCCTGACAGCAATATAATTTCATCCTTCATATCTCCTTTCCCACTCATTATTCCCAGTACTTCTATTCCCAATTATCCACAAGTTACTTGAGATCTTTAATTTAAGTATATATCCACAGGTAATCGTAACAAAAAATAAGAAAATCGCAAGGAAATAGAAAGGACAGGAGGCATTTTTTCCCCCTGTCCTTTTGTGCTTTTAAATTTCGCTGCTTGAAAGTTTGACTTCCGTAGTTTCTTTCTTTCCGTCACGGTAATAAATGATTTTAACTTTATCACCGATTTTCTTTTCGTTGTAAAGGTATTTTCGTAATTCCACAACGTCATGAATTTTTTCATTATCCATTCCAACAATGACGTCAAATTCCTTCAATCCTGCTTTGGATGCTGGAGAGTTGCTTTGAACGCCTGTTATTGCAACGCCAAATGTAACTTTTCTTGGTAACTTTAATGTATTTTGTTGATGGTATTGGGAAATCTCTTCTACAGATGCCAAATTCACACCCAAGAAGGCACGTTTCACTTCACCAAATTCCTCTATATCATTAATAATCGGTATAACTGAATCGATCGGAATGGAAAGACCGATTCCTTCCACTGCATTTTCCGCAATCTTCATCGAATTTATTCCGATGACCTGCCCTGACATATTAACGAGTGCCCCCCCGCTGTTACCTGGGTTAATCGCCGCATCGGTCTGGATGACCTCCGCATTCCAATCCACTTGTCCGTCCTCATTGATATCCACCTCTATTGTACGCTCCAATCCGGAGATGATCCCTTGTGTGATCGATCCAGAGAATTGGAGGCCTAATGGATTACCAATGGCAATTACGGGCTCACCAGGTTTCAATTTGCCGGATTTTCCGAATTCAGCAATGGTTTTGATTTTATCGCCATTCACGACAATGACAGCTAAATCTGTCCATGGGTCACTACCTTGTAGTTCAGCTGGCAATTTAGTGCCATCACTTAATGTCACTTCCAGTTCATTAGCGCCTTCAATGACGTGATTATTCGTGACGATATAGGCTTTGCCCCCATCTTTTTTGTAGACGACTCCAGAACCAGTGCCGGCTTCTGCCGAACTGTCCTCGGCGTTGGTCCCTTGACTCCAGAAGTTCGTTTCCTGAATGTTAGTGATCCCGACCACTGCGTCGCTGGCCTTATCAACAGCATTGGTGACAGCACTTGTTACATCAAGAGTAAGGTTTTGCTGGGACTGCTCCGCGGGCTCATTCTCCGTTGATTTCCCCGTTGTAATTTCGTTATCATCGTTATTTAACAGCCCACTTCCCGGTAAAATAAGTAAGGCCCCGATGATGACACCCCCCAAACCTGCTAGAAAATAGCCCGTATAGCCTCTTTTCCGTTTATTTTGGTTCTCATCATTCTGATCATAATAACCCAAGACCGCCCCATCCTCTCATTTTAGGAATAAATTATAGCAATTCTATTGTTTGGTATCCTCCCTCAATTATACTCAATTACCGAATTTTTTCTAAAAAAATGAATGCTTTTATTTAAGGGGAAACGTAAAATTGACTAGTATACAGCCATTTTCCTTTTACCTATACAGTTCTAACCAAACGGTACCCCTTTTAATCCGATTCGTAACTTACGAACTGAAATTTTTAAAAATAAAATTAAAAATAAAAAAGGAATGAACAAGGATATCCCTCATCCATTCCTTTTATTTATAACGTAACAAGTTCCGTTGGTCTTTTCGGGTCTGTATCATATAAGGAAAATTGTTCGCCAACGATGATCCCCTTTGTCTTTAACGTCTGTTCCACCGACATTCTTGCTAGATCCTTCATATTGTTATCAAGGCTTAAGTGGGCCAAGTAAATCCGCTTGGTCTTATCACCGGCCACTTCACTCATTGCAAGGGCAGCGTCTTCATTACAAACATGTCCGACATCGCTTAAAATCCGGCGCTTGATGCTCCATGGATATTTTCCCATCCTCAGCATGGACACATCATGGTTACTTTCAAATACGTAAGCATCGGCATTCGAGATGATTCCCTTCATCCGATCACTTACGTACCCTGTATCGGTTATGACCACAAGTTTCTTATCCTCATGATGAAAGACGTAAAACATCGGCTCTGCCGCATCATGTGAAACGCCAAAAGATTCTATATCAAGACTGCCGAACGTTTTGACCTGTTCCATTTCAAATGTAAATTTTTGATCGGTTGCAATTTCACCGATTGATCGATCCATGGCATTCCATGTTTTTGCATTCGCATATATCGGGAGTTTATGTTTTCTGGCAACCACGCCAAGACCTTTAATATGGTCGCTGTGTTCATGGGTAACAAGGATACCGGATAGCTTCGACATATCACGGCCTATATCCTGAAACAATGCTTCCAGGGCTTTACCGCTTAAGCCGGCATCGACAAGGAATGATTGATCCTCCGTTTCCACGAAAAAGGCATTTCCTGTACTCCCGCTTGCGAGAACACTAAAATGCATTGTCATCTTTACTCACTCCAGTATTTTTTCTTCTGTATTCAATTCAATGACCTCACCATCAAAAGCATTCACGAAGAGATCCGTTTCGTCATCAATGACCACCCACCATGTTGGCACAAGTAAATGTGACACAGATGTCGTCTGCAGCGAATTGTAAAAGCCCAGTTTCACATTCGTGACTTTGCTTTTGGGATCAATATCACCATTATCATACAATGCTCCAATAGCATTTAAAGCAGATACCAATTCTTTTGGTTTATTGAATTTTTTGATTCCCTCTAAATACATCTGTTCATAGGAAACGATTTCACCCTTCTTGTTCAGATATAAAGTGACCTTCCCTTTACTATTATTAAAAAACATCTTTTTATCTGCCACTTGATAGCAGATGATGGTCTGGTTGATTTCATCATAGCTCCAAAAATGATACTCACTTCCATTGAAAATATACTCCTTCAGGAATATATCAAGGTCTGCAGCATGAACTTCCGCTTTCATGCCAACCGGTGTTTTAAATGTACCCACAAGCTTCTTATCATCGATGATTTTTGCTTTTTGGTTTTTCAGGTGCTCAATATCCTTCTTCTCGAAAGTCTTGCTTTGGGCAATCAGGAATTGATCCTTCAACTTTTGTTTCGGAAGTGGGGTTTCTATTGAAATCTCATCTTCTTTCAAAAGTTCTTCCGTTGAGGACTCCGTGAAACTTTCATATTGGGAGTCATTAATCTTTTCCAGGAATTGATAAAGTAGAAAAATATTCAAAATGAAGAAAACCATGATGAAAATCGACTTTGTATTATTCCAATCCACTTTGATCGCCTCCCGTATCTTCTTCAAAGGGCACCATAAACCATTTATCGCCGATACGATAATACCAAGTAGGCTCAAGTGTAACTAGTGTTACAAGTTTGGAATCGAGGGATTTATTCAGTTTATAGCCAATCGAGATGTCCTCCACGCTTTTGAAATCGATATTATCTTTCGATTTCAGCTTATTCAATACTTCTTTACCGCTTGGTAAAATTACTACCGCTCCTTCTGACGGGAGGACTGAGTCAAGTGAAAAGTATGGGCGGTCATAGCTATAAATTTCTTCTTTCCCCCAAATTTGCTCGATTTCTGTCATTCCAGATTCATTGAAGGTCGGATAACCATTTACGAATAAGCGGAATACCACTCGTTGTTCATTCTCCGACATATAGGCAAAGCGGTAATTGTTATTTTCCCAACCTGCATGGTCATTGATGAAATCGATGCTTTTTTGCAAAAGGTCACTGGAACTGCCAAATAGCTTGCTCTTTTGTGCCGGATTGATATAAGAAATTAGGTAATTCTCTTTATTGACCGTCATAAGTCTTGTTCCATCCGTGTATTCCTCACCGACCGAAACGGATTCCTGGCGTACGAACTTCGGATAATTAAATAATGCATTTTTCAAGTTTCCAATATCCAAATCGTCAATATAATATTCAAGTCTGTTGATCTCAACTGGGTTTTCCGGGACGAAGAGCGTCCTTTTGCTGTTTATGATTTCGGCCGTGTATTCAGGGTGCTTATCGTAAGAACCCCTATAAAATGAATCCATGAAATTCCTTAGTTTTTTAGAGTCGACCATACCTTGATAAATCTTCTCTTGATCGTAGGAAACAAAATAAACGGCAGATTTATTACCACTGATATCCTTTTGTTTAATGATGATTCGATCAAACGAAAATTCAGGCACTTCCTTATCCGTTATATTCAATACCGTTTTATAAAGGGCAATGGGAATATCATCGGAAAATTCGATTTCAATCGATCCATCTTCATGGACAAAATCGTCAAATTTCCTTTGCAGCCTTTTTACGGATACCTCTTTTATGCCGCTGAAACGCCATTGCGAAAATTCTTTTTCCATTTCATTTATTTCTACCGGATTGGAAGTCTGGAAATGCTGCCCATTGCCATGGAAAAGGATACTGACTGGTTTAATGACATCACTGACAATCTGGACATCGCTTTTAATCTTTATAAATTCCGACGATTGTTCAAATGGATCATATTCAGGCTCGTACGTCCAAATGCTCCATGTCAAAAAAATGCTTGTCCCAACCAAAATAATCAGTATGATGCTTTTTGCACGTTCAAAATTCATGACCAATCATCCTCTTCTTCCTGTTCGTAAGGAAGTGTAAAGAACACCGTAGTTCCTTTTCCATCCACACTTTCCGCCCATATTTTCCCGCCATGCGCCACGACCATCTCTTTTGCAATCGCTAAACCAAGCCCTGTCCCGCCTAAGTTACGGGCCCTTGCTTTATCCACACGATAGAAGCGGTCGAATATTTTATCAATGACGTTTTTCGGGATACCCACTCCTTGATCTGTAATGCTCACAATGATAAAGCCATCAGATGCCCTGACGCGGAAAGTCACTTGACCCCCTTCAGGTGAGTACTTTAATGAGTTGGAGATTACATTATAGAGAACCTGGGTGATTTTATCTTCATCAATATCCACAAAATAAGCTTCCTTCGGCAAATCACGCTTAAACGTGATGTCATCATTTTTCGTCATTTCAAAACGATCGATAATGTGGTCATAGAATTTATTGAAATTCACCCAGCCCGTTTTAAGCCTGTAATCTTTACTGTCCATTTTCGAAAGCTGTAACAGATCATTAACAAGCCTGATCATTCGCTCCGTTTCATTTTGGGTCACGCTTAAAAAGGATGGAGCGATTTCCTCGTCCTTCCATGCACCTTCAGCCAATGCTTCCAGGTAACTTCTCATCGTCGTTAACGGAGTTCGCAGTTCATGTGATACATTGGCAACAAACTCCCTACGTTCGCTCTCGATTTTTTCCTGCTCTGTTATATCATGCAAAACAGTAATCAAACCATTGACGAATCCCGTTTCCTTTTGAATGACTGAAAAGTTCCCCCTCAAAATGAAAGGCCGATTTTTTTTGCTGTAATCAAGGATAATGGAATCTCGCTCTTCCAGTAAATCCTCAAATTTATATTCTTCTTCAAGACCCAAAACCTCAATGATCGGTTGGTTCATGACGGTTTCACTCGAGACATCCAATAATTGTGCCGCCGGTTCATTAATCAAGTTCACCCGACCTCGCCTGTCCGTTGAAATTACGCCATCCGTCATATTGGAAAGGACAGATGAAAGCTTACGCCGCTCTCCTTCTGTGCTTGATTGCGATTCTTGAAGCTTTTTGGTCAAATTATTGAAAGTGACGGCAAGCTGGCCAATTTCATCATCGCCATATACCCTAACTTTTCTGGAGAAATTCCCTTTCGCCATCACCAGGGCCTGTTTTCTCATATCGGACATTGGCCTTGTGATCGTTCGTGCGAGCAGGATCCCCAAGATGGCCGTAATGACTAGGGCGATGGCCGTACCCGTCATGAAGATACTATTGATCTCATCCATCTGCTCAAAGACATTTTCCATCTCTGCTATTACATAGACGGCGCCAATGACCTCCCCATTTGCTTCAATGGGTGTCGAAAGGACCCAGAGCCGCCTGCCTGTTTTCTGATCCCGAAACACATCATAATCTTCTTTTCCATAAATGAGTGTATTTTTAATAAGGACCTCTGTTGTCTTCTTCCCTACAATATCCTGGTTACTTGGGTCAGAAGTTCCGATCACGCGTCTGCTGCGGGTGTCGATGACACGTACTTCCGAAATATCATTCGATGAATTATCCCGGTCTTTCAATATCGTATCAATCGCTTCTTCGAGGGTCGGATCTTCCTCTCCCCTCTCTTTTTCCATTTCTTCACCAATGCTGTAGGTAAGCAGGTTAACGTGACCTTTTATTGATTTCGTAAAGTTCCCGACAAGATTTTCTTCCAATTCCCCAACAAAATATACCCCGATTATTTGCATAGCTACGAAAATGAGCAATACATAAATCAGAACAAATTTAAAATGAATTGAGCGAAAAAAACCAACCTTTTTCATAGAAACTACTCCTGTTCAGGGTTACGCAGGTAATAACCGACCCCTCTTCTAGTTACAATCCAGCCAGGATGGCTTGGATTGTCTTCAATCTTCTCACGAAGACGTCTGACTGTTACATCGACCGTCCGCACATCACCAAAATAATCATAGCCCCACACGGTTTGTAATAAGTGCTCCCTTGTCATGACCTGACCGATGTGCTTCGCTAAGTAATGAAGCAACTCAAATTCGCGATGCGTTAATTCAATCGTATCGCCGCGCTTGGATACCACATAGGCATCCGGATGGATAGTGAGCGTTCCTATCGTAATTTCCTTCGGTTCATTTTCTTGATCGGGAACAGGAACAGCTTGCTGACGTCTTAGGTTCGCCTTAACGCGGGCAATTATTTCCCGGGTACTAAATGGCTTTGTAACATAGTCGTCTGCACCAAGCTCTAATCCTAAGACCTTATCAATCTCTGAATCTTTTGCCGTTAACATGATGATCGGCGTTTCATACTTCTTCCTTACTTCCCTGCAAACTTCCATGCCATCGCGCTGCGGTAGCATGATATCAAGTAAAATCAAATCGGGTTGCCGTTCTTCTACCATTTTGAGGGCTTCATTGCCATCATAAGCACAAAAAACTTCATAGCCTTCTTTTTTCAGATTGAATTGTAATATATCAGCAATTGGCTTTTCGTCATCCACTACCAGAATCTTTTTATCCATGTACTTATCTCCTTTTTAATAACTGAACTGAATCTATTAAAAACCGTGTCCTTATCCGGGACCTTATTCACTTTTCCTTCTGCTTGCACAACCCGGCAACCTAGTTTTAGCAAAGTTACGTATATATACCCAATAAAAGGGGCTGAACACCGGAATGAAAGCAAATTGTCTCTATTCTACTTTATCATTTTATAGGCATTAAATCACCTTTTTCCTATTATTCTCATCTATGTATGTAGCAAAGAAGTCTTCGAATAATTTTCGAAGACTTCCATCGATTATTGGCTTATATAGTTTAGCGGATTAACGAGAGACCCGTTTTTATATATTTCAAAATGGAGGTGGACACCGGTCGAGTTCCCCGTTGAACCCATCATGCCAATTTTCATGCCTTTTTCAATCTTTTGTCCTGCTTGTACATCTATTGAATCCAAATGGGCATACACTGTCTTATACCCGTTATTATGATTGATCGTTATCTTATTTCCATATCCTCCGGAGTTTCCGGCAGTTTCGATTATCCCATGATCTGCTGCCGTTATCGTCCTGGTGGCTGGCCGGGCAATATCTATACCTTTATGCAGTTTCCCCCAGCGCTGACCCTGCTTACTGGAAATATAGCCCCCATCTGCAGGCCATGAATATGTACCGCTGCCCTGTGAAGGAATGACCTTGGTGCCTTTTCTCGTGATTTCTGTTTTGGCCTTTTCCGTGACTTCTTTTTTTGCGATTGTTTCACTGATTTTCTTTCCGTTTGTTTCGGATACATTATAGGTGAACGCAAGAATCCCCTCATTCCCTATTTGTTCAGTAATGAGCTCGCCCTTTGGAAGTTCGTCATCCTCCTTCACTTTCTTTTCAAAAGGAATCCTCTCTTCCTTAAATACTTCTCTTTCTACCATTACGTTCACATAGGGGATACGTTGGGTCACATAAAGACGCTCGCCCTCTTTAACACCTTTGTTCTCATCCTGTCCCGGATTTAGTTCCAGCAGTTGATCCAGGTCCATATCATGGCTAGTGGCAATGGCTTTAAGATCCTCATCTTCCTTAGCCTCATAGCTCGTCGTTCCTTCCTTTCCTTCTTCTATCATGGAAAGGGTTTCATCGACGCTCTTGATTTCGTCTGGATATACCATTGTCTCTTTAAACTTGACGGGAAGTGAAAATTCGATGTCCAGAATTCTACTTCCTGGCTCTTTTAACGGATCCGCATCTTTTTCACTTTCCTTTTTACCTGATTCATATTCAGCGTATTCCTTTTCATTCACATATAATAAAGTGATTTTCTCCAAAACGTCCTCGGCATCTTCCTTTGACGCAACATAAGCGACAGCCTGATTATCTATGTCGATTTCATAAGCCTCTGCCTTCACATTCAACTGATCTTGAATTTCCTTAACAGCCTGATCCTCTTTTACCTCTTCATCGAATACCTCTTCAGGTACAAACGTCAGCTGTGTCTCCTTATCGAATGTTAAGTCCGGATAATCTTCCTGTGCTTCTTCTACCTTATCGGCTACAATCTTTTCGATTTCCGTTTCGTCCGTCACACTTCCGACGAACTCATCGTTAAGATAAACATGCTGTATGGTTTCAGTTTCCGATATTCCAGCAGCAGTTGCCCGATTTCCTGCAAGCATTAAAATGACGGAAACCATCAACAGGATGATCCCCTTCCCTTTTGAGCTAAACATATATTGTCCTCCTTAACGGCTCAGTCACCAATTAAGAAACTAATCAATTTTATTTTGAGATTTATTAGTCCAATTTAAATATCCACATGCTTATGACTGATTTCTATAATGATTTTTATCACTCATAACTCTACCATATTGAGAAAAAAAACAAGAAACAGACTTCATAATGTAATGGAACTGTATAAATCGTGACAACATGTACCAATAAATATAGGAATGGGGAAAGTTCAATAAACTGCAGAAAAAGGAGTGGGCCTAGGCCCAGTAAGGTTAAAAGCGAGTAATAAGCCGAATTGGTCTAAATTGGTATGTTACAAATCGTTAACAATCTATTAACAAGATTTCATTCAAAATACATCTGGACGCAAAACAAAAAAAACGCCCTAAAGGAAAGGCGTTTATAAAAGGATGGCTCAGGACGGAATCGAACCGCCGACACAAGGATTTTCAGTCCTTTGCTCTACCGACTGAGCTACTGAGCCAAATATTCTATTTTAGAAAAAAATAAAATGGCGGTCCCGACGGGAATCGAACCCGCGATCTCCTGCGTGACAGGCAGGCATGTTAACCGCTACACCACGGGACCAGTAAAGCATTTATATAAAGAAGTGACCCATACGGGATTCGAACCCGTGTTACCGCCGTGAAAGGGCGGTGTCTTAACCGCTTGACCAATGGGCCGGAAAAAATGGTGAGCCATGAAGGATTCGAACCTTCGACCCTCTGATTAAAAGTCAGATGCTCTACCAACTGAGCTAATGGCTCGTACTAAGGAAATGTTTTTTTTCAGGATGTTAACTTAACATCCGTATCTTGTTAATGGCTTGTTCTATTGTGACGACGCTTTTGATAATATCATGGTTTATATAGTTTAGGCAATAGTTTTTTGAAATAAAATTATTTTTTTCTTATATTTTTTCATTTTCCAACAGTTTAATCCATTCATTCGGTATCCCGGACCTCCTGAACGTGACATATAATAGCATGGATGTTAATAACGAAAGAAAAGAGCCGGCAAAAAAGCCAGCTCCTTTTTCAAGAATTACGCTAGACGCCAAGGGCTTCTCACGACATTTGTTTGGTTACGGTCAGGACCGACAGAGAAAGTGGTCAAAGGAATGCCTACCAATTGAGATACGCGCTCTACATAGTGACGAGCGTTCTCTGGAAGCTCATCCAATGATTTGCAACCTGTGATGTCTTCTGACCAGCCTGGTAGTTCTTCATAGACTGGTTTACATTCGCCAATCGCTTTCAAAGTCGCTGGAACTTCATGAATGATCTCGCCTTTGTAATCATAAGCCACACAAATTTTGACAGTATCAAGACCTGATAATACGTCAATCGAGTTCAATGATAAATCAGTAATCCCGCTGACACGGCGAGCATGGCGAACGACAACAGCGTCAAACCAGCCTACACGGCGCGGTCTGCCTGTAGTTGTACCATATTCACGGCCAATTTCCCGGATTTGGTTACCGACTTCATCATGCAATTCTGTAGGGAAAGGACCATCGCCCACACGGCTTGTATATGCTTTACATACTCCAACCACATGGTTGATTTTCGTAGGACCTACACCAGAACCGATTGTAACTCCACCTGCAACCGGGTTAGATGAAGTGACGAATGGGTATGTTCCTTGATCGATATCAAGCATGACACCTTGTGCCCCTTCGAATAATACCCGTTTTCCTTCATCAAGTGCATCATTCAATACAACGGATGTATCACAAACATATTTCTGCACTTGTTGTCCGTACTCATAGTATTCTTCCAAGATATCCTCGATTTTGAAACCTTCCGTTTCGTAGAAACGTTCAAACATACGATTTTTTTCGACAAGATTTTGAGACAATTTTTCCTCGAAAATTTCACGGTCCAAAAGGTCTGCCATGCGGATTCCGTTACGAGCAGCTTTGTCCATATATGCAGGGCCGATTCCTTTTTTAGTCGTTCCAATTTTGTTGGCGCCTTTACGGTCTTCTTCGACTTCATCCAATTTGATATGGTAAGGAAGAATGACATGTGCACGGTTCGAGATACGAAGATTATCCGTACTCACCCCATGGCTATGTAAATAAGCAAGCTCCTCTACAAGAGCTTTAGGATCAACCACCATACCATTCCCAATGACACAAATCTTATCACTATAAAAAATCCCTGACGGAATTAAATGCAGTTTATAGGTAACACCGTTAAATTTTATTGTATGCCCTGCATTATTCCCACCTTGATAACGAGCGATGGCTTCCGCATTCTGGGATAGAAAATCTGTTATTTTACCTTTACCTTCGTCTCCCCATTGTGTACCGACTACTACAACTGATGACATCTGAATAAAGCACCTCCAAAGGTTCACGTAATACCGATCATTTTAACCGGTTCTTATCAAACAAACCTATTTTATCAATAATCCAAACTGGAAGTCAATACAAAATCCGAACAATACACTTTTCAATAAATACTTTGTTCGTAAATATGAGAAAATTCTTTCGGTTTTACATTGGGTTTTGGATTGTCAATCATTATTGTACCCTTTGATTTCTTTTTCTATTATCATAAGGCCCTTTCCTTTTCCAAAAACAGAGAAAGCCCGCCATTGCAAAAATGGCAGGCAGTTCCCTATGCGCCGGGAGACATCGAATCATCATCGAAGCGGCGTTCGAGGTTAACGAATTTATTATATTCTTTTACGAATGCAAGCGAAACCGTGCCTACTGGACCATTACGCTGTTTCGCTATAATGATTTCGATGATATTTTTATTCTCGGATTCTTTATCATAATAATCATCACGGTATAAGAATGCGACGATATCGGCATCTTGCTCGATACTCCCGGATTCCCTGATATCAGACATCATCGGACGCTTATCCTGACGCTGCTCCACTCCCCGCGATAGCTGGGAAAGGGCGATGACGGGCACTTTAAGTTCACGAGCGAGCGCTTTGAGTGAACGTGAAATCTCGGATACCTCTTGCTGACGGTTGTCGCCTGAACGACCATCGCCTTGAATTAACTGCAGGTAATCGATCAATATCATGCCAAGGCCATGTTCCTGCTTCAAACGACGGCATTTTGAACGGATTTCACCAATCCTCACACCAGGCGTATCATCGATATAAATGCCGGCATTCGACAAGCTTCCCATCGCCATCGTCAGTTTACGCCAATCCTCATCAGTTAAGGAACCTGTCCGTAAATTCTGAGCGTTGATATTTCCTTCAGCACAGAGCATACGCATAACGAGCTGCTCTGCACCCATTTCAAGACTGAAAATCGCTACATTCTCCTCCGTTTTGGTCGCAACGTTTTGAGCGATATTCAATGCAAAAGCGGTTTTACCAACCGAAGGACGGGCACCCACTATGATGAGGTCATTACGTTGGAACCCTGCTGTCATTCGATCCAGTTCAGCAAACCCTGTCGGTATTCCTGTGACATCCCCTTTACGGGTAGTCAAAATTTCTATGTTATCGTACGTCGCAACCAATACATCCTTAATATTTTGAAAAGACCCGGAATTCTTACGCTGGGCCACTTCCATGATCGTTTTTTCTGCTTCCCCGAGCAGCTCCTCGACCTCGTCCTCGCGACTGTAGCCTTCCTGAGCGATGTTGGTCGCTGTCCTGATCAAACGACGCAGCAATGACTTCTCCTCGACGATGCGGGCATAATATTCAATATTGGCCGCGGTAGGCACCGATCCGGCCAATTCACTTAAATAAGAAACTCCGCCAACTTCTTCAAGGTTTTTTGTCGCAGCCAATTCCTCTGTCACCGTAATCAAATCGACAGCTTTTCCTTCGTCATTCAATTTAAGCATTACATTAAAGATTTTTTGATGAGAGCTTCTGTAAAAATCCTCCGGAATCAAAACTTCCGATGTAACGGTCAATGAAGAGGGCTCAAGAAAAATGGCTCCTAGCACTGCCTGTTCGGCTTCTATATTTTGAGGGGGAATCCTATCCTGAAATTGTTCTATCATATCTTAAAACCTCCCATTCTAAGAGGATACCTTTTATATGTTTCTAGTAAAAAAGAAAAAAGTGAAAGGACAACATGCCCAATCACATTTTTCGTCTATCTCTATTTTATCAATTTTTCACAGATATGAAACAGCTAAAATTAGTTAATTTCTTTCACATGCACAGTCAGTGTCGCAGTGACTTCAGGATGAAGCTTGACTGGAAGCTTTGTATGCCCTAAAGTGCGGATGCCTTCAGCAAGCTCCATTTTACGTTTATCAACCTTGACACCGTGTTTTTTCTGAAGCTCCGATGCAATTTGTTTAGTCGTGATGGAACCGAATAAACGCCCGCCCTCACCGGCTTTGGCAGATAGTTCAACCGTTAATTTCTCCAGCTGCACTTTCAATTCTTCAGCATGCTGCAGCTCTTCTGCTGCAAGTGATTCTTCTTTATTTTTCTGGGCTTCCAAAGTTTTTACATTTGAATTATTTGCTTCAACAGCCAATCCTTGTTTTAACAGGAAATTATGTGCATAACCATCTGCTACATTTTTAACTTCCCCTTTTTTCCCTTTACCTTTTACGTCTTTCAGAAATATTACTTTCATTCTTTTTGTCCCCCTTCTAAATATTCATCAATAGCTACTTTCAATCGACTTTCAGCTTCATCAATGGAGCAAACCTGTTGAGTGGCGGCATTTGTTAAATGTCCGCCTCCATTCAACATTTCCATGATCACCTGTACATTGATATCACCTAGAGAACGCGCACTTATGCCAACTGTATCATCAGATCGCTTAGCCATTACGAAAGAAGCCGCAACGCCATCCATGGTCAATAGGGTGTCCGCAGCTTGAGCGATGAGCACCTGATTATGAACTTGATCGGTTTTTGCAGAGGCAATGGCAATTCCCTTTTTATAAAAGATGACTTCCTCAATGAGCTTCGAACGTTTGATATAGGTGTCCACGTCTTCTTTTAAGAATTTCTGGACAAGTACCGTATCAGCTCCATGCGCCCTTAGATAAGAGGCTGCATCGAAAGTGCGTGAACCTGTTCTTAAGGTGAAGCTTTTCGTATCGACGATGATACCTGCAAGAAGCGCCGTCGACTCCAGCATATCAATCTTTGAGCGTTTCGGTTGATATTCAAGCAGTTCGGTTACAAGTTCTGCTGTTGAAGATGCATATGGCTCCATATAGACGAGCAATGAATTCTTGATGAACTCCTCACCGCGGCGATGATGGTCGATGACTACAACCTTATCGATCCTATTCAATAACCGCTCTTCAATCACCATGGAAGGTTTATGTGTATCGACCACAACCAGCAAGGTCTCATCCGTAATCATTTCAAATGCATCATCAGGTGTTATGAACCGGGAATACAGCTCTTCTTTATTTTTGATTTCTTCCATTAAACGAAGGACACTGCTATCGAGCTGCTGGGTGTCGATGACAATATAGCCTTCACGTTCATTCATCTGGGCAACTTTCAAGATGCCGATCCCTGAACCGATTGCGTCCATATCCGGGTTTTTATGGCCCATGACAATGACTTTATCGCTATCAAGGACTATATCCTTCAATGCATGAGAAATGACACGTGCACGGACTCTCGTGCGTTTTTCCATCGGATTGGTTTTGCCGCCATAAAATTTCACTTTTCCATTCGCTTGCTTTATCGCTACTTGGTCACCGCCCCGTCCAAGGGCGAGATCCAAGCTGGACTGTGCAAGCGTACCTAGTTCCGGTAAGGATGGCACGGCCGAGCCGACCCCGATGCTCAGGGTCAAGGGTACATTTTGCTTGGCCGTCGTTTCCCTGATTTCATCCAAAATCGAGAATTTGCCCTTCTCAAGCTGATGAAGGATATGCTCATTGAAGACAGCGATGAATCGTTCCGAGGAAACCCGTTTAAAGAAAACGCCATTATCCCTTGCCCATTTATCAAGAAGTGAGGTAACCAAGCTATTAATGCTGCTTTTACGCTGATCATCCATACCCTGTGTCAAATCATCATAATTATCAAGAAGAATGATCGCAATTGCCGTCCGCTCATCTTCATATAATTTCTCAATTTCCACTTGCTCCGTCACATCAAAAAAGTAAAGAAGCCTTTCATCACGCTTATGGACCACCTTGAATTTCCGATCGTGGAGCGTAAGCGTCTCTGTCTCGATCTCTTGCTTGATCAACGGCACTATCGAGTCCGCAACATCGTATAGCGATCTTCCTGCCAAGGAGTCTTCACTAAAACAAGAAGCCAGGAATGGATTGGTCCATTCAATGTAATAATCCTCATT
Source organism: Bacillus sp. B4EP4a (assembly GCF_006680105.1). NCBI lineage: Bacteria > Bacillati > Bacillota > Bacilli > Caryophanales > Bacillaceae > Bacillus > Bacillus sp. B4EP4a. The sequence continues at coordinate 243,782 of NZ_VHIK01000005.1, forward strand.
AAAGAGCATGATCCCAATCGGCATTTCCAATAACGCTTCCTCGCCCACCTTCTTTAAACGATAGGATAAAGTCGTTATATACTCTTCTGTCTTTCGTTGCTTTTTTTCTACCATTCTTAATGTTAAATAAAATAAACCAGCAAGAATCAATAGTCCAACAAGTGCAATAACCCAATTATAATAAGCCAGTACGCCCAAAAGTAAAACGACTGCGGCCAGCACCCCATACAATGGGGACTTAATCGAGTATTCTTTCAAATAAGATGGCATAGTTTCAGCTCCTAAAAGCATCTGTTTTACAAAAAAGTCTTCTATTCCTTTTTCTTGATTGTCTCCCTAAAAGGAAAGCCTAAATCTATTATACCTAAAAATCGCACGGCCGTCGTAATAATCGGAATCGGCAGCAGCAAAGAAAAAACCACGATTAAAACAGGTATGGCCTTAGCCCAAGACTTAACATGAGCGATATAGAATATCAGGGAATATCCTTGTAATAAAATGAAGAACTGCAGTATGAAAAATAGGTTCGTTATGGCCATATATACAAAACTGTTCTTGTCCGTATTCACAAAAAGAGCAAAAAGCATCGTAATTAAATAATACCATAAAAGGCTTTTCGGGAGTCGCAGATCTCGAAAATGGGGCCATTTTAACGCCTTATCACTGAATCTCTTCACAATGGGATGCGCCGCAAAGAAAATCAATAAAACCATGATGACTGACATCAAGACGAACAAACTTGGCATCAGCGTGTTCATCATATCGAGTGATTCATACAACCGCTTTTTGACTTGTTCCGTCGGTGCCTGTCCAAAAGAATCCATTATGCCGATAGTATTTTCGAGGGACCCCTCAGCCATGTTCATCGATTCTTCTATGTAATTAACATCCGTTATCAATACTGAAGCTGCATATATTAATAAAATGCCTCCCAGGAAGACAAGGACTGCGCTTATGAACATAGGTGCCATCGGTTTGTCCTTTTTCAAAAAATAGCCGATCGCGATTCCCGTTGCCCCCATGAGCAAGGTCAGCGGAACAGACAATATCGTCCCAATGAGGATCGACAATAACGAGGCTACAAATAAGTAACCAAGGCTCCACGATAACTTTTGTTTGATTGTGACAAGTATGAATGGAATGGGTAAAAAGAATGTAGTGAAAATACCCAATAGTGGGATTTGAATGGTGATGAACAATAAAATGCAATATAGTGCCAGAAGGGCTCCGCCCTCAGCAATCCGTCTCCCGCTATTCATCTTTATTTCACCCCCTGTTATTATTGATGTCTTATCTCCATCTTTATATTGTATCCGTTACGGCCAGGATATTTCAAACATCACATTCTTTTTTAGAATATGATTATTTTTTCTGAGGAAAACGTCCGGATAACTTCCTTTTGAAATAAAAAAACCGCAATTCAGCGGTTTTCAGGCATAAGTGACAACTTATAAAAAAGGCACATTAAGGATAACTCCTCAATGTGCCAATTTATTATTCACCAGATACATATGGTAGTAATGCCATAGTACGTGAGCGTTTAATAGCAATCGTTAATTTACGTTGATATTTAGCGCTTGTACCAGTTACACGACGTGGTAAAATTTTACCGCGTTCTGAGACGAATTTTTTAAGAAGATCTACATCTTTGTAATCAATTTTAGTGATTCCGTTAGATGTGAAATAACAAACCTTTTTACGCTTACCGCGTCCTTTACGTCCACCCATTGCCATGATAAATTTCCCTCCCTGCTTTTTGAATTTTCATTTTAAACGGCTGTTTAAAACGGAAGATCGTCATCTGAAATGTCGATTGTCTTACCGTCATTTGCAAACGGATCATCATCTACACGAGTGTAGTTGTTATTGCTCCGTTGATTCTGATTAGGATTTTGTCCATACGAATTGTTGTCATTTCCGTTATTATTGCCATAACTTCTTTGACCTCCACCGTAAGAACCGCCTTCATTTCTTTCACCCGCTGAACTGCTTCGTGGTTCAAGGAATTGAACACTCTCAGCCAGAATCTCCGTCACATATACGCGTTTGCCGTCTTGTCCTTCATAATTACGTGTTTGGACACGTCCATCCACGCCAGCTAAACTGCCCTTTTTCAAGAAGTTAGCTACATTTTCTGCCGGTTTACGCCAAACTACACAGTTAATGAAATCCGCTTCACGTTCACCCTGCTGATTCGTAAAACCACGGTTCACAGCTAAAGTAAAGGTAGCTACGGGAACTCCATTAGGTGTATATCGTAATTCAGGATCTTTAGTTAAGCGTCCTACCAAAACTACGCGATTCATCATCAGAATCAACCCCTAGGTTTCAATCTTGTTTCTATGAAACAAGATTAGAATTTATATTAAATATCGAATTATACTTCTTCTCTAGTAGCCATGTGGCGAATAATGTCTTCACTGATTTTAGCAAGACGATCGAATTCTTGAATCGCAGCACTTTCAGCGTTAACTTTAAGAAGCATGTAGTAACCATCACGGAAATCATTGATTTCGTATGCAAGACGGCGTTTACCCCATTCTTTTGCTTCTACTTCCGCACCATTATCAGAAAGGATTGTGTTGAAACGTTCAACTAAAGCTTTTTTAGCTTCTTCCTCAATGTTTGGACGGATGATATACATAATTTCGTATTTTCTCATCACTGTCACCTCCTTTTGGTCTAAGCGGCCCAATTGGGCAAGGAGCAATTATTTATAATTACTCACAAGATAAAATTATAGCATAGTTAAAGAGGCTTTGCAACGAACTGATCGACTTATTACAATTAATTGTAATCTAATGATTTAAGTCTCAAAAAAGACCCCACATGGAATGGTAGGGTCTTTGAATCTTAAACGTTAAAACGGAAATGGATAACATCGCCATCGTTAACGATGTATTCTTTTCCTTCCAAACGGACTTTACCCGCTTCTTTTGCAGCACCATGGCTGCCCGCTTCAAGTAAATCGGTATAAGAAACCGTTTCGGCACGAATGAAACCGCGTTCGAAATCCGTGTGAATGACGCCGGCACATTGAGGGGCTTTCATTCCTTTGCGGAATGTCCAAGCACGCACTTCCTGTACACCAGCTGTAAAGTATGTTGCCAATCCAAGCAGATTATAAGAAGCACGGATCAACTGATCAAGACCTGACTCCTCGATTCCAAGTTCAGATAGGAACATTTCCTTTTCTTCACCTTCAAGCTCTGCAATTTCTTCTTCGATTTTGGCACAAATCACGATTACTTCGGCATTTTCATTAGCAGCATATTCACGAACTTGCTGTACATATTCATTATCATCAGCATTCGCCACTTCATCTTCGCTCACGTTCGCCACGTAAAGCGTCGGCTTCGCTGTAAGTAAATGCATGCCCTTCACGATTTTTTGCTGCTCTTCAGTAAACTCGACGGAACGTGCAGGCTTTTCATCTTCCAATGCTTCTTTTAAAGCCACAAGGATTTCATGTTCTGCCACAGCGGCTTTATCTTTTTGCTTGGCCATTTTTCCGACACGGTCGATGCGTTTGGCAACAGATTCCAAATCGGCAAGGATCAATTCAAGGTTGATGACTTCGATATCATCGATTGGATTCACTTTTCCGGAAACATGGGTGATGTTATCGTCTGCAAAACAACGGACGACTTGACAAATTGCATCCACTTGACGGATATGGGAAAGGAATTTATTACCCAATCCTTCTCCTTTACTTGCTCCTTTTACAATCCCGGCGATATCCGTGAACTCAAATGCTGTCGGAACCGTCTTTTTCGGTTTTACCAATTCAGTCAATTTTTGCAGACGGTGATCTGGCACTTCCACAATCCCGACATTGGGGTCGATCGTACAGAAAGGATAGTTGGCAGATTCCGCACCTGCCTGAGTAATTGCATTAAATAAAGTGGATTTACCTACGTTAGGCAAACCGACTATACCAGCTGTTAAAGCCATTTATATTTCACTCCTTCAAGATGATTCGTACATATGGGAAAAGAACTGATCTTCTATAAAGACCATCCAATTACCTAAACCTTTCCCAATTATAGATTTCGCTTCCTAAAAAGACAAGTAAATCATTGAGATGACAGGACTACTTTCACTCAAAAAAAAAGCATGATCATTCCTCATGCTTTTGCAGAACTTTTTTCATTTTCTTCGCGAATTCACGTCGAGGCAGCATCACGCTATGGCCGCACCCTTCACATTTTATCCGGATATCCATACCGAGCCGTATAATTCTCCACTTATTCACTCCACAGGGATGTGGTTTCTTCATTTCCACAATATCCTTAAGTGCAAATTCCTTTTCTTCCATAACCATGAGCCCCCTAATTCCTATGACTCGCTGCCATTGTACGTAGATTTAATCCCACTTGAATCAAGCGCAGCACTTATTTCCTTTTTTAATATCCTACTGATTTCAATGTGATGCATCGGCTTTGTTTCCGCTTTAATCCGAAAGACGATTTCTTCAGGACTGATCTTTTCAATTCCCAAAAATTCAGGTGCTTTGATCAAGGCTTCATATTTGCCTTCCATACTGTTTAATAGATCAATCAGCACCTTCTCAGCAAGCTCGACCGATCCATCATTAGGTATGGTCACATCAACCACAGCCATACTGTTTAAAATGGAGTAATTCGTGACCTGGATGATGCTGCCGTTGGGTATGAAGTGCAATTCCCCTGCACCGCTTTTAATTTTCGTAGTACGAAGCCCGATTTCAATGACTTCCCCTTCAAAATTATTGATTTTAATATAATCCCCAACCGAAAAATGATCTTCAAAAATAACGAAAAATCCTGTAATTATATCCTTGACCAAACTTTGAGCACCAAACCCAACTGCCAAACCAAGAATACCAGCTCCAGCCAGTAAGGCCTTTACATCGAATGAGAAAATTTCAAGAATCATTATCAAGGCAATGAAATTGATAACGTAAGTTAAAATATTTTCCAGCAGCTTAATGAGTGTCGTTTCTCTACGCTCTGAAACACGAATAGGACTTCTTAAGCGAACCGCGAAAAATTTACTTATAACCGTCTTTCCTATTCTAATAATAATACGCGATAACAACAGAACAAGGAAGATTTTAATAATCCCCTCGCCCAACAGCAGCCATATCTTTTCATCCAATATCTCTTTTGTAACGTTATCATAAATGCGATCCATATTTTCCTCCTGCCTAATGCAATTAACTGCAAATCTTTTATATCGTCTATATGATTTTTTCCCATATAGACGTATTCCTCTCCCCTTCATGCATTGAGATAACCATGAAGTAGAGCGATTTTCTCTATTTTATCAATAAATAATGGTTTCTGTACAAAAAAATTATGGGTATATAGGTAAAAGAATTAGAAGTTTTTACCCAAATATTAAAGTAATTATTTACTAGAAAGTATAAATGAAAGCAATTGGTAGAGGATAACGTCGATTCATATCCCCTTCACCTGTTTGCATGTTCTACAAAAAATTCCCTCATCCATGATGTTAAATACCGTATATTTTCCCCTTTTTATCCGTATACTGTAATACCAAATAAAGTAAAGGAGTTGAGCCGATGAATCTGAATTCTAGTCTATTTAATAATAATAAAAATAGATTGAGTCGCATCCTGCATGAAGATACGGATGCATCCAAGCAAATTTCCCAGGAATTAATCAACCTCCTACCAACCGGAAAGCTCCAACCAATCGTCATCGTCTGCATAGGCACGGACCGTTCCACAGGCGATTCACTCGGACCACTTGTCGGCACTCTGCTTAGTGAAAAAGCTGAAAACGGTTCTTCTTCATTCCATGTTTATGGTACTCTGGATGACCCTATACATGCGATGAATTTACAGGAAAAATTAAATGAAATCAAAAAGATGCATGCCAATTCCTTTATCGTCGGAATCGATGCTTGCTTAGGGAAAATGAAAAGCGTCGGCATCGTTCAAATCGGCCAGGGACCAGTAAAGCCAGGAGCTGGGGTCAATAAAGATCTTCCTTCCGTCGGAAATGCCCATATTACAGGAATCGTGAATGTAAGTGGATTCATGGAGTTCATGGTCTTGCAGAACACGCGTCTTAATCTTGTGCTAAAAATGGCCAAAACCATTGCCGAGGGGATTTATGAAGCACAAAATCATTATCCAATAAAACCTTCCATCACTCCTTTCACATGGTCATTCAAGCAAGAAAAAACCCTATGATCGGTTTTTTCTTATCATAAAAAAGAAGGAAGGGGATGGCCCCTTCCTTCTTTTTTTTATACATAATACATGAAAGTAACCAGAATCGCGGTGATCATTATGCCCGGAAGCAGATTTGCCACCCTTATTTTGGTCAGACCGATAATATTCAAACCAATTGCCAAAATCATGACTCCCCCAGTTGCTGTCATTTCCAGTATGAAGGAATCCATTAAAGCAGTTGGGATCATCGTATTGATTTGCCTTGAAAAAATCGCTATGAACCCCTCATAAAGAATGACCGGAAATGCTGAAAAAAGTACACCTATGCCAAGCGTACTGGCGAGGACCAATGCCGTAAATCCATCGATGATCGCTTTTGTTATCAAAACGTCATGATCATTCCGGATACCGCTATCCAGGGCACCGATGATGGCCATCGCCCCAATGCCAAATATGAGCGTAGCCGTTACAAATCCCTGAGATATCGAAATTCCTTCCTTCGCTTTCATCCTGCGTTCAAGCCAATTGCCTAAAGAATTCAGCCTGGCCTCAAGATTCATCCATTCACCGAGGACAGCCCCTCCGACAATACTTAAAATGACAACAAGGAAATTATCACTTTTAAAGCCCATCTGCAAACCTAGGACCATGACGGCCAAACCGATACCGCTCATGACCGTTTCTTTTATCTTTTCAGGTATATGTTGCAAAAACCTTCCTAAAATCGAACCGATTAAAATGCAGGCACCATTCACCAAAGCCCCTAATAATACCATCTCATCCACCTAATTTTCTGCATATGTCGTCACGATCTTTTCATAAGGTGATCTAAGAGGATAGGTTCTCTTGATCGATCAAGTTCAAAATTCTCTCTAAATCTTCTTTTGAAAAGAATTCTATTTCTATTTTTCCTTTTTTCTTGCTTTGTTTTATCGTTACGCTCGTTCCTAGTCTTTCACGCAGACTTGTCTCCCGTTGCTTTATGAAGATATCTTTTTTTTCTTGTTTCTTATGTTTAGTTTCACGTGAAACGGTATCATTCAATTGATGTATATATTGCTCTAGCTGTCTGACATTCATTCCTTCTTTGAGGATTTTATCCGCTACTGGCTTAAGCATCTCTTTTTTCTTTAAACCTAGCAATGCCCGGCCATGCCCCATGGAAATTTCCCCGTCGGAGATATATCTCCTAATCCCTTCAGGCAAAGATAGCAATCTAACATGGTTTGCTATATGGGGACGGCTTTTACCCAGCCGGTTGGCCAACTGCTCCTGGGTGAATTCCATTTTTTCAAGAAGCGTTTGATAAGCGACAGCCTCCTCGATCGGATTCAAATCTTCCCGTTGCAGGTTTTCCAAAATCGCCAGTTCCATCATCTGCTGTTCGCTCAATTTCCTCACAACGACCGGAACTGTCTTTAAACCAGCTTCCTTGGCAGCACGATAACGCCTTTCCCCAGCCACGATTTCATATCCCTTAATGCTTTCCCGGGCAATAATCGGCTGTAATATCCCATGTTCCATGATGGATTGCTTTAATTCCTCTATAGCTTCAAGCCGAAAGCTCTTTCGGGGCTGATAAGGATTTGGCCTTAATTCCCTTAATTTGATTTCTCGCACGATTTCATCTTTACTGATCTCCCCACTGTTGAAAAGTGCGTTAAGTCCTTTGCCAAGTCCTTTAGCCATTTGATACCACTTCCTTTGCCAGTTCTAGATAGACCTCCGCCCCTCGAGACTTTGGATCATATATAATTATCGGTTCTCCATGGCTCGGTGCTTCACTCAAACGGACATTGCGGGGAATGATGGTTTGATAGACTTTATCCTGAAAGTATTTTTTGACTTCTTCTATGACCTGGAGACCTAGATTCGTTCTTGCATCCAACATCGTCAATAGCACACCCTCGATTTTCAAATCATGGTTCAAATGCTTTTGGACGAGGCGGACCGTATTCAATAGTTGACTCAAACCCTCCAATGCATAATATTCACATTGTACCGGAATCAAAACTGCATCGGCGGCCGTTAAGGCATTAAGCGTAAGCAAACCCAATGATGGAGGGCAGTCAATCACAATGTAATCATATTGGCCCTGCACCTCTTCTAACGCCCTTTTTAATCGGACTTCCCTTGAGATGGTTGGAACAAGTTCAATTTCTGCACCTGCTAGTTGAATTGTCGCAGGTATGGCATATAGGTTTTCTACCTTTGTTTCCATGATGACGGTACTGGCCTCGACATCATCAACCAATACATCATAAATACATTGTTCCACATCGGCTTTGTCAATACCTGCACCGCTTGTCGCATTTCCCTGCGGGTCAATATCGACCATTAAGACTTTCTGTCCTATGTATGCAAGACAAGCACTTAGACTGACAGAAGTTGTCGTTTTTCCAACACCGCCCTTTTGATTGGCAATGGCGAGAATCTTACCCACGAATTCACCCGCTTTCAACTATCTTCATCACGCTTATATCTATTGATTTTTACCGTAAATCCATTTATTTCTTTCTATTTTATCATGAATGTTACTGGAAGAAATCGTTTTCTGAAATTCCTCTTAAAATTTGAAATATATCTAAAAGCATTAAAAATCCGGGAAAAGTTGAATGTTTTTTAAGGTGGAAATACCAGTTTTGGCGCGAAAATAAAAAAAGCTTGGTAATCGGAGACTACCAAGCGGGTAAGGATAGGGACTCAAGTTTTTTTCTTGGGTATTTTAATCGTGAACTGATAATACTCCTCGAATTCTTCTTCCTCTGCATCCAAATTTATTCCATTGTCTGTAACCATATTGAGTGATTGGCGTATGGTATTCACGGCAATCCTCATGTCTTTACTAAACGCTTTTCGCTTAGGTTTCGGCTTCTGCACAGTACCCTTCAAGAGCTTGACGACCTGCTCTTCGGTCTGTTTGACGTTTAACCCTTTTTCGATGATTTCCAAAAGCAGTTTAAGCTGCTTTTCAGGACTCTTCAACGGTATCAACGAGCGGGCATGGCGTTCCGTAATTTGCTTTTGAAGAAGTGCATCCTGAACCTCCTGGGGCAGCTTAAGCAGCCGAAGCTTATTCGCCACGGTAGATTGTCCTATTCCCAGTCTTTGTGCCAAAGCTTCTTGTGTTAAACTATGCAGCTCCAATAGTTTTCCATAAGCCAAAGCTTCTTCAATCGGTGTCAGTTCTTCACGCTGAAGGTTTTCTATCAGCGCAACGGAAGCCGTTTCTGTATCGGTGAAATCTTTGATTATAGCGGGTGCCAATTCCCAGCCAAGCTTTTGCATGGCTCGAAAACGACGCTCACCTGCAATGATTTCATACTTTCCCTGACCATAAGCCCTTACTACAATTGGTTGAATGATCCCATGTGTATGGATCGTTTGAGCCAATTCGGCAATTTTATCGTCATTAAAAACGGTCCTTGGTTGAAATCGATTAGGCACAATATCAGAAATGGAAATTTTTCTTATCTCTTCATTATTATTGCTAGGTGTCTCTATCTCTAGTTGCTCTTCTTCCTTTTCGCCAAACCCAAAGAACCGCGAAAAAGGATGCTTCATCTTCCTACACCACCTTTTAAAACTCCCAAATAACATATTCTCTATTTATAGGACAAGTCCTGCATACATTTCCCGACATGGTTATACATATGGCCCTTCGCTGTAAAAAACATGTCGACTGGCGCCATCAAGGTAATAATGAGGAATGGAGGGCCAGTTATTATAACTATCGGCCGGCTTGCCCAAAATTATTTCCCTGAATCAGCCAGCACAGGGCACATGTTTTGACATGTACCGAAAATGCCTTCTTGTTGGCAAATGCAGTATTGAGTGAAAATAATAAGGTCATACATTTATAGTAAAAGAAAATAAGGGCAAGTACCAGCCATATATCTGAATCATCTACGCTTACTATGAAAACTTACTCATCGTACAGGGTTATTCAATAGGCTGCTTATTCGGTGTCCCTGGTTTTCTTGGGTATTTTTTAGGAGTCTTCTTCACTTTTTTTACAGTAATGATGTTTCTTTCACTATTTTCCTCTGGCAATGTGAAAGGATGAATTTCTTCAATTTTTCCGCCTAATGTAAAAATGGCCTTCTTCCCTGTGTCCATTTCATCTTGTGCACTAGCCGCTTTCATGGCAATGAACGTCCCATCCAGTTTAACGAGCGGCAAACATAGTTCACTTAAAACGGACATCCTGGCTACTGCCCTTGCCATGACAATATCATAGGATTCGCGATGCTCCTGTTTTTGGGCGAAGGTTTCCGCCCGGTCATGATAGAAGGAAACTCCCTTTAATTGCAAGGAATCCGCAAGGTGATTCAAAAAAGAAATTCGCTTATTCAAGGAATCCACAATCGAGACGTGGATATCAGGGAAACAAATCTTCAATGGAATACTCGGAAATCCAGCTCCAGCCCCAACATCGCAAATTCGATATGATTTGTTAAAGTCAAAATAGAAGGCTGCACTGATTGAATCATAAAAATGCTTAAGATAAACTTCTTCTTTATCAGTGATGGCTGTTAAGTTCATCTTTTCGTTCCATTCCACCAATAATCGATAATAAGTGTCAAACTGATCAAGCTGTTGAGGAGAAAGCTCGATCCCTTTCTCCAGCAGTGCTTGTTGGAACTGTTCAATATTCATGTCTTTTCAATCCTTTTCGGGTATTTCCATTACTGAGATACTCTGGCAATCTTTCCTTGTTCCAAATAAACAAGCAAAATGGAAACATCAGCGGGATTCACACCGGAAATTCTTGAAGCCTGAGCTACTGATAGCGGGTGGACCTGCTTTAATTTTTGACGTGCTTCCGTTGCAAGTCCAGAAATTGCATCATAATCGATATTCTCTGGAATCTTTTTATTCTCCATTTTTTTCAGGCGATCGACTTGCTGCAAGGATTTTTCGATATATCCTTCATACTTGATCTGGATTTCGACCTGTTCCGTCACTTCATCGCTCAGTTCGACATCACTTGGCGCCAACTTCTGGATATGGGAATAATCCATTTCAGGCCGTTTCAATAAATCGGAGGCCCGGATTCCATCCTTTAACTCACTGCCGCCACTTGCAGTAATGACTTCTTGTACCTCTTTGGTCGGTTTGATGAAGTTTGATTTCAGTCGTTCCTTTTCCATTTCAACCGCTTCTTTTTTCATAAGGAATCGATTGTAGCGTTCTTCTTTGATCATTCCGATATTGAATCCAATTTCCGTTAAGCGTAAATCGGCATTATCATGACGCAATAATAAACGATATTCTGCACGTGAAGTCAGCAATCGGTATGGTTCATTCGTGCCTTTCGTTACAAGGTCATCAATGAGAACACCAATATAGGCATCCGAACGGCTTAATATCAGTTCTTCTTTACCCATTGCATTCAATCCTGCATTAATACCGGCCATCAATCCTTGTCCTGCTGCTTCCTCGTAGCCGGATGTCCCGTTAATTTGGCCAGCAGTATAAAGATTTTTGATTTTCTTCGTTTCAAGTGTAGGCCATAGCTGTGTAGGAACGATAGCATCATATTCAATTGCATATCCAGCGCGCATCATTTCCGCCTTTTCAAGTCCTGGAATTGTTTGCAGGATTTTCACTTGCACATCTTCAGGCAGACTTGTAGATAAACCTTGCACATAAACTTCCTTTGTATTGCGACCTTCAGGCTCCAGGAATATTTGATGCCTTGGTTTATCATTAAAACGGACGACTTTATCTTCAATCGATGGACAATAACGCGGCCCAGTTCCTTTAATCATTCCCGAATACATTGGTGAACGGTGTAGATTCTCATCAATGAGCTGGTGTGTCCCCTCATTCGTGTACGTTAACCAGCATGGCAATTGATCCGTTATGAACTTTGTCGTTTCATAAGAAAATGCACGCGGCATTTCATCGCCAGGCTGAATTTCCGTCTTGCTGTAATCTATGGAAGAGCTATTCACGCGTGGCGGCGTTCCTGTTTTAAAACGGACCAAATCAAATCCTAACTGCTCTAAATGTTCAGAAAGCCTGATGGAAGGCTGCTGATTATTAGGGCCGCTTGAATATTTCAGTTCCCCTAAAATGATTTCACCGCGTAAATATGTTCCAGTCGTGATTACGACAGTCTTCGCACGGTACACCGCGCCTGTTTTAGTGATGACACCCGTGCATACGTTGTTTTCAACAATTAATTCCTCTACCATTCCTTGAATCAATGTTAGATTTTCTTGGTCTTCTATCGTCTTTTTCATTTCTTGTTGATAGAGAAATTTATCTGCCTGCGCCCGCAATGCACGAACAGCCGGACCTTTAGCCGTATTGAGCATCCTCATTTGAATATGGGTCTTGTCGATATTTTTTCCCATTTCTCCGCCTAAAGCGTCAATTTCCCTAACGACTATCCCTTTTGCCGGCCCACCAACGGAGGGATTGCATGGCATGAAGGCGACCATATCCAAGTTAATGGTGATCATCAACGTTTTAGCTCCGACTCTTGCCGCTGCAAGGCCTGCCTCACTTCCAGCATGACCGGCACCAATAACAATAACATCATAGCTACCTGCTTCGTACTGCATATCCTTTTCCTCCTTTTACGCTTATTTTCCTAAACAAAATTGAGAGAACAATTGGTTGATCAAATTATCTTGAACGCTTTCGCCAATGATTTCTCCAAGTAGCTCCCATGCTTTCGTGAAATCGATTTGAACCAAATCAACCGGTGTACCCATTTCAATAGCATCGATTGCATCTTCAATTGACTGTAATGCCTGTCCCAGCAAAGCTATATGCCTGGCATTGGAAACATAAGTCAGGTCTCCCGTTTCTAAAGAACCCTCGAAAAATAAAGAAGCGATGGCTTCCTCCAATTCATCGACCCCTCGATCCTCCAGTAATGAAGTCGTAACAACTTTATGGGATGCCGCCTTTTCCTTGACCTTGGCCATATCGATTTTTTGTGGAAGGTCGGTTTTATTGATGATAACGATGACATCCATACCCTCAACCGCTTGAAATAGTTTCTCATCTTCAGTAGTGAAATCATCTGAATAATTCAATACAAGCAATATTAAATCAGCCTCTTTTAATACTGCACGGGACCGTTCAACTCCAATTCGTTCGACGATATCCTCCGTTTCGCGAATTCCTGCCGTATCGACAAGTTTAAGCGGTACACCGCGAACATTGACATATTCTTCGATTACGTCACGTGTTGTCCCTGGAATATCAGTGACGATCGCTTTATTTTCATGAACTAAGCTGTTAAGCAAAGAAGATTTTCCGACATTAGGGCGCCCTATGATAACGGTCGCAAGCCCGTCCCGAAGTATTTTCCCCTGTTGGGCCGTGTGAAGCAGTTTCTCTATTTCATTCTTCACAAAACTGCCCTTTTCCAAAAATAAACGATGCGTCATTTCTTCGACATCATCATATTCCGGATAATCTATATTTACCTCGACTTGAGCGAGGGTTTGTAAAATTTCCTGACGCAGGTTTTGGATTAATTTCGAAAGACGGCCTTCCATTTGACCTAATGCAACATTCATGGCTTTATCCGTTTTAGCCCGGATTAAATCCATAACGGCCTCAGCTTGAGAGAGATCGATCCTGCCATTCAAAAAAGCCCGTTTCGTAAATTCACCAGGTTCCGCTAAACGAGCACCTTGTGAGAGAATAAGCTGCAATACCCGATTGACCGAAACGATTCCACCGTGACAATTTATTTCAACTACATCTTCTCTTGTAAATGTCTTTGGACCCATCATGACCGAAACCATGACTTCCTCTATGATTTCACCTGTTTTAGGCTGTATAAGGTGGCCATAATGAATCGTATGTGATTTCACTTCAAGCAATCCTTTTCCACCTGGTCCTTTAAAGATCCTATCGGCTATTTCTATGGCCTCATCACCGCTGATTCTAACGATGGCGATTGCCCCTTCCCCTAAGGGAGTAGAGATAGCGGTGATTGTATCGAATTCCATGCTTTCACCTCTTATATAATGATGGTTCTATTTTTTTCTGTTAATAAAATCGTCGAATCCCTAAATTACTACAATACCACAGTATATTCATGAAAAAAAGTAGATACTCCTGCTCTCCAAGAGTTATCCACATGCAATTAATCCATATTCTGTAATATTCATTTTAACTTATCCACATGTGAATAACAAATATCGCCCGCTTCCCTTTCTCCCATTCCCTTTACGAATCAAGAGATTATAAAAAGAATTTTGTCAGTTATTGTTGAATTAATACTTGAAAAAAACATTAAACACACAACGATTTCATGGCCTAAAAAAAGAACCCCTGCTTAAAAGCAGAAGGTTCATTTAAGTGGAGTAATGACCAAGTGGCGATATGGCTCAGTCCCACTTGAAGTTGTTTTTATTTTTGGATAATCCAAGAGGGCATTATGGATGACCTTACGTTCATAGGATGGCATCGGCTCGAGTGAAACAGCTTTACCTGTTTTCATGGCTTTATTTGCCATTCTTTCAGCCAATTGGACTAAAGTGTCATTGCGGCGATTTCGATAATCTTCTGCATCTACAGTAATATTCAAAAACTGCTTCGAATATCGATTTGCAACAAGCTGCGCTAAATACTGAAGAGAATTTAGTGTTTGACCTCTTTTACCAATCAATAATGCAATTTTATCACCTGATAAATGGAATGTTACGTTCTTCCCTTTACGAGTGACATCAATTTGTGCATCGACTCCCATTTCCACGCTGACATTCTTCAAAAACCCAAGTGTCTCTTCAATGGGATCTGTAGGCAATGTCACATGGACAATGGCCTTCCTAGCACCAAATAAACCAAAAAATCCTTTTTTGCCCTCATCTTCTATTTCAATCTCCACGCGATCTTTAGTGCTGTTCAGTTGAGCTAAAGCTAAATTTACTGCTTCTTCGACAGATTGTCCTGTAGCAGTTACCTTTTTCACTTTTTCTTTGCCCCTCCCGCGTTTTCCGCAGCTGCTTTTCTAAGATCCGGACCTTTGATGAAATATGTTTGAACGATACCAAAAAGGTTACCAACTACCCAGTAAAGAGAAAGAGCAGCGGGGAAATTAATAGCAAAAACAACAATCATGATTGGCATGATGTAAAGCATCATCGTCATTTGTGCCGCCATTTGTGGATTGGAGTTCATTCCAGCCATGGACATCTTTTGCTGAATAAAAGTCGTGATACCTGCAACGACCGGTAAAATATAATAAGGATCCGGGGAACCTAAATCAAACCAAAGAAAACTATGTAAAGCAATTTCTTCCGTCCGGCTGATTGCATGGTAAAATCCGATCAAAATCGGCATTTGCACCAATATCGGCAAACATCCCGCCAATGGATTCACATTATATTTTGAAAATAGAGCCATTGTTTCTTGTTGTAGTTTTTGTTGTGTGGCAGCATCTTTTGAGCTGTATTTTGCTTGAAGTTCTTTCATTTCAGGCTGAATGGCCTGCATTGCTTTCGAGCTTTTCACCTGTTTGATCATTAATGGAAGTAATGCTAAGCGAATGATAAGTGTAACACCGATGATTCCCAAACCATAGTTCTCACCAAATGCTTCAGAAAGCCAAATGATCAGGGCTGATAATGGATAGACAATGTATGAATTCCAAAAACCTTCACTCTCTGCAGTAATAGGTTCTTTGATTTCCGTACACCCTGCTAACAACATCATTATCGAGGCTAGTCCAATAATGAGTAATATTCGTTTTTTCAACCGTAATTTCCTCCTAACTGCAATCAATCTTTTTTGAAACAATTGTGAACTGATTATTAGAAGATTTCAAGGAAAAGTAATCCACTTTTTCCACAGTTTACAATCGGAATTTTCTATGTCATTTTTCTCAAGTAACCACATGATCCGAGGAGTGCTTATTCGATATAAGGGGACTTTATTGTTTTTTCTTTTTAAAGTTTAATGATTTAGAACGTTTCAGGACATGGATCAAGCTGCTTTTCACCTGGAAAAAGTCCATCTCCGCCGCTGGTTTTCGAGCAATCACAATATAATCCTTACCCTCTTCTATATCTTCTTTCAATTCCAAAAACGCTTGCCGTATGTATCTTTTGATTTGGTTCCTAACAACGGCGTTCCCGATTTTTTTACTGACTGAAAGGCCGATCCGAAAATAATCCTGACCCGGCTTTTCAAGGACATAGACAACGAATTGCCGATTAGCAGAAGATTCACCTTTTTTAAACACAAGCTGAAATTCGTCCTCTTTCTTAATCCTTAACTTTTTTTTCATTTTTACACCTTCATTACATGAATTGAGTCTCAGTAAATCCCTTATTTTGCGAAAAAAGACCACTGAGACTTTTCAGTGGTCTATGCAGATAATACTTTTCTGCCCTTACGGCGACGTGCAGCGATTACTCTACGTCCGTTTTTCGTGCTCATACGTGCACGGAAACCGTGAACTTTACTATGTTTGCGGTTATTCGGTTGATAAGTTCTTTTCATTATATGACACCTCCCTGAGGAATAACAGTTAAAGACAGTCTTTACAATTATATAGATGGAGGTTTCTACTTGTCAACCTCATCCATAAAAATATTTCATTTTTAATGCTCAATGTCCAGTAGGCCTTTTTTTACTACCTAGCCTATTGTAAATGATTTTGCTCCGAACTGATATAGAAATTTTTGGGGAAAGGGAAATTTCCATCATTTTATCGATGGGCACAAATATGAGATTCGCAATGAATCCTCTCTTGATCGACACAACATTCGACAAATAATATGAATGAACCTGAATCACTTTCTATCTGTCACATGCACGTCTTCCGGCTTGAACAACTTGGTTCAAGTTAAATTAATTCGAGGCTATAATCACGGTCTGTGGATAAAATTCGACATGTTTTTTTCTATCCACAAACCATTTTATAGACTTTTGCACATAACAATGGCCTGTGGAAAAGTTTTTCCCACAAGCTCGGTAAGTTGTGGATAAAGTTTTCTAACCCATTGCAAGACGCCTGAATTTCTGATATTATATTTGTGTTTTCACTCTGAATAACTTTATCAACAGGGAACGTTTATCCACAGACTGTGTATAACTTGTGGATAGTTTATTCGACCTGTGTATATTAATCTGTCCACAGATGGTGGATATTGTCGAAAACCCTTTTTTCTTCTTTATTATATAATTCTTAAAATACCTGTTGATGAATAAACATTCAAATCTGCACTGGCTTACCAGATGTAGTCTGTACAAAAGTTGTACAGCGCAAGATATAGTTTTTAGGCACTTCACATTACACAACACAAAATTCCTTTATACAGCTCACCGAACCATTGCTGTCAAAATTAATATAAAGACGGCAATCGATGAGTTTATTTGTGCCTATACATTTAGATACAATCATTAAAAATTTTTTGCAAAGGAGGGATAAGTTTGGATAACATCGATAGCCTCTGGAACCAGGCGCTCGGAAAAATCGAAAAAAAAATCAGTAAACCAAGCTTTGAAACTTGGCTTAAATCAACCAAGGCTTATTTACTGCAAGGTGATACCTTAACAGTCACCGCTCCCAATGAATTTGCCAGGGATTGGCTTGAAGAACGCTATTCCCATCTTATTTCCGATGTATTGTTTGAACTTACCGGTGAGGAATTGGAAGCAAAATTCATCATTCCCCCCAATCAAGAAGATGATGATTTTACCGTTCCTGTTCAGCCTAAAAAGATAAAAAAACAGGACAAAGAGCATGCTGCATTTCCGCAGCATATGCTGAATGCGAAAAATACCTTCGATACATTTGTCATCGGCTCCGGCAATCGTTTTGCCCATGCCGCGTCTCTCGCTGTCGCAGAAGCTCCGGCCAAAGCCTATAATCCCTTATTCATATACGGGGGCGTAGGTCTTGGAAAAACTCATTTAATGCATGCAATCGGGCATTATGTTCTTGAGCATAATCCGAATGCAAAGGTCGTTTATTTATCGTCTGAAAAGTTCACGAATGAATTCATCAACTCGATCCGGGACAATAAAGCTGGGGAATTCCGTGATAGATACCGAAGCGTGGATGTTTTATTAATTGATGATATTCAATTTCTTGCGGGAAAAGAACAAACTCAAGAAGAGTTTTTCCATACATTCAATGCGTTGCATGAAGAAAGCAAGCAGATTGTCATCTCGAGTGACCGCCCGCCAAAAGAGATACCTACACTCGAGGATCGCCTCCGTTCAAGGTTTGAGTGGGGCTTGATCACGGATATCACACCTCCTGACCTAGAAACGCGGATTGCCATATTGCGTAAAAAGGCAAAAGCTGAGGGCCTTGATATCCCGAATGAAGTCATGCTCTATATTGCCAACCAAATCGATTCCAATATTCGTGAGCTGGAGGGTGCACTTATTCGTGTCGTCGCCTATTCTTCATTGATTAATAAAGATATAAATGCCGATTTGGCAGCTGAAGCATTAAAAGACATCATCCCTAGCTCCAAACCTAAAATAATCACCATCTTGGAAATCCAGAAGACAGTCGGTGAACATTATAGTGTCAAACTTGAGGATTTCAAGGCGAAAAAACGGACAAAATCCGTAGCCTTTCCAAGACAGATTGCCATGTATCTTTCCAGGGAGTTAACGGACTCATCCCTGCCTAAGATAGGTGATGAATTTGGAGGTCGCGATCATACGACCGTTATCCATGCGCATGAAAAAATCTCCAAACTCATGCAAACGGACACACAGCTTCAACGTCAGGTTAAAGAAATCCAGGACCAGTTGAGGGTATAATAGATTCTGGATAATGTGAATAACTGATGACTACTTACACACAGTCTGTCCACATGTGGATAGACTGTTTTTCCTTAGGTTGAGTGGACTTATCCACATATCAACAGGCCCTACTACTATTACTACTATCTTTTTTAATAAAAATTATTAATAAATATGCCTATTCGGCAATAAAAAAATTGGAGGATGAAACATGAGATTTATAATCCAAAGAGATCGATTAGTTCATAGTGTCCAAGAAGTAATGAAAGCAGTCACATCAAGGACGACGATTCCGATTCTAACGGGGATAAAAATAAGCGTTACTAGTGAGGGTGTCACTCTAACAGGAAGTGATTCAGATATCTCCATCCAATCATTCATCCCGGCTGAGGTTGACGGAGATGAGATTGTTGAAGTTAAAACTAGCGGCGGTATTGTCCTGAATGCCCGTTTTTTCAGTGAAATTGTCAAAAAGCTGCCGATGGATACTGTAGAAATTGAAGTGGAGAATAACTTTCAAACGATTATTCGCTCAGGTAAAGCTGAATTTAATCTAAATGGACTGGATCCTGAGGAATATCCACATCTTCCGATCATTGAAGAAGAAAATATTTTCAAACTTCCAACGGACCTTTTAAAGACCCTTATCCGCCAAACTGGCTTTGCAGTGTCCACGTCAGAAACACGCCCCATCTTAACAGGTGTAAACTTGAAGGTACAAGATGACGAATTGACCTGTATTGCAACAGATAGTCATAGGCTTGCAATGAGAACAGCCAAAATAGAAAATAAAATTAACGGGACCTATAGCGTTGTAATCCCAGGTAAAAGCCTGAATGAGTTAAGTAAAATCCTTGATGATACAAACGAACTCATTGAAATCGTCATTACCGAAAACCAAGTACTTTTCAAAGCTGAAAATTTATTATTCTTCTCAAGACTGCTTGAAGGAAATTATCCCGATACATCACGCTTGATTCCATCTGATAGCAAAACGGATGTGATTGTTCACACTAAAGATTTTCTTCAAGCGATCGACAGGGCTTCTTTATTGGCGAGAGAAGGAAGAAATAATGTCGTCAAATTGACAACCCTGGAAGGCCGTATAATCGAAGTCTCTTCCAACACTCCTGAAATTGGTAAAGTAATTGAAGAGGTTCAGGCAGAAGCCATTGAAGGTGAAGACCTGAAAATCTCATTCAGTGCCAAATTTGTAATGGATGCTCTAAAAGCATTGGAAGGTTCCGATATAAAAATTAATTTCACAGGTGCAATGCGTCCGTTTGTCATTCGCCCGCTACATGATGATTCCATGCTGCAATTAATTCTCCCGGTAAGGACTTATTAAGCTAAAATAATATTTCAAAAAAATTAAAGGCTTGTATAGCAGGTCTTTAATTTTTTTATATTTAAATATAGGTTTCCAAAGGGTTTTTAGCGTTTTTTCAATGCTGTCCGGAACGCTGAATCGCTAAAAACAAGAACTGAAAAAGCTATACTTTGTCTTAATGGGATTAATTTAGTAAAATGAAATATTAAAGACTACTTAGAAATGAGTGAGGCATGAAATGGACTCCATAAAAATCAATACCGAATATATTACGCTTGGACAATTCCTGAAATTGGCCGATTTGATTCAAAGCGGCGGAATGGCGAAATGGTTCTTAAGTGAATATGAGGTTTACATTAATGGCGAATTAGACGTGAGAAGGGGCAGAAAATTAAGATCAGGTGATAAAATAGAGATTCCTGGATTTGGCACCTACACAATTACAAGCTAAAACATAAGGGAAGAGCGGAATATGTATATTGAAAATATAAGTTTGAAAAATTACCGCAACTATACCGAATTGAATCTGACTTTTGAGAATAAAGTCAATGTAATCCTCGGCGAAAATGCTCAAGGGAAAACAAATGTCATGGAATCCATTTTTGTTTTAGCAATGGCAAAATCCCATCGGACCTCAAATGATAAAGAACTTATTCGCTGGGATGAAGAGTATGCTAAAATAGAAGGAAGAGTTAGAAAGAGAAATACCTCAATACCACTTGAGCTGACCATTTCAAAAAAAGGGAAAAAGGCGAAGTGCAACCATATTGAACAAAGAAAGTTGAGTCAATATGTCGGAAATATGAATGTGGTCATGTTTGCGCCTGAGGATCTTAACCTTGTAAAGGGAAGTCCTCTAGTCAGACGCCGTTTTATAGATATGGAAATTGGCCAGGTTTCTCCCGTATACCTTCATGATATGAGCCAATATCATAAAATACTTCAACAAAGAAATCATTACTTAAAGCTTCTGCAGACCCGGAAACAAACGGATACGACGATGCTTGACGTGCTGACTGATCAATTTATTCAGTATGCAGCGAAAATTGTCGAAAGAAGATACGAGTTTCTTTTAAAGCTCCAGCAATGGGCAGAGCCGATTCATTCGGGGATCTCCAGAAATCTAGAAGTATTGAAAATCCAATATAAACCGTCGCTTGATGTATCAGAATCTATGGATTTGACGAAAATGATAGAAGTATACACAGAAAAATTTGATAAAATAAAAACAAGGGAAATTGAACGGGGTGTAACATTGGTAGGTCCTCATCGTGACGACCTGGTTTTTTTTGTGAATGACCGCGATGTCCAGACATATGGTTCACAAGGACAACAGCGTACGACTGCCCTGTCTTTGAAGCTTGCCGAAATTGAGCTGATCCATGAAGAAATCGGCGAGTATCCCATTTTATTATTGGATGATGTGTTATCGGAACTTGACGATTTCCGTCAATCCCATTTACTGAATACGATACAAGGGAAAGTGCAGACATTTGTGACGACACCCTCCGTTGATGGAATCGATCATCAAACCCTAAGAGAAGCGTCCACCTTTTATGTGAGTCAAGGAAGTATAAAAAAGGTTAAATGATGAGGTGAATGTATGTATCTCCATATTGGTGAAGACATTCTTGTGAAAACGGATGATGTCATAGCCATTTTAGATAAGAAGCTGCTTCAGGCCTCTCCAATCATGAGTGAATTTTTGGAGAAAAAGTCTGATGTAACTTACCATTTAGCAAAAAACTCGGTTAAATCGATTGTAGTGACGGACAAACAGGTATATTATTCACCGCTTGCGTCGTCCACTTTGAAAAAGCGTTCACTGCAGTCATCGCTCTTAATCGATGATATAGATATTCTTTGAATTGTAGCTAAACGTTATAAATTCTCCTGAAAATTGATAAATGCCAAAAGAAAAGTGTAGGTGATACGAATGACAATGGAACAAAAAGAAGTACAAGCTCAGGCATACGATGAGAATCAGATACAGGTTTTAGAAGGCTTAGAAGCAGTTCGTAAACGTCCGGGGATGTATATCGGCTCTACCTCTGCAAAAGGACTTCACCATCTTGTTTGGGAAATTGTCGATAATAGTATTGATGAAGCGCTAGCTGGTTTCTGTACGGAAATCAAAGTGACGATCGAAGAAGACAATAGCATAACCGTAGTCGATAATGGTCGGGGAATTCCAGTCGGTATCCATGAAAAAATGGGACGGCCAGCAGTTGAAGTGATCATGACGGTCCTTCATGCGGGCGGTAAATTTGGCGGCGGGGGCTACAAGGTTTCCGGTGGTCTGCATGGTGTTGGGGCTTCAGTAGTTAATGCCTTATCCACGGTATTGGAAGTTTATGTTCATCGTGAAGGTAAAATCCATTATCAGCAATTTAACCGCGGTATCCCTAAAGAAGATTTGAAAATTATCGGGGAAACCGATCATACAGGAACGACTGTACACTTCATTCCTGATGGTGAAATCTTCACGGAAACCTTGGAATATGATTTCGATACATTAGCTACACGAATCCGTGAGCTTGCATTCCTGAATAAAGGCTTGAAACTGATCATTGAAGATAAACGTGGGGAAGAAGAGAAAATCAGGGATTTCCACTATGAGGGCGGTATCAAATCTTATGTTGAGCATTTGAACCGTTCAAAAGAGGTATTGCATGAGGAACCGATTTTCATGGAAGGCGAGAGAGATGGAATTTCTGTTGAATTGGCTCTCCAATATAACGACAGCTATATCAGTAATGTCTTTTCTTTTGCCAATAATATTCATACCTATGAAGGCGGTACACATGAATCAGGATTCAAGACTGCTTTAACCCGTGTCATCAATGATTATGCACGGAAAAATGGTCTTTTAAAAGAAGCTGATTCCAACTTCTCAGGTGAAGATGTCCGGGAAGGTTTAACGGCAATCATTTCGATTAAGCATCCTGATCCACAATTTGAAGGTCAGACGAAAACCAAACTCGGAAACTCTGAAGTAAGAACGGTTACTGATTCCATTCTTTCTGAACGACTTGATGCCTTCTTGTACGAAAATCCTGCCGTGGCCCGGAAAATTGTAGATAAAGGGCAAATGGCAGCAAGAGCCCGTATGGCAGCGAAGAAAGCGCGTGAATTGACCCGAAGGAAAAGTGCTTTGGAAGTATCCAATCTTCCAGGGAAATTGGCGGATTGTTCTTCCAAGGACCCGGGTATCAGTGAATTGTACATCGTTGAAGGAAACTCGGCGGGAGGCTCGGCAAAGCAAGGACGGGACCGCCATTTCCAAGCCATTTTGCCGCTAAGGGGTAAAATCCTGAATGTAGAAAAAGCGAGATTGGATAGAATCCTTCATAACGAAGAAATAGGTACGATCATTACAGCACTTGGAACAGGCATTGGTGATGAATTCAATATTGAAAAGGCTAGATACCATAAAATTGTCATCATGACCGATGCGGATGTGGATGGTGCCCATATCAGAACACTGATGTTGACATTCTTCTACCGGTATATGCGAAAAATTATCGAGTACGGATATATATATATTGCTCAGCCGCCGCTTTTCAAAATCCAGCAAGGGAAAAAAGTGGATTATGCTTATAATGACCGCGAGCTTGACGAAATCATAGCAAGTTTGCCAAGTACTCCAAAGCCTAACCTGCAGCGTTATAAAGGGCTAGGGGAAATGAATCCAGAGCAATTGTGGGAAACGACGATGAATCCTGAAACGAGAACGCTGCTTCAAGTCAGTTTGAAAGATGCTGCCGAGGCAGATGAAACTTTCGAGATGTTGATGGGCGATAAGGTAGAACCACGACGTAACTTCATTGAAGAAAATGCAATTTATGTAAAAAATCTCGATATCTGATTTTTTGACAGGATGCTTTTTACATCCTGTTCTTTACATAGTGAACGAACAGTTAAAACTAAATGAGATATAAGCTTTTTATAGGAGGTTGGCTCCATGTCAGAAAATGAAAGATCAGGTGTAAAAGAAATAAATATAAGTACCGAGATGCGGACATCGTTTTTGGATTATGCGATGAGTGTTATCGTGTCTCGGGCTTTGCCTGATGTAAGGGACGGTTTAAAACCGGTACACCGAAGAATTCTTTATGCAATGAATGATCTTGGAATGACTTCGGATAAACCATTTAAAAAATCTGCCCGTATTGTCGGGGAAGTAATCGGTAAATATCACCCGCATGGTGATTCAGCCGTATATGAAACGATGGTACGGATGGCGCAGCCTTTTAACTATCGCTATATGCTTGTCGATGGTCATGGAAATTTCGGTTCAGTCGATGGAGACCAAGCTGCCGCAATGAGGTACACAGAAGCAAGAATGTCAAAGATTTCGATGGAATTGCTTCGCGATTTAAATAAAGATACGGTTAATTTCCAAGATAACTATGATGGTTCAGAAAGAGAACCAGCCGTTATGCCAGCCCGTTTCCCGAACTTGTTAGTGAATGGTTCATCTGGTATAGCAGTAGGAATGGCAACAAATATTCCACCCCATCAATTAGGCGAGGTAATTGACGGCGTATTGGCTTTAAGCAAGAATCCTGAAATTACAATTCCTGAGTTGATGGAATATATCCCTGGTCCGGACTTTCCGACAGCAGGTTTGATTTTAGGGAGAAGTGGAATCAGAAAGGCCTATGAAACCGGAAAAGGGTCAATCATTCAACGTGCGAAAGTCGAGATTGAAGAGAAACCCAATGGTAAACAGGTAATCCTTGTTAAGGAAATCCCTTATCAAGTGAATAAAGCAAGATTGATTGAAAAAATTGCAGAACTTGCTCGAGATAAGAAAATCGAAGGCATTACCGACTTACGGGATGAATCGGATCGCAACGGCATGCGTATTGTCATGGAGCTTCGAAAGGATGTTAATGCAAATGTCCTTTTGAACAACCTGTATAAGCATACCGCCATGCAGACAACCTTTGGAATCAATCTGCTTGCTTTGGTGGACGGTCAGCCTAAAGTATTGAATTTAAAACAATGCCTGCACTACTACTTAGAGCATCAGCAGGTAGTCATACGGCGCAGGACGGAATTTGAATTACGGAAAGCGGAAGCGCGTGCCCATATTTTAGAAGGTTTGCGCATTGCACTTGATAATTTGGATGCGGTCATTTCGTTAATCCGTAGTTCCCAAACTACTGAAATTGCCCGTGAAGGGTTAATGACACAATTTTCACTTTCTGAAAAACAAGCGCAAGCTATCCTGGATATGCGTTTACAACGCTTGACAGGTCTGGAACGTGAAAAAATTGAAGATGAATATCAGGCATTAATGGCCATAATTGCAGAGTATAAAGCCATTCTTGCTGATGAGGAAAAGGTTCTTGAAATCATTCGTGAGGAGCTTCTTGAAATTAAAGAGCGTTTTGATGATAAACGGAGAACTGAAATCACATTAGCCGGCTTTGAAAGCCTGGAAGATGAAGATTTAATCCCAGAGGAAAATATAATCGTGACACTTACGCATAACGGTTATATTAAACGCTTGCCTGCAACCACATATCGCAGCCAAAAACGCGGGGGGCGCGGAATACAGGGTATGGGAACGAATACAGATGACTTTGTCGGTCACTTGTTAACCACATCGACTCATGACACTCTATTATTCTTCACCAACAAAGGTAAAGTCTATCGTTCCAAAGGATATGAAATACCTGAATATGGTAGAACGGCAAAAGGATTGCCGCTTATCAACTTGTTGGAAGTCGATAAAGGCGAGTGGGTCAACGCAATCATACCTGTGAAGGAATTTGCTGACGATTGGTATTTATTCTTCACGACCAGACATGGGGTATCAAAGCGTACACCTTTGTCTTCTTTTGCAAATATCCGTAATAATGGTTTAATTGCCCTAGGTTTACGTGAAGATGATGAATTGATTTCTGTCCGTCTTACGAATGGAGAGAAACAGATCATAATTGGAACGAAGTCCGGGATGATGATTCGTTTCCCTGAGACGGATGTACGGACAATGGGACGTACTGCAGCGGGAGTTAAAGGGATTTCCTTAGGGACGAATGATGAAGTTGTCGGAATGGAAATTCTTGAAGATGATGAAGAAGTCCTGATCGTTACGAAAAACGGCTATGGAAAACGGACCTCTGCGGAAGAATACCGTATTCAAAGCCGTGGAGGCAAAGGAATAAAAACATGTAATGTCACTGAGAAAAATGGTGAACTTATAGCCGTGAAAACAGTTACGGGTGTAGATGAAGATTTGATGCTGATTACAGCAGCTGGTGTATTGATCCGAATGGAAGTCGAAGGCATTTCTAAAACGGGCCGTAATACACAGGGTGTTAAGCTCATCCGACTCGAATCCGCTGATAATGAATATGTTTCGACGGTAGCCATCGTAGGAAGAGAAGAAGAAGAAGAAAAAGACATGGATATAGAAACGGTCACGACTCCAGATTCTGATTCTGAACCTACTGTAATTGAAGAAAATGAAGAAACTGAAAAAGATACGGAAGAATAATCTTTCTACCTAAAAAAGACCCGGGCAATTGAGCTGGGTCTTTTTTTTGGGCTTAAAATGAATTTCAAACTGATTTCAAGAGTGTTCGAATTTGAGTAAAAAGACTTATCATGTTTAGGGGATTAAAAATGAAAATGCCAATAAATTGAATTTATTTAGGTGTTTAATCATAAAAAAATCTAGTTTCTACCATGTTTTTCAAGTGGAATGATACTCACCAATATTACCGAGGTGAAACGTTTTGCTTGTGAAAACTCGCTATTTAATCGAAGGCTGCATCCTGTCAAAAGAGATTAGAGGTCTTTCGAACAGACCCATAATGTATGAAAAAACAATAATGACCCGGCAATTAATCGAAGCTTTGCAAGCCTTTTTAATAACAGAGGTAAGCTTTGAAAAAACTTTGATTGATGGAAAGAGATTTCTGCCGAAAGAAGTAATGGATCCAGAATGGGATGAGATGGAAGAGTCATTGGATTTTACGGATTTTTATCTTAAGTCGGTACAAACATATAAACGATTATTTAAAAATTGGCAAGCGGGCAGTAAAGCCGAGGTGGCCATGATTCGTTTTATCATGATTTCCCTTATGGACAAGGATTTAGAGGAACTAGGAAACATTTTGAAGCTGCACCACTATTGCAATAAAGAAGACTATGTATATCATCATGCTATTTCCATTGGATTAATAGGGGGATATTATTGCATATAAAATGAAATGCAATAGGGCTGATGTCTGGCAGGTTGCAATTGGCGGATGTCTGGCAGAGTGCGGGATGGCAAGGCTGCCACCAAGGTTATTAAGTAAAACGGCAAGCCTGACAGCAGAATAATGAGGAGATACATTCTCATCCTATTTTCAGCTACAAGATGATTAAAGATAGTTCCATCATTAAGGATAGTGTGAAGATAGCCGTTCTTGAGCATCCTGGAAGGTTAGATGGAACGGGTTATCCCAAAAGATTGAAAACAAAGCCCATGAACTTATTCTCAAAAATCATTGCAGTTGCAGATGTATTTCACGCCATGACTTCCGAGAGGACTTATAGAAAGAAACAGTCACCGTTTAAGGTATTAGGAATGATTTTACATGATGACTTTGGTAAATTTGATATTAGGGTAGTTAAAACCTTGTTATCAAGCTTCGCTAATTTTTTCATAGGAAGCAGGGTCAAACTGAACAATGGATTCATTGCTGAAATCATTTTTATTGATGCCGGCTCGGAAACAAGACCGGTCATAAAGGTGATGGATAGTGAGCAAATTATCAATTCAGGGATTAATCGGGAATTATATATATAAGAAATATTATAATGTTTAAAGAAAAGTTTACTCTTAAAAGGTAAGCTTTTTCAGCTTGACCAGGAGAGCAGTCATAGTATTTGAAATCTATGAATTCATGTATATTATTTATTTTAAAATAACTATTGCTTTTATTCCTGATACTAGATATAATAACTAAGTCGACAGCGAAAGAATAAAGTTGTTGACAAAATATAATATAGTTGATATATTATTAAAGTCGTTTCCAAACGAACGACGCAAATTGCTCTTTGAAAACTGAACAAAACAAAGCGCCAACGTTAAATTTTAAGTGAGCACACA